>JALZFS010000165.1 GCA_030861405.1 Thermoproteota archaeon | reverse complement strand
ATTGGTAATAGTCATCTCCCAAACCTCCTGATTTCTTTACCGCTATTCTTCGACCAATTCATGACAACTACCCTACTTGAAAGATACGTGCCAATATGGCGCTACCAACATAAGTACTGCTATATTTCTGCACAGATATTGCATTCTTTGCGTCAAAAGATGAGATATTATTTGTCCGCTTAGATCACCGGTACATTAATGAGAAATACCATCAAGTTTGGCATTTCTGCCGCGATTTTCATTGGGGTTATTGCGTCATCATCTGGTATAATACCTGCTGGTCCCTCTCTGGGTTTGGGCAAAGGCGTTGTTGGCTCTGGCAACGAAAATAGTAACGATGAAGGTGGCAGTGGAGGAACTATCGTACATGGACGTGAGCAACAACAAAGTACATTAAGAATTGGCTATTTTCCAAACATTAACCACGCGGCAGCAGTAATAGGTCTGGGTAGAGGAGATTTCCAGAAAATACTAGGTGACAATGGTATCGTAGTCAAGACACAACTATTCAGTGCGGGTCCATCGGCCATAGAAGCACTGTTTGCAAACCAGATCGATGTCGCATATGTTGGTCCAAACCCCGCGATCAACGGGTATGTGCAATCAAAGGGTGAAGCTTTGAGAATCATCTCCGGGGCGGCAAGTGGCGGAGCGGTATTTGTTGTAAGAAATGATGCAGGAATTAATTCGCCGCAAGACCTAGCAAACAAGAAATTTGCATCGCCTCAACTTGGCAACACTCAGGATGTGGCTTTGAGAAAATATCTGCTGGAACATGGTTACAAGACGAACGAAAACGGCGGCAATGTTGAGGTAATACCTGCAAAAACTGCAGATATTGTAACGCTCATGTTAAAGAAAGAAATCGATGGCGCATGGGTGCCTGAACCATGGGGAGCAAAGCTAGTCAAGGAAGCAAATGCCAAGATATTAGTAGATGAGCGAGATCTGTGGCCCGCTGGCCAATTTGTTAGTGCTCATATCATCGCCAGGACTGATTATTTGGAAAATAATCCACAATCAATTAAGGCGCTATTGCAAGCACACCTCAATGAAACTAGTTGGATAAATAACAATCCAGACGAAGCACTTCATGTATTCAATGGAGAGCTTTACAAGCTTACAGGCAACACTATCCCAGAAGATGAATACAGAGAGGGCATTTCTAGACTCAAGCTGACATATGATCCGATAAAGCAATCACTCTTCAAGTCGGCAAATGATGCATTTGATATTGGGTTCCTTGGAGAGGGAAGTAGACCTGATCTTTCAAAAATATACGATCTTTCGATACTCAATGAGATACTGCGAGAAAGAGGAATGCAGCAGATACAGTAATGTGACGAATCCCTCATGAGACAGGATATCAGTTAGCTCTTAGCCGACCTCTGTCTTTCTATAGAGAAAGCAATTTTGTATGCCGTAGACTATTACCAATTTTATTTTGGAGATTCTATCCTGCGCCTCGAAACCTGAACGTGAATCTTCTCATCTGCTTTCACAATATTCTTCTTCCTCGTCCTGGTTTGACGTCTGTTTGACTACTTCTAGAGCCGATAGGCCCTATCGAAATAATAAGGTAGCTTGAGGGCATAGCTAAGTTTCTAAATCAAGAGATTGGTAAACAATCTTGACATGCCTTTTACCTTTGAAAAGGACACATATGCTAGCCAATAGCCAATGACTCCCCGATGCCTCGACAGCTTTCTTTTCTAAATGATAAGTTAAAGCACATAACCAAAAAGAGACAAGAAAATATATGTACTTGAGACCACAAATAGATAGGGAGACATTAGAAGATATGAAGTATAACGAACTTACACCAGATCAAGAGAAAGTGATAGTACATAAAGCAACAGAAGCTCCTTTCACTGGTGAGTATGACGATTTTTATCAAGACGGAACTTTTATCTGTCGAAGGTGTAACGCGCCACTATTTTCCTCCAAAAGTAAGTTTAATGCTGGTTGTGGATGGCCAGCCTTCGATGAAGGTTTCCCAAATGCTATCAGGCGCTTACCTGACCCTGATGGGATAAGAACAGAGGTAGAATGCGAAAATTGTGGGGCACATTTAGGACATGAATTTGTTGGAGAAGGTTTTACAGAGAAAGATACAAGACATTGTGTAAATTCATTATCTATACGTTTTATTCCAAAGGGAAAGGAGTTGCCAGCAATAATACATGAATAAAGACTCTGAGATCGCAACCCTTGCAAATGGATGCTTCTGGTGCAGCGAAGCAATCTTCAGAAGACTGAAAGGTGTAAACTCTGTTTTGCCCGGCTACTCGGGAGGAACAGTCAGAGAGCCATCCTATGAACAGGTATGCACAGGAAGAACAGGGCATGCAGAAGCAATTCAGATAGAATTTGATCCTAAAGTTGTATCATTTGAAAAGATACTTGATGTTTTCTGGCACACACACGATCCAACTACCCTTAATAGACAAGGTAACGACGTTGGCACACAATATAGATCTGCCATCTTCTATCATACCCCGGAGCAAAAAAAGATTGCTGAGAAATCAAGAAACGAGCTTGAAAAGCAAGGTGTATACAAGGATCCTATTGTCACAGAAATTGCCCCTTTTACCAACTTTTACGCGGCAGAGGATTATCATAAGAATTACTATGAAAACCATCAGGATGCGCCTTATTGCAGCTACGTTATCAGTCCCAAAGTCCGTAAACTGCGTATGAAGTACGGACAAAATATAAATGAAGAATATGGTGACTGAAGTACCAGTTAACAAATGGATATGGTGCAATACAGAATCTCTTCAGCAGTTTGCTTCCCCCAGCACGACCCACAGCAAGACAGAAAAAGGCCGTTCCGTTGCATCACTCATTTGATCCCAATAATGAGGCAGGACGGTAAATCAATAACCTAGCTCCCCCGGTGGCACTTGAGAGAATTGAATTCCCTTTGACAACTTCCAATTCATTTGGATAACACAGTCCTTCCATCTAGCTTTTAATTTGTTCTTTTAGTTTCGTCGATTGTAATGAGGCTATCTCGCTTGGAAATCAAAGTTAGAGTAAAATGAAATCCAATCAATGAAGCAAATAATCCAGCCGCGGCTACGCCAGCGAGAACATAGTCATACATGGCTAGTATAAGATAAAGCGTGATACCCGCACCGGTCATTATTTCGATCCAAGTGCACATGCAAAGCTGTAGTTCAGTTTCTTTCAATTTCAACAATTTAAATTCTGATCTGCATTTTCTATTACATTTCTTTGTTCTCTTTCTGATGTAGCTGTTCTCTTTGTCCTAGCTGCAACGACTCAGAGTTGATACAGTATCTCTTGCCTGTAGAATGCGATCGCTGCCAGAAAACATGTCCAAGGATTGCATTGCAGCTGCTACACTGAACCTCTATGCTCCGCCTTTCAAACATGTAGTCTTCTACTAATTTCAACTCGTCTATCTTTATAGGAGCCCAGAAAGTCGCGCAACCTGTGCCAGAATCGAAGTTTAGTTCATATGCATCATAGAGATTACGAGTACAGCACGCGCACCGATAAGTTCCCTCTTCCGTACAATCGCGATACCCACCTGTGGGAGGGGCCTCGGTTCCTTTCATTGTGCATACCTCCTATTGCAGGGCAGTAAGCTTTTCATTCTACTTGCATTCGTGGTACACATATTTCACCCGGGATGCCATTAAGACACAGCGTCATAAGCTTCACATCAAATGTACGGCGTTTTACTTACCTAATACTAATTCTATCCAAGCAGTTACCCTCCGAAGCATTTTTAAACCATTATGTGGAAGAGGCAGAAACCATGGTGATAGCAGCACCAGAAGGACCACGAAATAAGGAAGAAAACTATTTGCAAATCGAACTGAGCTCTCTTGGCATAGAGTGTAAAAGAAAGAATGAAATCAACGATAAGGAGGAACTAGAAGGTTTGACCACAGCTATAAAGG
>JALZFS010000143.1 GCA_030861405.1 Thermoproteota archaeon | reverse complement strand
AAGAATGTCAGGTCCAAGGAGGGAGAGCCTATAGGAAATGTGGTTGCTCACACCGCCGATTCCCTTCATATTGAGACTGTTGGCTCTAGAGGACAGTACATCATACCAAAACAACATGTAGCAACATACAATGGTGCAGAGCTTACTCTTGATCTGAGTATTAACGAATTAGCACAATTCGTAGTTGGCGGCGGGCCTTAGCTATTTTATGAAAGCTTTTGAATCTTGTTAAAAATTCAAGATTCAAGATATCTTAATTCCTATGGCTTGCTGTTTCAATAAACCGGTTAACGCCGTATATTAGTGAGTACTCTGAAGAATCTATGTTAGCCTATCATTGGATACTTTGATGCAGCAAGCAAATCTCTGTACATAATGAATCAGTATGGCAACAACTTTGCCTCGGCTGCTGATTATCATATATGGAGCAACACTGCTGTAAGCGGTTTTCTAGGACGCTCTGAAGAAATGAAAGAGTTTGATTCTGATATTAGACCAAGCCTGTGGCTTCAGTTACTTCGTACAGGTTGTTATATGATTTGTCTTGTATTTTTTGCAATGCTGACATTGCCTGATCGGAATTACCTGATATGCTGCTACTGCGGCTCTTTGCAAAGTTGATTATATTTTGCTTGTCTGCTGGAAAATTAAGTCCTTCCAATAACTTGGCTACTGCAGCAGTTTCGGGAAAGTCTTTCACATTTTCGCTTCTGTGTTCACCAGGAGTCTGATTCTGTTGTTGTATCATTTCCTTAGTTTGTGCCTCGTTTTGCTCAGTTGGAATTTGCTGAGGGTTATCTCTACTTTCGTTAGCCATATAATTAATGATGCACTATCTGTTTATTATTAGTTATAGAACAGGAGCGCATGGTTATGGTGGTGCTCGTACAAAGCTCATTGAAGTTTAAAAGCTAAAGGGTGCTCAGGCATTGGAGCAGACGCATAGGACTAGGTTCAATGGTTTTATCTATATTAGCAATGAAAAGAGCTGCAAAAGCGATCGCGCTGCTATAACTACCACCCGTGCATACAGCCTATATTACTGTAAATCGTTCGCTCTAATACATGTGACTTGGTTCAATCTTTGCAGTTTCTGTCTGTGCTCCGTCTACATGTTCATTTCTAAGATGCTTGGCCGCTAATTCTGCAGTTGCAAATTTATACCTGCATTTTGGGCATGTAAATCCTGTATCTGTTACCATAAAATACTATCTTCCTCCTCTAAGATCATTCGAGGATGTTGTTATTAGTCTGATGCTATCAATTCATTAGAAGAACGGTACTGATCTGCCTATAGTAATCTGTAAGTTCCATAATGTATTGTACATGTATATATCCCCTCCCGTCCCTGTTCGTCTACCTTTCTTAGAAGTACTGTTACTTCTTTGGATATTTCTGCTCTAATTCCTCAATTATCTCCTTAGCATGAGTCGGATCCAACCTTTTGAGTATGAGATCAATTTTTTCTTCTTGCCTATCACTTCCTTCCCTTGACTGGGGCGAGCCTACATACAATAGAAATGCCAAACCTCCCACCTGCCACATTAATTGTAAAAATTCTGATTGCCAGTTCTCCATTGTATCACGAAAGGTTCTGTTAAAGTAACCGCTGAACTGAAGCGGCTGGTTGTGGTCCTTTTCATCATCCACATAAGCAAACCATGCAAAGATCCAATGTAATGATAAGCTTATGATAAACAGCCCAAGCATTACCCAAAGAAAACCGCGCTTATTTTTCCACATTTTCATATTTTTTAGAGTCGATATTGCAAGTATTCTATGAAAGATAAAAGTTTTAGAATAGACTTCTGACATAGTCCCCTATAATACATGCTCGAGAATTGCCGAGTATGCAATCGTCTTTAGCAACAGAGCCATTGTATGGTAACTTAACTTAATGCATATATCTGCTAGCTCCTGGCGCCCAGGTCGCAAGCTTATCATCTCTTTCAATGTCCATCCTTGACCTGGCATTTCGTACAAAATACTTCGATACCTCGATCATACAAAGTATGGCTGCAAGAAGGACACTTTTCACATTATGTGGTGTCAGCTATATTCAAGGATGTTTTTTGTAATATGTGAAAGTATATCTTTGGACAACTTGATACTCTGCTTTTTGATAAATATGGTTGAATCATATACTTAACGAACTATGCTTTCTAAGGCATTGTCTTTCCGATAACACGCTTTCTTCCCATACCTCATTTGACATCAATAATTCTGATATCCTGACTACGGATTTGGTCAATGAGGAAGAAGATAGACTCATGCTAATTTCTGCTTCAAATCTCCAAACCTATTCCTTAAGTTTCATATAACTCTCTTAAGGTTTAGCGTCTACCCTTTTTCCAAGGAAGAAAAAAGAAGAATGATGAAAAAAGCAATGCTGCAAGTGTTTGTTTCTTTTATAATCTCAGTCCTCATTGCAACTGCAGTGGCAGAAGCACAAGAACAAGCACAGTCACAGGATGGGAGCTCATTGTCCTCCTCGACTTCTTCATCAACAACCAGAATACTAGGTCAAAGTCTTGAAAACCTTATCCGACCCTACGTAGGATATATTACATTTGCAATTGATGTTGCAGCAGGAATCATTATTGGCATATCAGCCATTATGGCATTGATTTCATTTATTAAAATTTTAAGAGAGCCACTTGAGCAACAAACACACGACAAGGAAACTATCCGGTTGCGCTTGGCACGAGGAATGTTGTTGGCACTTGATTTTGAAGTGGGTAGTGATATTTTGAAAACTGTTTTAGTACCATCTGTCACAGAGTTAACCATCTTGGCTGTAGTTGTAGGAATAAGAATAGTGCTCAGCTGGTCTTTGTCAAAGGAGATTGATAGACATGCCGATATGAAGATAGGTCAAAGTGCGGAAGGGAGAAAAAGAAAACTTGGTTTTCTAACAACATCTGAAGAGAATGCTTCAGAAGATGCTAATAATAATCCAGGCCTTGCGTCCTCTTCAGGACGCATACATCAAAGAATGAATCAAAAACAAGATACAGATAGACCTAGTTCATCAACGTCTGAAGCATGATTGCCTTGATATATCATGAGGGGATATTGAGACTTTGCTGCAAATTTTTCATTTGATCCTATTCACAATGCTACCATTTTCTTTTCCAGTTATACTATCCTCATTTAACGATTTTATTCAACTAATAATATCAATAATTGATGCAATAGCTATTGCTATAGTTATAATCTCAATTATTCAGGCGATCAAGCCATTTTTAATGTTTAGTATCAGAGCTACCTTTCGATCCTTTGACCAAACATCCATAGAGAATACTAATGATGATGCTAGTAATGATACCTCTAGAGATACCCGACCCAAGAAGTTACTGATTGGTAGCAGATACAATTCTAGCAAGAAATCCTTTGTTAATGGTCTATTGTTTGCTTTGGAGTTAGAATCTGCTAATGCCATACTAAAGATGGGACTATTTACTGCATCCTCAGTTGGATTAAATTCAATGCTATTACAAACTCAAACTCCCATTTCCGTTCTTGGTGGCAATTTTCTTTTCTTTGTTCTTGTACTTGCTGTAAGAATTGCAATTAATCAAACTCTTCATAGATTTAGCTAGATGTCATGATAATATAATTAGTTCTTTTTGTAGAGCATTGTATAAGTTCCTTGAGTCGCTTTTCTTCATTGGCTATCGCGTCAGATAGGAGTTATAAGGAAATTTTCAACAGAACAAGATTTGAAACTATGAATAGATCTGTCAAAGTTAATGTTAATTTAGAAACGGAAAATGATGGCTTGACTCGAATTTACCAGAGCTCAAAAGAGCAGAGATGTGCATTACGCCTGTTCACTCGGTAATTTTTCCCTCTTAATTTGCTCTTGTGTTTATCCCCCGCCCAACCTTCCTAGTACAAACGCTACTGCAAAGCCTGCCATTGTGGCAAGCCCTATTTTACTTCCACCTTCTTCAAATGCTTCAGGAATCATTGATTCTGCTAGCATAACCAAAATGGCTCCCGAGGCATAGGACAGAGCAATAGCCACAATGTCTTTGTTGACATTTGCCAATACTGAAAAGCCAATAGCTGAAGCAACAGTTCCAATGGCAACAACAACTGCCCACAGTAAAAGTATCTGCTTTGTACTCTTACCATTGCTTTTCATGCCCTGAGAGGAAGCTAAACCTTCCGGAAAGTTGGAAATGAATATGGCAGCAATTAGTACCACATTGACAGTTCCTCCTGCAACAATTGAAATTCCTAATGCCATATTTTCTGGAATATTATCCATAAGCGAACCTATCATTAGTGCAATGCCAGAAGCATCATTTCCTCCACCTGCATTTTCACCATGGGAACGTTTTCTATTTTTCGTACCACTTTTATTATTTAAAATATGGTTAACTACACTATATGACAATCCACCAAGTGCAAACCCTAAAACTACAGGTACAATGTCATTGACAAGATTATAGGCTTCTTCAATTAAAGAGAAGGTTAGCGCTGCTACGAGCACTCCTGCGCCAAATGCCATAATGGATGCGATAATTGGCTTTTTGAGGTTGATAAAAGATGCAAGGACGGCGCCAGCAATCAAGGGTATGCTTGCGACAAAGCCCCATAGCAGTGAGTCAAATAAAGTACCTACTGATGAAGTAACCATCTATTTGTTCCCTATCTATTGGAGGAGGATGATGATAATACGAAAAAACGTTGCATCGGTTCAATAAACATAATTATGCCTCCAAAACCCGATGGTACGCCTGACCATTATCTAAAAGATAATGCTTATCCTTAGCTATACTGAAATATGAAGGGTTGTTTGTCAACCTGTCACCTATTTTATCGTGCACCTCTATGCTTTCAGTGACCTGTCTAAATACCAAGAATGTACTCTTATACAATTCGGCATTCCTGTTAAAAGTAAGCCAGTTTCTTTTCTTTTCTTGCTTCACTACAATTGAATTATAGGTAATAATATAATTTTAGGATTGTAGGATAAGATAGCAGAACAACGGTTCTTATTCTTGCCAAAGCCCATCGTTTGATTGCGTAATTGAGATGTGTGTTAATTAGGCTACCCTGTCCATTCTTTCATTAACCTTGTCAGGATCGTGTTCTATTAGATGGGTTCTAAGCTCCTGTTTATTTCCAAAGCCTCTGCCACAAACCTCGCACAAGTATGTATCTCTGGTTGATGAAGACAAAAGATGTATCTCTGCTAATTATGCATAATATAGTATATTATAACTTAGTAATATTTTTTTGAAAAGCATTGAACCGATAAGATAACGGTACATCAAATGATTACTTTGCATCATAGTATCATTGCAGCATGGATAATTACCAATCTAGGCTAGATAGTTTCTGTGCTTTCTCTAATAGTGTAATCATTCCAAATAGGACAAAATGATTACAAATAGGTGAAATGAGTCTATTAAATCCTCCAAAGAACTCTCTTTGGAATCTCGTTACTATATTCTTTAGATGGAATAGACGAGGATCCATATGTACTACATAATATCAATAATTGAAATGAAGCTGTCATTGCGCTGATAAGGTAGATTCCTATTAATCACCCGTGTTAAAATCCAACTAAAAGGTATTTAGAAAATCGCTAGCTATAAAAAATAAAGTGACTATATATCCTCTTAACAGAAATTAACTTCCTCTTCCTTCTCTGCAATAGAGTATCCTTGGCATGGTTTTAGCGAATGTTGACCAATTGGAGAGAACATGATTTGTATTAACCGTCTTGGCTTAACAGTGTTAAGGTTTCTTTATAACAATCTTTCTCTCGACAAAGAGGAGAGTGAGAGCACCAATCCATGAAACAGAGAAGTAGTTTTGCTATTGTTTCGCTAATACTTGAGGCTATTGCAAAGTCAGAGCCTGCAGGAGGAATAACAAAAACCAAAATTATGCAAAATGTAATGCTAAATTACAAAAGAGCAAATAGATATTGCTATCAGATGCTGGAGTCAGGTTTGATATCTTACAATTCTGAAACACGTACTTTTCATATTACAGAGAAAGGTAGG
>JALZFS010000121.1 GCA_030861405.1 Thermoproteota archaeon | reverse complement strand
GGAGTAGGCAGTAGCATGAACGCATTTGATAAGCATCGTAAAAGTGTTACCGCGTGGTGCGAAAATTGTGATTGCGTTTTTGATACAAAATGGGATGCGGAGAAGCACCAAAAAGAAAAAAATCATTCAGTAAGGGTCAGCGAATTTTGGATAACCAGCAGAAGGTAGTAATGATATTAAGGAGAATGGTTATCCCTTCCTGATTCCGCTGAAGGGAGCATCCAAAATGATCTTGCGAACAATCCTGACAACTTCATAAATAGCCTGTCTTACATCGCTTGCTGTCTTTCCCAGCATTCTTATTCCGATACCAGACCTATTTGGCAGAGTCGTCGCTCCGGCATATACCTTTTCTGTAGACTGAAGGTGTTCATTTATTTTAAAACTGATCTCTGAAATACTATTTTTAGTAAGAACATACATGTTGCCTGTTACGTCATGATTTGCTAATACCCCGAATATTCTCATATCGCGCTTCTTGGGCTCTAGCATGGCCACGTCAGTCAACTTTAAGTTGTCGTTTTGATCCTTTGCAATAGCCTTCATGTAACAGATATCATAACGAAAATGTTCTCCGCTTGCAACTCTCCCTGGCGTTATAACCTCGGAGTACAGCATTGTTGCATTATCATGTATACGCAAGTTAGCTTCCTGGTAGAACCTAGAGTCACGATATGGGATAACCTGATCAGGGATATACTCAAAGTAGCAACCGTCTCCGACGTCTATGTTTACTATCTGGGTTGCGTAGTTTTTCTCCATTCTATATATTCTGGTTGCTCCTTGTGTAGTAATATGGGCAAAGGCACGGTTTCGGAGAGTTATATCCATCCTGTACCTATCGCCCTGCAGTATTCCACCTGATGGCGAGATAATATACATATATGCCATATTTGGCAGTGCCTCTTCAAGATACAGCGCACGCTGAGCATAAAGAGGGACACGTGAATACTGCTCTTTTACAGAAGTTTTCCGAGTGCTGCTATCTTGTTCAAGTCTCAGCACAAGCGCTCCTATCTTGCCTGCCTTTCCTACTCCCAACTGGGCGAGGTTCGATCCGTATGCAAGTACTTCAGGGGGCACGTGCTTTGGAGTATAGTATTCTAGCTCGGTTCCTTGCATGCTTTTTCAGTTTTTGGCAACAGTTTTTGGCGGAGACTCAAACAATATGTCTCTTATGATATGTTCGGCGACCTGCGCAACGCCTTGCCCCGTTCTGCAGTTTACAAGAACATATGGTTTATCTCCTCTCACAATTCTTGCATCTCTTTCCATGACCCCGAGATCGGCTCCAACGTGCGGCGCTAGGTCTATTTTGTTAATAACCAGCAGATCGCATGTCTCTATTCCTAAACCCCTTTTTCGCGGGTACTTGTCTCCGCCAGAGACATCTATTATATAAATAAAATAGTCTGCAAGAGCAGGGCTAAAGGTAGTAGTAATATTATCTCCGCCGCTTTCAATTATTATAAGATCAAGATAATTGTATCGAGATTCCATTTCTTCAATCACAGATATGTTCATTGATGGATCTTCACGTACAGCAGTATGTGGACAGCCACCTGTTGCTAGCCCCACCACCAGGTCTTCTGAGAGAATTCCTTGTTCCTTTGCCAAATTGTGGCGCATTCTATCTGCATCTTCTTTTGAAACGACATCATTTGAAATAATTCCAGCTTTGTAGCCCTTAGAGGCCAACAGTGGGACAATCTTTTCGATCAACATAGTCTTGCCAGAGCCTACAGGACCTCCAATCCCAAGTCTTGGAATTCTCTTTGCATTAGTCGTCATCATATCGGATGTGTACTGACTCATGTAATAAACATTTTAGAATTCATTCGTTCGTGAGATATCTGTATTATGTCTATCGACGGAGCGAATTGCCAGATACCTTCAAGGGGCCGGTTAAGATTTACGTTTGTCACATTGACTATTGCAGGTTTGAGCTCATCTATCACCTTCTGACCCTCGAAATGCTGTAGCATCCCAAGGCGTAATGCCGCACCAACCATGCTTACAGAAAAGGAATAGAGCATCATAAGCGCAGCCCGTCTTTTAGGAATTAATAGTGCATTGGCGGCAACCGCTAATGCCACCGGATAGGGTCCAAACGCCTGGGCGCCCCTTATTGCATCGTCATATTCCCCAAGGATGTTGTCGTGGGAGAATGATCGAATACATCGAATTAGCTGTGTGCCGGATCTAATAGATGCATCTCTGATCTCTTGAACAAGCTTCATTGAAAATATAGCTCTATCCACTTCAAGCAACCTTGAAAGATTCGAATTCGCAGCATTTTCGTAGGCGTTTCCAAGTGCCGTGCAATCTGCAGGCCCTATTTGGTATTCAAGCAACGTCTTGATTAGTTCTCGTAGCTCTTCGGCTTTGATTTTCTTGCCACTATAGAATATCGCCTCAAGGCCATTGGACATGGAATACATTCCTGTGGGAAAAAAAGAGTCTGACAGTTGCATCATGCTCAAATCACCTGCATCCATAACGGCAAGACGATGCTGACCATCAAGGTTATCGCTAGTGCTCATGTACATCCATCGTGCCTTCTTCCGGCTCAAAAACTATCATCTCGTGGTTTATTTCGACGTGATCTAGAAGGTGGCCAAAGATCTTTTTGAACATTTCAATTTCCTGATCTGTTTGTATTGGAAAGTAGATCTTTCTGCCTTCAAGCTTAATTGGTCGATGGAGGTTCCCGATTGCGTGCCCGATTCTTACCGGGACGTCGACGATATGATCATCTGGTATATTGTCTTTCACCCGTATTACAATAACGTTCTCAGGCTCGAGTTCAATTGTTATCATCTTATCATTTGAAAGCATGATCACATCTCCATGTCTCAGCTTTGTACCCGAGGACAAGGTGAGCGCGATATCTGTGCCCTTGTTTGACCTCTTACGCATTCTTATCCGTTGTGCCTCCATCCTACTTATCCGTAGAGCTTCAGTTAACGACCGCGATGACATTTGTTGATATTGGCTTATCAGTGATGGATCACGGTATAGGTTTCCAATTACTGAGGTTATGGTAATCATCGTTTTGCTATACTTCCGTTACTGATGTTCCGGTGTCGTTGCTCTTTTTCTTTTGTTGATTTCTTTTTACTGCCTTTATCATATCCTCTAGCCGTTGTGTATAATCAACATATCCATAACTTTGATAGCAAGACTTTAGGACATTGGCAAAAATTAATCCATCACTGTCCATCTTTACAGGAGATCCGACTTCAAACCTATCTGCAATTATACAGGTTGTTACTCTATGATCCGCAAAGTCAAGGTTCAAGTGTGATAGCGGATCGATTAAGCCGGAGATTAACACAATTTTGCCCCCAGCGACTGTAACATGCCTTATCTTATTTGGATCGATGACATTCATGTTGTCATCTACATTGGATTCTTCCACGCAGTGCCTTATCTTGATCATCAAGCAATCACCTTCTTGTCTCCGAGAGGGCTTGTTGGCTGAGGTCCTCTGCTGCAAGATTTCTATCGATTCTCAGAACGGATTTGGCTATTTCACCGGCTGCTCCAAGTGCCATTGTCTTGACCATTAACGGATCTATTATACCTCTCTTCCACATATCAATCGTTTCGCCAGTATTGATGTCTATGCCGTATCCCGGCGGCGACGCCTTTGCTGCCATCACCTTTTCAAGTCCGTTAAAGCCAGCATTAGTTAAGATCTGCCGCATTATGCTTTCTAGCGCAGAAGCCACCACTTCAAGACCTACTTGTTCCAACCCCTTAAGGCGCAAAGTCTTGACCTTATCTATAACATGAAGTTCAGCAGCGCCCCCTCCCGGCACGACCCCTTTATTCAAAGCTGCTTCTGCAGCGTTCACGCCATCGATGGCAGCTCTCCACCTTTCAAGTGAAGTCTCTTTTGTAGTTCCAGAAACCATTAGGGTAACCATATTCTTGCCCTTCCCTCCTTCAATGTATATTATGCCGTTATCCTCATCCTCGCGAACATATTCGGCTGTACCAAGTATATCTGATCTCTTGAGATCCTCAATGACTCTCGCAGCCCTGGCGCCAGTGTAACGCGATAGAAACTCGATCTCCTCTGTGGATATCCTTGCCGCAAATACTCCCCTAGCAACAAGGATGTCCTCTACAGCCTGATCAACCTCCGTTGATGCAATCAGTATAGTGTTCGCGCCGGTCGCCACCATGGCATCTACTATTTCCCGTGATTTCGCTATCCTATCATTTTCCATGAGAAGTATTTCTTGGTATTTGTTGTTATCTTTTATCCACGACTCTTTGATAGGTTTGAGATCAAGCCTTGCGATTAATATTTTTGCATTTTTTACGTCTGCTGGAAGTTCCGGATCAATCCTTTTTCTTTCAAGTACAATGCCGTTTACCACCTGATCCTCGGTGCTGGTCTTACGTATTACCATTATTGACTTATTGAAATCATATTGGCCATTGTACTTCGCATTTTCCCCAACTGTTCTCAGTGCCATGATGACAAGCTTTGCCAGTCTTTCGCCATCAAGCTTAGAAGCTAGAGACGTCGTAACGACCTGCTCAAGTTCTGCATCACTTATAGAAATGCGTTTTGCTTCCTTTTCTAGAAGCTGACACGAATGTTTTACTCCATTTTCTATTCCTTCAGCTACCTTGGTAGGATGAACACCTAGCTCCTTTATCAGGCGCTTTCCCTCCTTGATCATCTCTGCAGACATGACCACAGCAGTCGTTGTCCCGTCTCCGACCAGCTGCTCTTGACGCTCTGCTATCTCCACAATCATTCGTGCCACCGGATGAATGGCTTTAAGCGAAAGTAGTATTGTAACCCCGTCATTTGATACGTGCCTGTTCATCGCTTGATCAATAAGCAACTTGTCAAGCCCCTTTGGTCCAAGAGTCGTCCGTACTGTGTCGGCAACAGCCATTACTGCATTAGAATTTGATTCCAAAGCATTGAATTCAACATTTTCCGCCATTGGTCTCCAGACGCCAAAATTAGGGTTTGTTGACATAAGTAGAAGAGCAATAGAGATAAAGATAAAGATAAAGGTATTTCAATGAAGAAAAAGGAAAGAAGATGGTGGCAAGCTACCCATACCTGCTTGCTTTATGCTTCTGATTATGCCATAAAGTATCTTTGTGCGAGCGCTAGCTCATTTGCAGGGTCCACGGTGGCTATTTTGCCATCCAGCTTTACCTCATAGGTCTCTGGGTCTATGTCAATCTTCGGTGTTGCATCGTTCCACATCATGTCTTTCTTGCTGATGTTTCTACAGTTCTTCACCGGGAGGACAACCTTCTCGAGGCCTAGCTTCTGTGGAACTCCAAGTTCCATAGCGCTCCTAGACATAAATGTATATGAAGTTTTGTGCACAGCCTTGCCCATTGCTCCAAACATCGGTCTATAGTATACGGGCTCTGGAGTTGGTAATGATGCGTTAGGGTCTCCCATAATAGACCACGCAATAAATCCTCCTTTGAATACCATTTTTGGCTTAGCGGGGAAGAATGTCGTGGGATACATTACGATATCTGCATATTTACCTACTTCAAGTGAGCCTAGATAGTCTGATACACCGTGTGTAATTGCACAGTTTATAGTTGTTTTTGCGATATATCTGCGCGCCCGGAAGTTATCATTATCGCCTGTTTCTTCTGGAAGCTTGCCTTTCATCTTTTTCATCTTATCTGCTGTCTGCCATGCCCTTATGACTACTTCTCCAATTCTTCCCATGGCTTGGCTGTCCGAGGAGTACATACTCAATACGCCCTCATCGTGAAGTACATCCTCAGCTGCGATTGTTTCTGCTCTAATCCTAGACTCTGCAAATGCTACATCTTCAGCAACTGCAGGATTTAGGTGGTGACAGAACATCAACATGTCCAAATGCTCATCAACAGTATTCTTGGTATAGGGACGAGTCGGATTGGTCGATGACGGCAGTGCAAAGTTCTCGCCTGCTATCTTCATGATGTCAGGCGCATGCCCTCCTCCAGCACCTTCTGTATGATAGGTGTGTAGTGTCCTGCCATCAATAGCATTAATGGTATCTTCTACGTAGGCACATTCATTGATAGAGTCGGTATGGATTGCAAGTTGGGTATCTGTAGCATCACATGCTCTAAGTGATGCATCAAGAACTGATGCAGTGGTACCCCAGTCCTCATGATCCTTCAGGCCACATGCTCCAGCTTCTATCTGCTCTATCTGAGTAGCCAAAGATGGATGCGAGTCGTTTCCTTTGCCCAAAAAGCCCCAATTTACGGGTATATCTTCAACCGCTTCAAGCATTCTGCTTATATTATATATACCTGGTGTGCAAGTCGTCGCGTTCGTTCCGTCGGCAGGTCCAGTTCCTCCACCGATCATATTACATATACCATTACTGATTCCGTCTATGTATTGTTGAGGAGCAATCATATGTATATGAGTATCAAAGTGCCCAGGAGTGCATATAGTATGTTCTCCAGCAGTGGCCTCCGTGCAAGCTGATACCACCATATTGGAATTGACTTTATCCATGACGTACGGATTCCCGGCCTTCCCTACTCCTGCGATCTTGCCATCTTTGATGCCAATATCTGCCTTCACTATGCCAAGAACAGGGTCGAGTATAACAGCATTAGTGATTAAAAAGTCTAATGCTCCATTTTTGTTAGTGACGCCAGATGTCTGCGCAAGGCCATCTCTTAGAGTTTTACCACCGCCAAAGACACATTCATCTCCTGGTGTAATTAGGTCCTTTTCGATCTGGATCATCAGATCAGTATCACCTAGTCTTACTCTATCTCCTGTAGTGGGACCAAACAGATCTGTGTATTGCTTGCGTGTTAACTTGAGAACCATTTTTCTACCGCCTCCCCTTTTCCTGTGCACCACTAAAGCCAAGCGTCCTAGCTTTCTCAAGCGCCGCATTCCTCACTATGCTCGAGTTGAGGCTTCCCATGGTCAGACCATTAAATCCAAAACAGATCCTCTTTCCGCCTAATTCGCACAATTCCACCTCTTTTGTATCGCCTGGTTCGAATCTTACAGAGGTTCCGGCTGGGATGTTCAGCCTGTAGCCAAAGGTCTGCTCCCTTGGAAAGTCCAGAGCTCTATTCACCTCAAAAAAGTGAGTATGAGATCCAATTTGGCACGGTCTATCACCCCTATTGCTTACCGTCACTTTGATTGTTTTCCTATTATCGTTGCATATTACGGGATCTTGAGACAAAATATATTCGCCAGGTATCAAAGTGCGCGCAACCTCCCTATTTGTGGTCCTTGTGGTACGAGTTGGTTTCTTTTTTTTTGGATTTGTTTCTTTTTTGCCATATATATCGTTCACCTATTGAATGGGATCGTGAACCGTGACTAATTTCGTTCCATCAGGGAAAGTGACCTCTACCTGCACTGTGTGAATAAGTTCTGGAACCCCTGCCATCACATCTCCCCTCGTCAATACAGTCCTTGCAGATTGCATTAAATCTGCAACACTTTTACCTTCACGGGCTCCCTCTACTACATAATTTGCTATGTATGCAATCGATTCAGGATAGTTCAACTTTATGCCTCGATTTTTTCGCCCTTCCGCGATCTGGGCTGCTGTCCAGATCCACATTTTTTCCATCTCTCTTGGTGCGAGCATCAATTTTAAACCGTACCTCCTCAAATTGATGCTTGAGTGAGCTATTTTAAACTTAGAAAATGAAGTATTTCAATAGCAATTTTAGAGTTTCAAGCAGCGGCTTAAGTTTGCTATTTTGCCGACATCGGCAAAATAGCTGTTTAGTCTTTTATTTGCTCTTCATAATATTAGACAATGTCAATAGGGTGGACAAAAAGATGGAAGAAGTACACCAACCCAGTAACGTATCTGCTCATAGGTACCGTTCTTGTTGACTGGGAGGGTAAAATTGTATTCCTTGCCAGAAGACAGTAAAATATACAGAAAGTTCGAAACTATTGCTCTGCCAAACATATTTGCTACCGTCGTCTCGACACCTTTTCTAAGTATAAATTCTGAAATGTCAGAATACCAAATGTAAAAGCCCTGCATCTTCAAAAGTTTCTCCGCGGTTGGTGTTGTTACCGCTACTTTAGAATTTTCAGAATTCACGTCTTTTCGTAAGACAAGATGTGAATGGGGAGCAAGACCTGCAACGTAGCCGAGGTCTGCGAATTTTTTGAGAAAGCTTTTCTTCGTAATTATGAGCCTGCTTGTGGTAAAATCCAAAAAGTAATTCTTTGACCACCCTCCTTTCTCTTCAGAACTAAGTCTAAGTATTACTTCTTCGCATTTATTCTTGAGGCACCAATCAATAAAGGTTCTGAGCTTCTCAGAGTCTGACTGATCATTTAGTCTATTCTCTGATTCCATTAAAAATTTTTCAAAAAGTCTTGAGTCCAATGCTCATTCCCTCCGACCTTTGACAGATAACAGGAATAAAAACAAGGTGGTAGACTTGGCCTAAGCTGGCCTCGACCATCCAATTCCTGCCGGGATATGCTGGAAGCCGGATGTTGCCAGCAGGAAGACCCAAGCAGTAAATACGAAGGGGCCAGTAAGCGCTGGCAACCCCCATTGCCCAAAGAACTTCTGTAGAGCAGGCATCAGAAACGAGCAACCTATTGTGGCAAAAATAGCCATCATAAAGGATTGAGGTGTAAGTGGCACAAAACTCGTCAGAGCTATCATAACTAGCACCTGGTTAAAACCATGCAGGCCCATTCTTATTTCCGCGGTTGGCAACTTGTTAAGTATTGCCATTGCTACACCAATCCCCGAACCTAAAAGTGCCATAAGGCCTGCTAAGTAAAGAGGTGAGAATGGATTCCATTGTGAAGTATATCCATTAGTCCACCATGGTCGGTCCTGCTGCACTCCTGCTATTAATGGTGCTAGCTCGAATGCTAGAGTAAGGCCAACGACCCAAAATACACCAGTCTTCCAGTTTTCTACAAACGTAACTTGAGATACACCTTTTAATGTTGCTATCATGAATTCCTTTGCTGTCCACTTGAATGAGCCCTCTTGTCTGGGATTTCCACTTTCAGCTAATAGCTCTTCTTTAGGAGGTGGCGGAGGCGCAGGCCATATATCATGTCCGAACCTCTTGGTGGCGAACATCAGGGCCCATGTTGTGAATATAAATGACGAAGTAAAGCCGGGGATGGCCCATGAGTTGTTGACGCCATTGAGCACAAACAGATCACCCATGAGGTGCGAGAACGCCATCCAAGTGAACGCGGTTATGGCTGCACCAAATACCGAGATAAAGAGAGTGGCCCGGTTTGCCTTAACAAAGGGCCCAGACCAGAATGCCATCCCGGTAAGTATTGAGTTATAACCGAATAGACCAAAGGTAACTAAGTCGTAGGGAGCACCGGCCAAGAGAGCGATGCCGGCTCCTATCAAGCCTGAAAGAACCATCATAGCACCGGCCTTTCTCGAGGCGAGGAACACCCCGGCGAGTATGAGTATGCCGGTGATCGGCGAACTAAAGAGAGGTACTTCGGCAATACCGTTGAAGAGAGTGAAAAACAGGTCCAGAAGCGGATTCCCAGTGCTGAAAGTCGGAATAGCCATTGATCTTGGATTTTGTCATTGCAGAGTTTAACATTTGTACAGTACTGTAATTTATTAAGAGGACTTCGAAAAATTTAGCCGATGTCGGCAGGCCGATACAAATCTTCTTCTTCCATATGTTGACTCATTACTAAAAAGAGGTTTGCATTTAGACGTGGATTAACACAAACATTGATGACCAGCAGAAAATCTTGCTATGTGATATCGTAAATGTCATACCAACAAAGCCATTCTTTAGTGTTGTATAAATCAAGATTAACGCGTTGAGGCCAGCAGGACCCTTCTTTGAGTTCTTGTAATATGCTTGCACCATTCTATTGAGCAGATCATGCTGAGATAAGGTCTTCAATAGTCCCCCTCAAATCATAGCTCAACAATTCGTTTTATTCTTGCCGTGACGAGGGAAGGGATCCTACAGCTTGAGTGAATCACATAATGGGATCAACTCTCCAGAAAGTAACGCAGCATTCTAACAGTACCGCGTCAATGATATCTGGTACGAAGACAGCAACTAACTGGGTATTATTCTTATAGTTTAGAAGCAGGACAGACTAAGTTATTACTGTCCGTAGTAATACCCACCTTAGATCCACTCATTCCTTTTAGGTTGCTACATCGCTATCTGGAAGCCGGCCGAAATGTAGTCATGCCTGGAGCTACTGCTTACCTGTACGCGGTTTGGAATTTAACAATAGGCTAATGATAGCCTTCTAAGATATCCATACTAAGACAATTATATTGACAATTTATAATTGCGTGAACATGCAATTTGGTCGGTATTGAACGGATATTACTTCAGGAACATAACTGGAACGGATGTCATTTTCAGCACCTCGCTGCTGACATGACCCATTTCTTTCCGGTTGCTAAGTCCCGTTGCTCCCATGACTATCATGTCCACCTCCAGCTTTTCCGCCATTTCAACGATCTTTCTTGCAGGATTTCCAAGCTTGATCATCCTCTGATAGTTTCTTGCGGATTTGGGTATTACGATACTTCGAAGTACTCGCCTTCCCTGCTCTTCCATCGCGGCAGCAAATTCCTCATCCATGTATTCCTCGTCCTCGTCGGCCCATTCTATTATGTTCAGAATATAGACCAGTACTCTTTCATGGGAATTGCTGTAAATGGTTGCAGCATAATTGAGCGCTCGCAAGGATTGTTCCGACCCATCTACGGGCACGAGGATCCTTTTCTTATAGATCGGCGAATAATCATTGGGAGTAAAGGGCTCCTGTTCTGATATTTGTGTAATTGGTCCTCGACCGATTTGTTTTAGAACCTTGGCTATGCTGGCACGAGATTCTATCAATGGTAATAGTATGATAACTGTCGCGGCCATGGCGGCCCAAGTCACTGCTATTCCAACCCATAAGCTATAAACTTGTAGTGTAAAAATGTATCCTGAAAGATATAGTGGAATAGGCCAAGCCACAACAAGAACAAGAGTCACTGTAAGGCCAAATCGATATCCAAACTTTGACCAATGCTTAAAGTAGTCTTCGGTGATCTCATCTTCTACTGCTCGACGTATCTTTGCATCAACAATCATTATCTTTTGTTTCACAAGCGAGAAGTCAAAGTTATCAGGTTTTCTCATGCTTCCAATCACCGTCAAAATTGCACCCGCTAGTATTGACGTAAGATTGCCGGCGAGGAGTGGCAAATTTTGGCTAGTTGTCGATACCGATATCATGCCATATAGAATGTAGGATGAAATAAGCCATGTCGTCAGGCCAGATATCAAACCTCCAAGGGCGCCCGCAGTTGCTGCTATTTTATTCGTTCTCTTCCAGATGATTGCAAGTGTTATAGGGGCCACCGCAGAGCCAATCAGTATGCCCATCACGAGGTAAATATATTGCAGACTTGCGCCCATTTGCAAGAGCAAAAGTGCTAATAGACCCATACCCATGCCAAAGCCCACTATGGCAACACGTGATATTCGCATCAGGCCTCTGCCTGTTGCCGAGGGCTCGACATATGTCCTGTAAATATCATAGGTGACGAGAGACGACACCGACACGAGTTCAGCCGATCCAGCAGACGTGACAGCCGTAAACAACATAGTCAGAAGTAATATTGCACCGATGTCTCCCAGTACCTGCGAGGCAGCAGTGGGAGCGACTAGTCCCATACCTATCTGCTCCGGCGTAAGGGGAGTTCCTATTGCAACTGCTGACAACCCGAGGGTTGTTGCAAGCGTAAAGGGAATTGCGAACCAGGCAAGCCCACCGATTATGAAACCCTTAAACGCAGACCGGGGAGCTGCTGCGATTGCCCTCTGCCAATAGGCCTGATCCACAAAGACAGTTCCAAAGTTACCAACAATGTTGATTACTCCAAATATCAAGGCGCCTGAAGAAGCCATAGTAAGATATGAGCCTGCTACATTTCCCTCCACAGGATAATTACTGGCCGCGGCTGCGAGCCTTGCAAACATCCCAGAAATGCCGCCAATATTTGGATTGCTAAAGTATACTGCTACAACAAAAACAAGCACAACAGCGAAAAGAAAGACAGTGTTGAGGTACTCGGCTAGGAAGGTTGCTCGGAGTCCGCCAAAAAAGGTGTAAATGATTACACCTACCGGGATGAGAAATGCTGCGACATACATATTGACCCCCGTGAGTGAATTCACAGCGGCTGCTGCTCCTAAAACCAACATAGCAGTAACTATGGTATTTGTCATAAGTGCAAAAAACAAAAATACCTTATGACTGTGCTTACCAAAGCGCACAAAAATCATTTCAGGAAATGTATGAGATGATGGCATGTTCTGCTTGAGCTTCATCGCAAGTATTGCAAATAAGATAACTTGTATGCTTGCGCCTGCAGCATACCAAAACGGCCCGCTTATCCCAAACTGGTAAGCGACTGTGGACGATTGAAGAAGTGTTGCGGCCCATGTCCACGCAGATACCACAGATGACGCAATAAGACCTGCTTTTACGTTTCTTCCTGCGGTAGAAAACCATTCAAATGTTTTTTTGGTCCCAAGCCACTTTGTTTCTGCTCTCACAAGCAGAGTCACAGTTAATGCCATGATGAGTCCTATCCCAAGTAAGATTATGTATCCAATTCCCTCGGATAAGACTACCATCTGAAATTCATAGCCAGTGCATGGTATAAAATTATTATTTAAATAACAAGGAGTTCGACCTAACAAGATTTCATTTTTAGTAGTATACCTAAATTTCCTTAAAACATCTATAACTTATCAGATGCATATACTGATGACTGTAATTATGCTTGATAACGTCGACGAGCTTATCCTTTCTACATTGAGTAAAAACTCAAGGCAAGATAGTAAAGAGATATGGGACTTCCTTAGAGGCTTTGGTCATAACCTTAGTGAGGAAGAGATCGAGTCGAGAATCGCGAGATTGCAAGAGGAAGGTGTGATAACCGGCTATACGATATCAGTCGATATGACAAAGATCAGGCGGCGAGTAATAAGAGTTGTACTCGTAACTTTTAGGACTTCGCAACATCTTCCAAAAAGACTCGAAGGTCTAAAAAAATATTTAGCTGATGCACCCTTCGTTCTCTTTTCCGGTCGAACAAGAGGAGGCTATGACTGGATATGCGTACAAGCTTTTCCTTCAGAAGAAACGGCTGATGAAGAAAGTGACATCTATAGAAATCTATTTGGAGACATCATACAGTCATACGAAGTGTATGACTTTATACCGATGAAAGATCCCTCTTTCCATTCTCTTGCATACACTAGTAGAGATTATGAAAAATTCCTAGAGGAATGGGTTCCGCCATTCCTTCCCAGATAGTAAAAGACTGCATGCTCTATAGTTATACGTAGGTTTTTCTGTTGTTTTTGAAGCGTATGCTCTCGTCAATGAGAGAATGAACGCCCAGTCTTATATTCATTAAGAAGTTGATTATTTCTGCTCGCTGATCAGGCTCAACAGTTGTGTGAACTTCGTTTATCAAATTATCAAGTCTTGCTAGTGTGATCTTAAGCGTCAGGGATGTCTTTTTTGCTATGGCAGACGATCTTGATTGATCTTCATCCTTTCCAGAAACGATTGTCTTGTTAAATTCTTCCTCCTGCCTTAATGCTATTTTTAGTTCTCTAATCTGTCTGACCGTCAGATTGTTGTTGATGACATCACTAACTATTTTCTGCTGTTTGTCGCTCGGAATTTGCACTATTTCTATAGCTTGGCTAACGTTAAGTGAATTATTGACTATCCTGTGCTTAATGTCGTCCGGCAGCCTGAGCAGTTGCATGTGATGAGAAACATATTCTTCGCTTTTGCCAATTTTTCTTGCAAGTTCGCTTACTCCCCCCCAGCCAAAGTCAATTATGTATCTCCTAAAAGCCTCTGCTTCTTCAATTGCATCCATTGATTTCCTTTGAATATTCTCGGTAAGCTGAATTTCGTATGCCTGCTTGTCAGATAATTCCCTTATTTTTGCAGGAATAAATCTCCATCTGAGACTCCTACAGGCTTGAAATCTTCTATGACCAGCAACAATCTCGAATGCGTGTTCTAGAGGCCTTATCAATATCGGCTGCAATAGACTATGTTCTCTTATGCTATTGACCAGTGTTTCAAACTCTGGATCATTTCTCTGAAATTTGTCCCGTGTGGCGAATTGAGATGGACGAATCATCTTCATTTCTATTTGTTCGACGACACTTGAGTCGACAAATTCCATTGCGTTTACATCATTGTGGCAGTACTTATCTTTTCTCTATTGTCGGATAGTATTGGAAGATTAAGATACAGT
>JALZFS010000095.1 GCA_030861405.1 Thermoproteota archaeon | reverse complement strand
CATATGTAGTCAGAGTATACGCTAGATTGGTAGAACTGGGTGCAGAAACACCAGCCAAGAACCCATACGTAGCTGAAATGTACAAGCTGGCTCTTGAAGGCAAGCTGTACAGTAGGTCTATACCATAGTAACCCTATAATAAGATCAGCAGACGCAGAGGATAGCAAGTAGCGTGTGATCTCTACACACTTTTTTATTTTGCATAGGTACCCATGCAAATTCGACTCATACATCCGACCTCGAGAAGGTAAAACTTTCTGATCAGATTATACGAGAGGCAGGAAGATATTGGTCATTTTGATTGGCGAAAGTTAGTTCTATTGCTTCCTATTTTCCATTTATTTTACTCCTATCATTTTTGGCGCCATCTATATACAAGAAAATAACCCGCTGTACCAGCTAGCGCAAATGCTATAGCCTCGAAAATTGCGGATTGGACAAAATATTGGAATATTATCATGATATAACCCCTCCTCTTTCTTGCATGCTCATATAGGATCAAATTAATATGCTTTGGGTAATGCAGTTAATCCACTACTTGAGAGGTATTGATGGCGGCGCTTTTGCTAATAAAGCCGCATTGGATAGGACATTCTTTTGCAGTACGGCCTTTTGTTTCTAGATTCTGTACTGGGTTTTGATGAGTTTTTTGTGCGTGCCTATACAGGCCTTTAGAACCGCGATCTAAATTAATTGGCAGAAAACGACATTACCTTATTAGATGCAGCCACAAAAATTTTGCCATGACTTGAAGATGGTGACGTAAAATGCACTGCATTTCCAAGGTCTTGTTGAAACGCTATGTTTCCTGTTGATTGATCAAAGGCATAAAGTATTCCTTTGTTAGTATTAACCGTCCAGACAAGCCCATCAGCAACGATTGGGGGACCCGCCCTGAAAGATGGCCCTCTCCATTTTACTATAAATGAAGAGTAGGTGCCGTTGCTGATATTGCTGTTTGGAGGATCATCATCACTAGCACTACCAGCACCACCATTGTCCCCATTACTGCTGTTTTTGTTGGTATCTACAAGGGCACTGCCAGCAGTTCCAGGAGACTCCGAGTCCCCAATAGTAGTAGCCGTATTATTATTAGTGTTCGAGCCGACACTAGATTGTAAGTACAGGGCGACTAGCCCATCCCTGCAAGGAACGTACAGATAAGGTGCAGCGTATGCGGTGCCTCCATAGGCGCCTCTACCGCAAATAGCTGCAGAGAATACCTGGCCGTTAATTCCCCCTAGTTTGTCGCCTCTGAGAAGGTAGCCAACTCCCTCCTTACCTATCTGGAACACCACAGAAGTAGTATTAGTAATGTAATTGGTATCATTCTTTCCATTATCGCCAATATCATTGTCCAAAATAGCTGGTCCTACGGAACCAAGATCAGTATCACCTTTGTTTAACGCGAACCAATTGCTAGGTGCAAACCAATCAGTGATTTTCCCAAGGTCTGGAGGAAGTTTTATCACACTGTTGCCAAAATCAAAATTTCCTTTGGAATCACTATTTCCAGTAGATACAAGGATATTTCCATCATGATCTATTGCAGGGCCTGATGGCGCCCAGATGGCCCCCTCGCGATTTGTTGGTACTTGAAATGAGAAGAGAGATAGTGACTGTCCTTGTTGTGTCTCCGTGGCAGATATAGAGCTTGCATTAGCCTTGCTAAGGTCATAGTTGTCGTCTGTACCAATAGAGACATAGGGTATTGGAGCACCAACCATCCAACCATGGTACTCACCACAATCACCAAATAAGCCGCCAAATGGAACATAGACTATTATGCCGGCTTTGCCTCTTGAGCTTGAATTTTCGGTTGTGTTGCTAATATCATTAAAAGACGATAGGGCCAACGCACCTCTTTGTTGCTCTACCAAAGGATTGGAATTTTGAGGATCAACGTCAGTTTCAAAACGTATTCCGCCTGTACCAAGGTCAAGGCCAAATAATTCATGTCTGTGGGTATCACGCAAGAAGGCAACTGCAAATATTGTTTGCGTACGCAGATCAATGACTGGAGTACCGGTAATGCCGGTCGGGTTGATGTTGCCGCATGGCAAATCAGAAAGAGGAACAGGCGATCCTAAATTGGTCCGCCAAATAAGCTTCCCGGTAGCTGTGTCAAAGGAGTATACTGTATTGTTCTCTGTTGCTACGAATACCATGTTCTTAGCTATCAGCGGTTCAGCATAAATATCGCCATCCAAGAGGTCAGAAGTCCAGCTCGCGTGAATTGAAGAGTTATGGTATGAAGCGGGTTTATATGAATCAACCCCGGTCCTAAAAAAGTCATGATGATAGGTTAACCACTCCTCACCATCGCTCTGATTACGGAATAGAATACTACTATTACTATTACTATTACCTTCAGTCCTATTGCTAATGATGATGTTTCCGTTATAGGCCACTGCGGCTACTGGACGAACAACAAAAGAGGATGGGTTATTACCATTACCGGGTTGGCTTACAACTCTTGCAAACATTGGATAGGCTGAATATGCTACTGTTCCTCCGATCATGATGCAGGCTATAATTGCAATTATCCTAACGTTTCTCACTGTGAGATGTCGAGATATGTAATTAGTTATTATCATGCAGGTATACCGAACACTAACTGTTATGAACGCGCCACGAACTCATAGTATAAAACGTTTGCTTTGCATATGGTAGCCTCGGATAATGATGTCAAAAATAAGATTCTACGAGAACATTTCCAAGGTGCCTAAGTTACCTTGATTTTCTTTTCTCCTTGCCAAATTTCTTTAACTTGACCCATGAGACAGGATGCAGGGTGAGGTTTATGTTTGGCGGTGCGGTTAGATCAAAAATGGAGGATCAGCATCAACGAAGAAAAGCCAATCGTCTAGATAAGTCCTGTTCTGGATACAACATCTATTGATAAATAGTAGGACTACACAAAGTTATCATACTATAGCAGGAAGGTTTCAGTTACACATATGCCTAAATCATTTATGTTGATTGATGTGGATGAAGATGCAAAAGAAACAATCGGAGACGAAATCAAAGGGCATGATGCAACCTCTAAACTCTACTTTGTTGTTAATGACAGCAATAATGAGAGCTTCAATTATGACATTATTGTAGAAACCACATCGGATACTAAGAAGGGTCTTAATGAGGCCGAGGCCGCAATACGAACGATTCCGGGAGTTAGATCTACGCTTACTCTTGAGGTTATAGAAGGAGAAGAAGATAGACACAAGAGCGAAAGACCCTTGCAGATTTAAACAATCCGCTTATGCGAACGTCTCTGCTTCATAGACTCTATGTACATATTCTTCGATTTTATCCCTGCAGCGAATTCATGAGCAATTCCATCCAATCTTTGACAAATGGTATGCCAGTATTATACGGCATAAGGATATGTTAGTATTTACGCTTGACTCTACGTCAGCTGTGCCTACTGCAATTGTATCGTCAAGTGGTGCAAATCTGCCGGTTGAGTTTGTGTAAAATATGGCAATCACAACACCCTTCTCAGTATGGGTTTGAACATTGTGTCTAGTAATCTCATAGAGCGTTAAGGTTGCATTATCCTTATCATCTTCGGTTTTGAGTACCTCAGTTCCGATTACAGAGGTTGTCTTACAATTAACATCTGCCCAACCTGGTGCTATTGGTCTTTAGAATTGACATTGAATTTTCCAAGTTCAGTGTTCCATTGCCAACGAGTGATACTCTTTTGAATGTCTGGTTAACCGGAATCGCACCAACAATAACTATATGCTCTTGGAACAAGGGCTTCCCTGCTGTTACTATTCCACCGCTAGACGAGGATCGAGAGTAAGTCGCATTATTGTTGTTACCGTCATTACCATAATCTGTAATTGAACAGGGTGGACTATTGGCATACACTGTTGAGGTAGGTATTGAATTGCTATAAGCGCCATTGGGAGCAGTAGTAGTAGTCCTCGCAGCTGGAAAAGGGAGAGCCGCCGGGAAAATACTTGTGCTTGATATGCACAGTCCCAGCAAAGGCAATACGATAAGCATCATCCATTTGTGCCATAACGATAATCCTTCTAAGCATAATGTAATTATAACCCACCAGAGCGAGTTGACGGGTTTTAGGGATATGATATCCAACTCCTTGCTTTTGCTCCTTTATCTGGGGATACAAGCTTCGAATGCCTCTTTGAGATCCTTAACTGTTCACGCTAAGTTTGATGCATATGTATGAAGTCTCAGTATGTAGAAAGAGGTTATCGATCAGGGATAAACAAATTTTTAGCAATTATCATCTGCATTAGATGAATCACTTTATCATATGCATTATTATGTTACAATATCTACGCCAACAGCCATAGTCGCGTCGCCTGAAAGAACAGCAACTGATTATTTTACATTATAGTGTTTCTATCGTTAACACAATCAACCTTATATTCGACTACTAAGATACGTGCCCTGTACTATATGACAACAGATCTGTTACATCCGCATCAGACTGGAGTTAAGATTAGAAATACTACCCATCAGGACATTCCTAAAATTGTAGACTTGCAAAAAGAATCATTTCCATATCTTGCTCGCTATGGCAACGTATGGCGCCCAGAAGAATTACAAAGCCATCTTCGCATATTTCCAGAAGGGCAATTTGTTGCTGTTGAGCCAGATGGCACTGTGGTTGGTTCAGCTAGTACTCTTATTGTATTGCTTGAGCCAGAGTATGCAGAACATACATGGCAGGGAATTACTGCTAATGGTATGTTTACAAATCATAACCCTAATGGAGACAGTCTTTACGGTGCAGATATTTCCACGCATCCAAAATACAGGCATGAAGGGATAGGAAGTATGCTTTACGATACAAGAAAAGAGGTAGTCGTAAATTTGAACCTAAGGAGGATGATAGGTGGCGGGAGATTGTTTAATTACTCTGAGCATGCAGATAAGATGTCTGCTTTAGAATATGCACAAAAGGTGATAAGGGGAGAATTAAGAGATCCAGTTCTTTCATTTGAACTAGCTAACGGTTTTAGATTTATCAAAATACTTCCAAACTATTTGGATGACGTTCGGTCACTAAATTATGCTAGCTTTATAGAATGGTTGAATCCAAAAATATCGCCCATAGGTAAGGGATTGTGACAGGATGTCAAGATCTTATGATTGGTCATATAATTATCATTACCAAACTGGCATATCGGAACCAAGTGGCACTACAGGAAGCTCATAATATGAGGCAGTCTCAGAATACTTAGCCACCGGTGCCACGTGCTTTATTATCCCAAAAGGTGATGGGGATTCCATGACAAAAGATTCTTGCTCTTTTTGAGTAATTGAGTTCGATGTCATTATCTTTTCTCCTTGTTCCGATGACAAATTTACTCTTCCTAGGTCCTGTATCCACATCGCCGTTCTACAGAGAGATACACGCACCCAATAACTGCCACCATATTTGGCTCTGCGGATTAGTGCTGCACAAGCACCAAATGCAGCTAGATATCCCGTCAGATAATCATTCAAATAACCAGGAAATAATTTTGGAGAATCAATTGCACCAAGTTCTGCTGAAATACCTGTAACTGTTTCAGCTAATTGCTCTGCTCCTCTTCTGTATTGCCAAGGTCCAGTTTCCCCGTAAGCACTTTCTGAAACATAGATTATGCCAGGTCTAATATTAGCTACCTCTAATGGAGATAATCCGTGCTTTGACAAACCACTTCTATGATAGTTTTCAACGAAAATGTCGGCTTGACTTACAAGTTTTTTAAGTTGCTTAACGTCTTGTGCTTTGTCGAGATCTATATATGCAGATCTCTTTCCCCAACCTGTTTCAAGTAATGCAGAAAGAAGAAAAGGAAGATTAGGACTAGAGATATGCATAACATCAGCTCCTTGTTCTGCAAGTAAACGGGTGGCCATTGGACCTGCAAGAACGCGCGTCATGTCTATTACTCGTATTCCTGATAGAGGTCTAATACTGCTGCTAGTGCCAGTGCTGCGGTCGTTACCATTATCATTATTATTATTATCTTTGAATTGCTGTGGCTTGCTTTCGCCTAACTTTATTATGTCAACAACAGGTAGTTCCAGCAATGCCTTACCCTGTGGGTGCATCCTCCATTCATTTTGAGTTCGCAGCATGCCTCCAGATAGCCCATGTTCTGCTATTGTATCTTCTAGTTCTTGTGCTTTATATTTTGAAATAGATTCGCTCATTGCCTCTCGGCTATTAGCACTATTAAGTAAAATCAAAAGTCCATCTCTAAGATGTGGAAATAATCCAAGCACGAAAATCCATTTGCTATCCAAAGTAGGATAAAATCCCATAGTGGCTTCGTTTGCAATGCCCACTTCCACTAGGTGCCCTGATTGATAAATATTGTTCAAACCAGTTAAGGAATTTACCGCAGCTTTAAGATCAATACTAACACTTTGATGCTTGCCTGTCCTCATCTCCCAAATTTTTAAGATAGAAGCAGCCTGAGCAGCAAGAGCACTTGCAACTGCTTCACCGGCCAAAAAGGGCGTTTCAACAACGGGATCATTTCCGATAATCTCAACAAGGCCCTCTGAAGGTAATGATGGAAGTGATACAGATGCCAATAATTCATTGAACGCTCTTTTGTCTAACATGTCTTTTGGTCTAGAAAATGAAGACGTAAATGCTATGATTTAAGCAATACTAATATGCTTCTTGTTATCCTCCACGCTTTTTCTAAAGTACAGTCAATTTAGGCATGCAGTTTACAGCCGCAGTTATCAGGTCAGACAACAAATCGCCCAAGGCACTAAAAGTGAATATATACTGCCCATCTGTGTATTATCGGATAGTGAATATAGAGAACCTAAGGCCTCCTTATTCGCAAGCAACTGCAAAGGGAAATTAGTACCGTATTGAGAAGATGGTGAATTCAGTTGCATAACTATCGAAAAGTAGGGATACAGATGCAGGATAAAGGTAAGAAGTCACACCTACGATAATTTCAATGTTTTTCAATAGCCCTAGCAAATTTATATAGACAGGTATACATTTACTGAACATGCCTAAAAGGCTGTTTTTGGGGGCAGTAATAGGTGGCAGCGTAGCGGTCGTGGTCATTGCGGTTCTTGCGCCTTTATTTTCTATGGAATCTGCGAGTGCACAAATGATGATGCAGAATCCACATCAGATGTCACTTTTTAGTTCTTCCAATGTAACCAATCACTCAATGTTTAATGTGATGGGCATGAGCATGGTGGACGGAGTAGGTATAACCGGTGTATCCGTCACAGGAAATAATCAAGTATCAGTCAACTTGGTCTATATGGGAAATAGCAGTTCACCTCCAAGTGTCACAGTAGTTACAATGACAAACCATATGGCAATGATGATGATGAATAACATGATTATGATGCACGATATGATGATGGGAGGAGGCGCAAGAATGGGGAATATGAGTAGTGGTATGATGACAATGACCCCGGGTATGATGGGTATGGGTAGCAGTAGTATAATGCCTCCAATGGGCATGCTGGGTCAAAGTGATGGTATGATGATGAGCGGGACGATGAATGGCACCCAGTCTGGTATGATGACGGCGATGATGATGTCTCAATCCCAATCAGGTAGCACTATCGTCAATGGGGGATGGCAATCCGGAAGTACCATCAATATACTGCTTGCTGGAGACGGATCGGCTTATGATGCCGCTGACCTATGCGTCATGGTATTTCCCCATTTGACATAAGAGAATAAGCGGGCTGCAAAAAAATTACTGCCTCTCTATCCTCATCTTTTTCTTCTCATCACTCTGATTCAACTTGATTGTAAAAAGGTAAACCCGCTTAGGGCCAACCTATCATGTATGCAATGTGCCGCCGCTATACACTTTATCGAACCAGTCTTCCAAGACAGAAAGCCCCGATCTAATCCAAGGAGCAATGCATAGAATAGAAATGATGCAACACCGACGGGCATTTGATTTGGCAAAACAGATTGTGGCGCCATGTGCCATAATGCAAACCAGACGGCAGGATATAGCATTTCGGGAGATTTATTTGAAGGAAATTTCCTGGTATAGACTTCTAGCCAAAGAATCTCATCAGTCAAACTGATCATAATACCACCGATAATTGTTGATCTGATAAGAGCATAAGTACCAGTTTGGACAATTCTGGGCAGGAAGTAAAACACAAGCGGGAAAGCGATCAGTATCCAAATTACACTCTCCATGATAATCCAATTACGCTTGCACCTGCTGTAGATTTTACATATCGCTCAATCTCGGGCGTAGAAAAAAGTCAGATAACATCGCATGGGCTTCCGAAAATAATGAGGGGGAACAATATACACCAGCCAATCCAGTATAATGCAAAGGAGAGCAGGGAGCCAAGCTGGACTCGAATAAGTGAAGACAGAAACTAAAAGATAAGATACATCGATGCAGCCAGTCGGGGCCGGACAAAGGGATAGTATCTTCTCTTTTCCTCGGGAGCTGGAGATACGGATAGGCCGCAGAGCTCGGTAATTTGTAAGCTCTAGCCTTTTTTGTTCTTCACATCAAGGCGATATTCTATAGACAATTACAAGATGAGTAAGAATAATATCAAGGGTTGTTATTGTTGCTCTATGTCATGGACTCTTTCTAAAGTTTTTTATGACAAATCTAGCTCCTTCAGCTAAAGCGCCAACCACTGTTACAAGCAACAAAGCGGCTACAGCGACTATGAAGGGTTTAGAATTTGCTCCGCCGCTTGTTCTGGTGTCAAGCTCAGTCTACCATTGCTACTGATGAGGCGGCAAAATCACCCATATAACCAGCATAAACCATCAATAGACTTGCTGCTGCAATACCAAGGTTCAACAATATCAGATGAATCCAGGCTAGTATATGCTGAGTAATCCTCTATACGGTCTGCCTGATCTCACTTCAAAATGATGGTAAAACTGCGCTGTCAACCCAGTGCCAATTACCCTTATAACTAAGTAGAGACCCAGCCTGCCAGAGCCGTAACTTTACTAAAACCGATTGCTGGTCTTGAAAGCACAATTTCAACAAGATTCTGTGGCAAAAGGGTAATGGCAGAAATTAATGCAAGCATCAGGGTAAGAGCTGCTATAATTGCACCCTGTATCATAGCAGTCCAAGTGAAACGGCCTGACCACTTGCTGTCTATAGCAGCAGTTAC
>JALZFS010000088.1 GCA_030861405.1 Thermoproteota archaeon | reverse complement strand
AATAATCATCGTTAACAGACAAACTGCGAATTAAGCATTCATTAAGAAAAATTGCCCGTTACCTTAAACTTGTATTGCTGTCTCTCATACATGTCACTATACAAACGAGCATAACTTTCTGCAGCATCATATGTAGCAAACTCTTGTCTGATGCCATCAATGACTGTTTCCCTACCAAACACATCGTATACAACTATTTGGTATGACTTTGGCAGTCTTCTTCTGTACTGCCTCATCATTATGTTTACGCTAACTAGTAGGAACAATATTGCCATCATGATAATTATAGCAAATTCAAACCCTTTGATAAAGCTCACGAAATTGACTGCGAGATTCTGCTCTAGCCACCTAAAAGAGATGTTCAACACCTTATCTGCTGTAGATATAATGATGTTGAGTATCATTATTCTCTCCCTATCAATAAAGTATCGGCATTATATCATATAATGATGACTGCAAGTCCAAAGATAACTTCAGTTTGTATGAGATGGTAGCTTCTGGGGTGAGCTCGTCGGAACCGAATAAGAATTCATTTAAATCTACTGATCGAGTTATCTCCATCGTTTCTTGTACATTATGTTATTATCATTTTCTTCTAAATCGTCCACCAAATCGATCATCATCTTACATAGTTGATTTTATTACAATTGATTTGTTTTTCCCTTATTAGAGTCGACTTTGCTTCTGGCTGTACAATTGGGCAGGTGTATGGTCATGTTCCTCTATTTTCTACCTGCATTTCCTAAATCATTATTATGCTATTATCACGTTCAGTTTTGACCGCGCAAAGGGTCTTCCCCTCCATCAGTGAATTACGCAGTCACAGCTTTTCCACCGGTTGAATCGGCCTGCTCTTTGCTTCTTCCTGTTAATGCGGCCTCGACCCTTGGCCATAGCTTGTCCAATGTTATTGGAATATTTGTTTCAATCCAATTTGCCATTGATTGTTCTTCTTGCATGCTTTGTTTTAGTAGTGGAATTGCATTGCTAATACGTAGCCTTTCGCACAGCTGAATGATCGTTTTATACGCAATAATTTCAACATGCTCAATCCCGTAGTCTTCTTTTGTCCTCATAAGCTCCAATTCTTCTCGCATGGGATTCTTATCTCCCCCTCCTCCACCTGTAATTGACTTGGCTACATCTGTTAGGGTCTTTTTTGCCATCATCCCCGTTGGTAATCTTAATGTTGGAAGGTCTGCCTTGGAATCAGTTGGGCTACCGCCCAGATCTGTTATGATTTGCCTCAGTCTTTCTTGATGACCTCGGGTTTCGTTTTGATGGCGTTGTAATTGTTCCTTGCCTTCTGGCAAAAGGCATTCCTGTATCCTTGAATCAAGTCTGTCGACTGCCGCGTTTTCCGCAGACAGCATTTCATTAAGATGCTCTACAAGTTTGTCTTTAATCTCTGGCGCAATATTAGTTGCAGACATGGCAGATATGAAATGGTGGCTATCGGCCTTAATACTTGCCTAGATTCCCTTTATTTTCTAATATAGTAAGAAGACTTCTAAACCTTCTTGTATAACGAATCACGGATTTGCATTAAAAAACAACTTTAAATACATCATATGCCTAATTTGTATTTCGTTTATATTCTTAAAAATGTGTATAGAACATTAAATACAAGGTAAATTAGGCGAATGAAAATCCCAGACGTCCTCTTTTTATAGCAACACTCTTGGCCTTAGCATCTTGCCCTTAGTTTGCTATATCTTCCCTATCATCAAGGACAAAATATTATTGAGCGCACTTGTTGCTAACTGTAATAGGAGCCCGATAAGTAGGAAGTTATGCAGTCCTGCCTATCAGCAGTGACTTGGAGAAGAACTCACCTGAACTTTCTCGTAAACGCCAGCCGAAGCGATATGGTAAGCAACCTCAAATATACTTAACAGACAATGACCAAAGCCGTTCAGGATGTAACGAGACTTGATTGGTCATAATGAAATGACAGATACATTCAAGACTACTCAAAAGGCATTGAGTTTCTCGAAGTTTACGGTATGATGAAGGACATAATTAGAAGATAGAAGAATAAGATATTTTTGACATTGTGCAAAAACGTAATCAAAAATTCTGTGAATTCTGTCAATATTGCGTATTTGAGTGGATTTGTACTTCGTTCATCTCTAAAATGCTGCGTTGAAATGAAATAAACAAGTATAAAAAACACTCGCTGCTAAAGAGCAGCAAAGCCGCTGTTATGGTAGGGATGGTGGGTCGTACGACCCATCTCTCATTTTTTTCTTTCTTTGTTAAGCTCTGCCATTGATGAAGATGGATTCCCTACTACTGCTTCAAATACATCTAAACAATGACAATGTTCTCAAACTATTATTCGTATTCTGGCCCAATTTTATTGGTATAGAAAGATAATCCCTTAAAGGAGATCAAATTGATGACTGGTTTTTCGTTCTTAATTATGAATTTTGCTGTTGTAGCTCTTTGGTAGGTATAAAGCGGTGGTGAATAACGAGATATTTCGATTTAGATGTCAGAGACTAATCATAAGGGATCATTTTTTGATCCCAAAGAAAAAGAAAGTTTTAGAATTAGTTTGGATCCCATTTAGCAAGGATGAAAGTTTCTTCCCACTTATGTTGCAACGGTAAGTCCATACAGCTGCATCAGAACGGGATGTATTCTAGTATGAGCAATAGACATGACTTCACTTGCAGAAGCTTTATTGTTGATATCCTTTCCTAATTGCATCAGACCTGTTTCAAGCTCATTGAGCTTAGATGTAACATCAGCACTGTCGTTGCCACCATCACCTGTAATCATATTGTGGTGAGCTGCTTGTGACATAGTAGTAGTACTTACATTATTGTTGCTTGGTGAACCATTATCAGCACTTGGAGTAAGCGGCTTGAGCCTATCATTGAACAATTGCAATGTGGTATTGTTTGCCAGATACTGAGCGCTTTGGTAAGCTGCGGCGTCAACTATGGTTGCTGAGGTATCGGTCATTGAGGTTGTTGTGTTATTTGCTTCTGTCGTGATCATCGTCATCGTAGTCATGTTACTCCTACTAATGCTCGACATCTTCATATTAGAACTGTTATTCATGGCTGATGCTATATTTGCAGCGCCATCGTTAAGTGTCATGGCCATTCCATTGCCGCCTCCCACCATTCCAGCCATATTCGACATATCGGTTAGGTCAATAGCTGAACCTGTAGCATCTCCATAATTACTCAATATGGTGTTGGTAAGATCTGAAAGAGCTATCGCCCAAGTAGTTGCGTTGTTTTGCTGTGGGCTCTCAACCATGACAGTTGTAGCTTCACCTAAAACATCATTTAGCGATTGAACAGTCTGATTAATACTTGCTATCTTATCTCGAGGAATTTGGTCTTGTGATGATGCGGCGGCAGCACCGGTAGTAAGTGATGTTACATTATATTTCAGCTGTATAAGAGTTGTCTCCAATATGTCTGCTATTCTATTGTTTCTTTCCCTAATTTGACTAAGATTCAGATTGTTCAAAAGATTGGCAGCAGCTTTTTGTGCATGATCCTGAGCCAGCCTTACTTCGTTATTTTGAAGATTCGTGTTTATTAACGCCGCTTCAGCTTTAATCTGCTCGACAAGCGAAAGGAATTGTGCACTTTCACTAGTTGAGAAGGTATGTGCATATGCTATTTGGTGTTGGCTAAATGGCGACAGAAGAACACTGAACAGTACCTGCAGCACAAGAAATCCCGTGACATATGGAATACCCAATATTTTTCTTGGCTTCACACTCATTGCAAAAAGATTCATAGTTATATTCCTTATAGTACAATAACCGAAGGTGCCTTAACGTAAGCGTGAGCGGTACCTACGTTGATTATGCTTTTCTGATCTACTTCGAGGAAGTTATATTATATTGATCTGGACAAGACTATATTTTTTTCAGCCGATGATCCTTGTGCAACTTGCCTTATTAACGGAGAAATATTGATGTGCTAATGGGGTAAGAAGTTGATCAATAATTGGCCTCAATCTAATTGCCATTAAATATGTCAACGATCTAGTTTATTCGTCGGATGTACTAGAATCTTTAAAGAGAATAACGGTCTGTCTGAGCCATGGTAGGTAAACAACTTGGTGTGTTTGCTATTGCAACAGCTCTCACACTCTTCATTTTCGCAGCAAGCTTGGAGAGAGGAGGAGAAGCTTTCACAAATGCAAGTGCACAAAAAGAAACAACAACGACAACAGACACTGGCGCCATGACGATGAACATGACCGGCGGTGGTGCTGCAGGTGGTCAAACAATGGCAAATGAGACCCATACTACTACTGTTGTTAGAGATTCGGCAACAGTCTTGCTTGAAGGTAAATCAATTCCCGCCAAGAGCTATATTCACTTGTACGACACAACGCCATATATGATAATGAGCGGCCATATTGCTGCCAAGCTGCCATGTGATTCAGGTGCCAATCCAATACTTCAAATTCTTATTGGAAGTGCGCCAAACTTCAGGCCTGCCGACTTTGAGCTAATAAGACAATTATCGCAGCCAGGGAATCTCTGCCTTTACCATGTAGACCTTGCATCTAGTCCCTCACCATCCGGTGGCGGAAATGCAACAATACTTACAGACATAGCATTATCCAATCCGACCAACACTGACATATCATTTCCACCAACGAGTACGGTGGTAATAGGCGTAAATGAAATCATGCCAGGTGCTGAAGGAGGGGGCGGTGCTCGTGCTCATGCTCATGATGAAACCACCACCTCCGGCACTGAAGGAGGAAGCGGCGGCGTAGCGACTCAAGGAGAAACATGACAAGGTCAAGCAGCAAGTGGGCCAACTCTGACAGGATAAGGTCAAGGACTGCAATAGCAGCAGTTATTCTAACGTCTAGTATGTGCGAAAACAACCCCAACGATGGGGAGAGGAGTACCGTTGATATTAGCAGTACATTTCTTCCAATTAGCTTTCTTCTTCCAGATCAATCGCTTGATAATTTCAAAACCTATCCCTAGATTGGAGTCAGTTACTAATACCACTTATTAGCTCATAGCTCATATCTTCAGTATCTTTGCTTGTCATAATAGTCGCTAAAGACATTGAAGAGGGTTAGCACGCAAACTATTCCGACTAGAAAACTTGAGCTCGTCGGGATTTAGATAAAGAT
>JALZFS010000077.1 GCA_030861405.1 Thermoproteota archaeon | reverse complement strand
AAATATAGCAGTACTTATGTTGGTAGCGCCATATTGGCACGTATCTTTCAAGTAGGGTAGTTGTCATGAATTGGTCGAAGAATAGCGGTAAAGAAATCAGGAGGTTTGGGAGATGACTATTACCAATGCCTTAATCTTTTTCTATCTCTGGATCAATTATCCCTATCAGGCTGCTAACCGGGGCGATAATTTATGCATTCACGTGGAAGGTTATATTTGCTCAGAAAACGCAACCCTTTACCTGTAGTTCGGTATAATGATGTTTGTAGGTTCAGACTTACTCATCAATCCCTTTTCAAGCACCATGAGAAGAAGGTCTTTCATTTGGTCATGTGGTGAAAATACATTATACATTGTCTAAGTGTCTTTGTTATACCCATTTACAAGCAAATTATAAGGATGAACATTTGTTGATGTTCGTCAATAGGAAGATGGTACAACATAGCATATCGCAATTGACATTGCAGATATCTCCTCATCAAGGACCTTATACCATGTTGCAAAAGACACGCATATGCCAAGAGCACTAGTTTACCATGGTCCCTTAGACGTAAGAATAGATGACAAACCAAAACCAACAATACAGCACTCTGAAGATATGATATTAAAAGTAACGAAGACTGCTATATGCGGCTCAGACCTTCACCTCTTTCATGGGGCATTCAAGAGTATGGAACCAGGACAGACCCTTGGACATGAGTTTGCAGGCGTTGTCGAACAGGCGGGAGATAGGGTTTCTGAAGTGAAAGAAGGCGATAGAGTTGTTATTCCATTTAATATCCATTGTGGCAAGTGCTGGTTCTGTAGAAATAACCAATGGTCACAATGCGATAGGGCAAACCCGATGAACGATATTGGGGGCATGTTTGGATATGGTCAAATTACCGGTGGGTACGATGGAGGACAGGCAGAATATGTGAGAGTTCCTTTTGCAAATGCTGAATCGATAAAGATTCCCGATCAGCTAAGCGATGAGCAGGTACTTTTCCTAAGCGACGCTCTCTGTACAGGATATTTTGCAGCGGACATGGCAGAAGTTCAGCTTGGAGATGATGTTGCCGTGTTTGGTGCTGGCCCGGTAGGATACTTTGCAGTATTAGGTGCACTGTTGCGTGGCGCAGCAAGGGTTTTCACCATAGATCACTGGCCTACTCGACTTGATAGGACAGCCAAATTGGGAGCCGAACCGATAAACTTTGACCGAGAAGACCCTGTTGACAGAATCAGGCAGGAAACAAGAGGTAAGGGTGCAAAATGTATCGACGCTGTCGGATATGAAGCCGTAGGGCACCATAATCATGACAAGAGCTCAAATCCTACATACGTTCCGATGAACTCTATGCAGGTATTGAATTGGATATTGCAGTCGGCAATCAAGGCATCTGCTGTAAGCATTGCTGGTGTGTACAGCACTGAATACATTAACTTTCCACTTGGGCAATTTTTCAATAGGAACATCCAGATCAAGATGGGGCAGTGCCCAGTAAGGAGATATAGCGATCAGCTGCTGCACATGATAGAAACAGGCAGAATAGATCCCACCCAGATTATAAGCCACAGATTGAAACTTGATGAGGCACCAAAGGGGTATCAAATGTTTGATGGCAAGGGTGAGGCACATAAGGTTGTGCTTACTCCTTAGCTTATGTTATTAAGGTAAATAAATTAGAAAAAAGGGATATGGCTGATGAGAATATTAACGCTAGGATTGAACAGCCTTTATGTACCTATGTTCCTGGTAGACTTGATCTGGCGAGACTTTTACGTAAGTCCCATCTGATGCCACTGCAACATTCTTGCCATCTGGCATTACTTTTAATTTCTCTCCTTCAGAGCCTTTCATTAGCTCCGGCCACAACATTGTCAACGCCATTGGAGCAGTAGACACAATAAAATTTTCCATTGCCGTTTCTTCCAAAAGGCTTTGCTGCAAAAGAGGAAGTGCGTCTAGCAGTCCTGCTTTTTGAGATATCTCCATGAGCATTTTGTATGAAACGATTTCTGCATTTTCGATAATGGCATCCTGCTTTGTCTCTATAAGCTCATGCTCTGCATCAATTCTATCCTTGCTTTTGGAACTAACCATTGATTTTGCAGTTTCCTTGACTGTATTTGAAATAGTGTCCATATCCATTGGTAACATCTTTGGCAACGCAGCCCTTGCACTAGTAGGATTACCACCGAGGTTAGTTATGATGGTCTTAAGGCGGTCTTGCTGTACAAATGTTTGTTCCAAATGATATTGCAATTGCTGTCTTACGAGCGGTATTGGTGTCTGATTCATCCGCGTTTCATTTCTGTCAACTGCTGCATTTTCCATTGCTAGCGCCTCATTGAAGTATTGTACCAGTTTTTCTTTAATAGAATCGACCATACGCCTTCATTCGTCTCCCTATTGTTCTTAAGCCTTAGCCACATAATTGCCTAAGTAGGATTCCATAAGTCGAACTCATATGATTATTCTGCTAGCTCTTTAACGTTGTTAGTTTGTCAGGCTTTGACCAACAACAATAAAATCGTCGCGGCTAATTGTTATCACTTTAGCCGCTCCCGCTTTATTTTCTCTTGCAATAGCATTATTGCTTGGATCAGGGTCTCCGGCCGAGGAGGACAACCCGGGACATAAACATCGGCCGGCAAAATATTGTCTATGCCTGGCAATACATTGTAGGAATCAAAATACAGGCCGCCAGTAATTGCGCAAGCTCCCATTGCCACTACATATTTTGGCTCAGGCATTTGGTCATACACAAGACGAAGTCGTGGTGCCATCTTTCTGTTTACTGTTCCAAGTACTATTATCAGGTCACATTGTCTTAGCGACCCAAACGCTTCAAGAACCCCGTATCGCTCCAAGTCATACCTTGGGCTTGAAGCCGCACCAAGCTCTACGCTACAACAGCCTGTCTCTAGATGGACGGGCCATAAAGAGTATATTCTGGCCCAATTCACTGCATAGCCCAAAGGGCGGTCTATTGCCTTCACCAATGAGTCTCCCAATTTGCCTACGAAAGCCCCGAACCCCGCACCTGGGTCGATTAACTTTCGAAAGTTTCCCTGCCGTTCTTGCCCGTCCATATGTTCTGTCACTATTTCCTATGTGCTAAAAGGATTGGAGAAGACAATACTGGAGGCCACTTATCTTTCAATTTCCACGGGCCAAATGTTAAGGCTCCAGTAGATGACAGGAAGGTCTGCCAGCCTTGCACCTTTTAAGAGATGCGGCATGGCTGACAGATTCCTAACTGAAGGCACACTCATCTTATGCCTATATGGTTTAGG
>JALZFS010000076.1 GCA_030861405.1 Thermoproteota archaeon | reverse complement strand
TAATAATCAACCAAGCAGAACAATGGCAAAAACAAATATCAAAGGATATAATACTCCAGATCACATTTAATTTAGCGGGGATGAAGATGTGGTGGCTGCATGACATAAATGATTATTATACCAATGTCTGACCCGTTCTCTTATCCTCATTTGTCACAGCCACAGCCGTCATTAGCTAGGTCAATGGATCTGATATTATATTTTCTCATACAATCCGCGCATAAACTCTGACCAAAATCAACCGATCTGTTGCAAAATGCGCATGCCATTCCTTTGTCAATATCTGCTTCAAGTGGTCTTTCCAATGATAACAGACGCGCAAATATGGCTATTAAATCTTCTTTAGAAGGACCATACATATTTAGGGATATCGTCAATATGTTAACATATTGACCATCGAGGAATTATCATTAACTTATGTAGCTTTAGATTAATCTCAAAGACAAGGGATGGTTTAATGGTAGAATTAATTAATGCATACGAGAACCACCTAATCCCCAATATGGGCCAAACTCTACTAGTATGGCAATTACGGGATCCTTCGAACATAATAGTCTGAAGTACACGTCTGGCCACTTTATGTCTCATCAGCCAGATGCTGGAATACTTACGATCCCGGCACTTGCAAGTTCTGAGCCGATGCCATAACCAACCAACGCGATTCCGGTGCCAAGTCCAGCCATTTCTATTCCGCCCATAATCCAGCTTTTCTTTGCCAGTCGCCCCTTGAGGGCCCCTATGATGAATGACGATGTGACGCTAATCGCAATGGCAACCACAATGGCGGCTATTGAAGATATCAGACCGGCTTTTACGGCAAAATAGGGAATGATCGGAAGAATTCCGCCGAGAAGAAAGGAACTGAACATCACAAGCGCTCCTCTCAAGGGGTTCCCAACAATTTCCAAGTTCAGCCCAAGCTCTTCAGTCAGCATCGTCTTAAGCCAAACATCCTTGTTTGAGGTGATCTTATTAACAATTTTCTTTAGTTCCTCTCCTTCGAATCCTTTGGCCTGGTAAATTTCCTCTATTTCTTCTTTCTCTTTTTCCGGAATAGTCTGCATTTCATATTCCTCTCGCTTTATTTCTGATTGAAGTATCTCTCTCTGAGACTTTACCGCTAGATAGTTTTGGACAGCCATTGCTTTTGCACCAGTGAACATTCCTATCAGTGCAGCAAGTATTACCACATCGGGTCCTATTATCGCTCCGCCCACCCCCGCAACAATTCCAAGCGACGTATTTACTCCATCGCCGAATCCAAAAACAAGATCCCTTATGTAGTTGCTTTCTTTGATATGTGGCTCAACATGCCCTCTTCGTGTAGACAACATAAAGGGTTGAACTTTCTGATAATTAACTTATTTCTGTATATGCTGGAAGCAGTGAGATATAGGCGCTCCACAAAAAGAAAAGTCTCTTTTACGACTTGAGAACATTCTGGTTGGTGAATTAAAGACAGGCGGACCTGGAATATGAGCATTAATCATCTTTGCAGGAAATGACGTTATTATGCTAATAGTAAAGCGAAACATCTTGGCTCAGCTAGTCTCCTCAAGCCGTAGATGCACTGGATTTTAGATGCTGAGCTCGGTGAGGCACTGCACAGCCCTCTAGAGGGCATAATGCGTAAATTTACTATCTGCGTGGATATAGCCGGGTAAATTTGTTATAGTGGTGTAAGGTGGGTAATTCTGATGCATATAGCCAGCGAATTGCTTTGCATTGCAAAGGGCGAAGTCCTTGACGACAGCTGGACAAGGCAGGTATATTCAGTGGATTCTAGCCACTATCAGATGGAACCTATGGTAGTGGTATTTCCCAAAGATGCTGATGACGTTCAACAAATATGCGAGTATAGCCATTCTAGACAAGTACCTATCACTGCGAAAGGAGCGGGCACTGGACTTCTCGGGCAGTCATTGTCAAATGGCATAATTCTTGATTTTACAAAACACATGAACAAAATCTTAGACATTCAGGAAGATAGCGTCACCGTCCAACCAGGCATAGTAAAGGTGGTGTTGGATAACGAGCTCAAAAAGAGGAACAAATTTCTGCCACCTGATCCAGCTAGCAGCAATTATTGCACAGTAGGCGGGATGATAGCAAACAATTCAAGTGGCATTCATTCGCTCGGCTATGGTAATACCATTGACTTTCTTGAAGGAATTAGGACAGTTTATGCAGACGGCAATACAGGATTCGCAAGCGCAAAGATTTATGACGGGAAAATACTTGAGCTTCGAAAATTGCTTTTGGCACATTTGCGCGAAATCAAAAGTAGTTATCCGAGTGTAAGTAAGAATTCATGTGGCTACAGGCTTGACGCTGTTATTGCAGAAGAATTCAACCCACATAAGGTCTTCGCCGCTTCCGAGGGTACCCTGGGAATCTTGACCTCTGCCAAGCTAAGGGTTCTTGACAGGCCTACACACAGATACATGATGGTTTTGGGATTTGAAGATCTGACAAACGCACTATTTGCAGTACCTAGGATTTTGAAGTTTTCGCCTATTGCCCTAGAGATGCTAGACCACACAGTTATCAGGTACCAAAGAGATAAGCAATCAAAAGCAGGGTGCTTGTTGTTTGTAGAATTTGCTGGAAATCGAGGTGGAGGCGATATAGAGGATCGTATAGTTGCCTGCAGACAAGAGCTTGCAGGCAAATGCTCTGTAATCGAATATGCTTCAGATGAGAAGAGCCTAACCAAGATTTGGGAAGCCAGGAAAAGTGCACTGAATAGTATCATGAAGCTAAGTATCGGCAGCAGAAAGCCGTTGGGCCTGATAGAAGATACAGTGGTTCATCCAGCCAGCCTTGTGAGCTATGCTACAAAACTTCTTCATATATACCGCGAAAATAGACTCGAGTACTTCATCTATGGGCACGTGGGCAACGGGAATATGCATACGAGGCCATTGATAGATACTGCTTCTACAAAGGAAATTGAATTGATGCACAATATTGCAGATAAAGTATTTGAGCATGTCGTAAGGAGCAAGGGCAGCATTACTGGCGAGCATGGAGATGGGCTAGCTCGGACGCATTACATCCAAATGATGTATGGTAAGCAAGTGACATATCTATTCTCGCTCGTCAAAAAGCTGTTTGATCCTTCATTTACAATGAATCCAGGCAAGAAAGTTCCATTAGGATGACCCCTTAATCTGAAAGCTTTGGAGTGATCTGTTGCACGTGAAACGATACTCAAGTGAATTTGCAAGGCTATGGAGCTACTCTGTTGGTTTTTACGGCGTATGGTTGATTCACATCGGGAGGCAGATGGGGTTGTTCGAACACCTTTCGTCGAGCCCATTAACCTTAGAGGAACTGATTGTCAGGACGGGAATGTACGCTCCAGCAATAGAAGCATGGTGCTCTGCAGCACTAGCATATGGATTTCTTGTTAGAAAGAAAGGTAGACTGCAATTGAAAAAAGGCATACAGAGGCTGGTTATCGACAAGATGAATCCGAGATATCTTGGCGGACAATTTTCATATCTTGCATTAAGGAGTAGAGAATATGCACGGTTTGAGCACTTATTCAAATGCGGTAAGACCCTCAGAGAGCCATCTTTGTTCTCCACAGTGAATGCTATTGAGCAGGCAACTGACTGGGAGCATTATGCGTTTCTTTCTGCTGTACGTCGTAGCACAAGGCTGTCTCGTTTATTCTCCAAAGGATGCAGACTACTTGATGTCGGCTGCGGCACAGGCGGGCTGCTTGCCGACGTCAACAGAGAATATCCAGGTTCAAGTCTAGTCGGCATAGACCCCTCAGAAAAGGCTGTTGCAATAGCTCGTAAGGTCTGCAATGGAAAGCCCATCAGAATAATGAACCAAAAAGGTGAATTGATGAAATTTAGAAATGAATTTGACATAGTATATCTGGGCGAATCGCTTTATGCTACAGTAGACAAACCAAAGGTTATCTCAAACTGCTGGCGAGCCTTGAAAAAGGATGGCATAATAGCTATAATGGAGGGATTGCTGCCTGAGTCACGTTTTAGGAATGACACGAGCCGGCTTATAATGGGCATGCAGCTTGACTTCGCGCTAGGGGGTCACAAATTCATGACCAAGCGGGAAGTGCTCATGTTGCTCAAAAATATCTTCTCCTCTATCCGCTTTGAACATCTTGGCGGCCATGTCTACATGGTAACTGCAATGAAGGAAGGTCCCCCATTATTCCGCTCCGATCAGCCCCAGTAGGTCAAAGCCTTCTGTTGACTTATCCTTGATTTCTGCTATGGATATCAGATGGCCATCAGGGTCCTGAATTATAGCATGGCGGCCGAAGGGCTCATCCTTTGGCTTTTTGAAGAACCGCACCTTCTTTTCTTTAAGCTTCTTAATGGTCGAGTCCAAATCGCCTACTTCAAAACCAACTAGCATGCCAGATCCTGTCTTAAGATTGGCCTTCTTCTTCGCGGGATGGAGGGCCAATACCGTATCGTTATTGAAAAATTCCGTCCAGTCGCTCGATTCAGTTTTAATCGGGATCCCTAACGTGTCCCTATAGAACTTGACAGATCTTTCCATATTCGAAACTAGCAAAATTACTGCTCCAACTTTTCTAAACTTCAAACAGTTGCACCCTTATAGTATGGTAGTTCTGCAAGGGAAATAATGAACTTATCGCCAGTTTGCCGACGGAATAGGGGCGAATATGTAGTCGAACACTCGCCAAGCTTCTGAATAATTCGGACAATATCATCTACTATATGTCCAAGAAAGTTTATCTTTTTGTATCATCTTGGAGGATAATATCAAATATATCCAATCTAATTGATATTTTGCAGCTAATGTTCGTTAAAATTTGAGAGAAATGGTGGGGCCCAGGCTGTCAGAACATTGAATGTATGTTTGTACAGAATTTCTTTTAAGCAAAGTAGATGATAGTTTTACATGGTTACGCCTACTATATCTCCGGACGAAACTGACACTGCTAATCCTAGCAGGGTCAGAAGAAACACTTCCACAGTCGATAATACCACAGGCATGACACCATCGATTGATGCACAACAGACTGCCGAAACAATCAGAAATGCTGCACGAAGAATAAGAGAAGAAGCAGTAAGGATGAGAGAGCTAGTGGTCGCAGTACGGCAGAGCGGCGCAGTCGAAGAACTCGTTGATGCCGTTCGGGAGGCCTCACTGGCTACGCGGGATACTGCTAAAGAAATTAACGACGCTGCTCGCTCGTTGAGAGACCGTGGTGCTATTAGAGAAACTGCCGTTGCAATAGATGAGACTACAAAGGCAGCACAGGAAACAGCTGAAACGGTAAGACATGCAGCCAGAGAGGTTGGGGAAGCCGCACCGATAACTGCAGAGACAGTAAGAAAGACTGGTAAAAGGCTAAAGAGATCATCTAGGACAGCCACTACTACTGATGATATAGCGGCAAGCGATCTGGAACAAGGAACAACAGCAAGCCAATAGAGAAAGGGATTCGAGATCCTGATAATCAAATTCGAGCATACATAATCCTTATGAAGAAAATGTATGCCAAAGAGGAGAAGATCGATTCATGATGAAGTGGATAACTCCTGTTGCATTCTTCCTATCGTCACTTATTGCTGTTGCTTTGTCTCTGTTGCGGCTAATGAGCAAATCAAGGCGATTCAAAAAACAGCAATATTATGACAGCGAAACTATACGAAGTCTCATATGAAACCAATGGACCCCGGACCTGAACTGCTTTTCATCTATATTTTTTAGAAGCCATTATAATCGTTGAAATCGATCGACCAATGTCGCTAAAACAATCATAGGATTTGAGAGTTGGTTAGTTGATCGGTTACCAATCCAAAATTTCCTGAGTGAACAGCATCTCCTGTTTGCATTTTAGCGCCTGTGAGAGTTCGGTTGTGGCTTTCTACCTTAAGGTCGCTTCTTTTAGAGTTTAGCAGAAGTGCTCTAGTTTCATTAAGCGCCGACAAGAAAGGAAGCGGATAGCATACCCAGAATTGAATTAAAATATTATCGTGATTGCTCAGCCCTTATTGATGTTCGTAGTTGCATCTCACAAGCTCAAGTGTGGAGTTCAACGCTGGTTTTTGTCTCTGGGTTCTTTCATAAAGCGTGTTTGAATTATCTTTTAACGTTAGACGCTTGAGAAGATACAAATAAGATGGCTGGTGTAGCGTTGAGGGTATACTGGCTAAAGTGGTGTGGAGCCGCCTCTGCTCAATAATGTTCGACAGCAGTAGATCTAGTATATGAACATGTATATTAGAACTATAGATAGTATTCCTGCAATCACAAGGCCTATGCCAGCATAAAGTAGCAACTTCTTTCTGCATATCGGCTGCTGCATATACATGCTCAGCGTACAAGGGTTAAATTAGCATTATGTATATGCGCCCGACAAACTCACTTTAGCGATCGAAGCATGCAAGTTGTGCCTGACGCTAAACCTACAAAGCATCCTTGATGCCCAGCAGTAGATGGAAATATGGTGTAGTCTTTTCTTGTCTCTAGCTAGCTACTCGAAGAGGTCAACAGTTGGCTCAAAAATCATCAATTAGAGGTTCGTCACATTAACTAGCAAGAACACTGCCATGAGTTGCAGCTAATAAATTTATTATCACTCTTTTGCAGCGTAACACTTTTAGACCTAAAGTTTAAGGCATTAGCCTGTCAGCAGAGATTGACACTAACCCCTTAAGCAGGGCATAGGTCGCTACTAGGCATTATTTGATCATAATAGACATCCGTGAGGCGAGGGAGCAGCAGTATATGGATTCTCCAATGCTAATAAGAGATAGACAGTCAAGAAACAAAATGGTTCTAACCAATAGTTTCATTTTGTTAGAGATCATATCGTATACAAAATCGACGTAACCTATATGACTATCTATGTCAAAATGCTTCCATGCATAAAGTCAGACAAGAAACAATGGTAATAATTGTTCTAGTGATCTCCACTGCGCTAGTTGGCGTCTCAATGCTGGATGCTCGCAGCTCCTTCGCCCAAGACCAGACAACTACGCAACGGAACGAAGCAATTTACAGAATACAAAAAACGGCAATGTCAACGGTGGCTCCTGTTGCGCATACTGGAAATCTGCCTCATGCAGTAGTATTTGCTCTACCAATACGAAACGACAGCAAGATATACACTGGTCACGTCACGTTTACTGCAAGCAAGCCCATAGAAATAGAAATCCTACACCTATACAAACCGGACCAAGTGCCTGATCAAGCACATGGCAGTCCACCCACTGCTACTATAAATGGCACAACTATAACATATTCTCATCTTACCGGCATAGTGGATAATAACATAATCACGGGCGATATTCCTACTGCATCGGGTACATTTGAGTTTACCGGAAGCGGCCTTGTGTTTCATAAGCGAAGCTCAGAACCATTTACAGTCACATACACTTTGGATGTAGTATTAAGATCACTCACCCAGTGAAAGTTGCAAGATACTCTGGGAGCAATGCATACAAGTACACATTAATGGACAGGGGGTAAAGTTGGTCATCTAAACTACAGCTAGGTTCCTCTCAGAGCAATGCCAGAGAGATATATATAGGCTGAATCATTGAGAAAGCAACTGGGCCACCATGAGGGCAGACAGGCTCTTCTTCATATATGTTGCAAAAGAAAAAGATTGGCAACGATTGGAGAATGAAGATTGGACATATGTTTCATCAATGAGTCGATTTTTTAAGTGGTGGGCGCGCCGATATTTTGACATCGATCTAAGTGTCGAAGCAGATATTTTGCCAGTTGTTCCCGGCAAAGTATTTGATAGGATGTCTATAGCTTATCTCATAAGAGACCATTCCCAAAGAGGGAAAGACATATTTCACTTTTACCTGGCGTATTTTAAACCGCTATTCACTGACTGCAACACGGAGGGTTACACAGCGCCAAGCATTGGTATTGCATGGTGGCAACGGCCATCGGAGACTATCTCAGAAATAAGGCGCTACAGATTTTACGCTGACAAAAACTGTCCAAGAGTATCCCATGTTCTTGCGCATGAGCTACTCAGGATCAGTGGCAGAACCAAAAATGACTTTTTTGGCAAGGTTCACGAGCTTTGGGACAGACATCTGTACAATGATATAGCCCTCTTATACTTTGATAGCCAATTCAAACGGGTAACCAACGAAGACTCGTATAAGTTCGTAACTCTAGATCCTAGGGAACTATAGAAATTTATGGATAAAAGACCCAGACGCACGCAAAGAAATATCAGGTGCATTGAGGTTTGGGAGGCAGGTCGGTGTGTCGCTTGACGTCCTTGTTAAGTTAGGAGCACTAGCTTCGGCTGTGGGTGTGGTACTCATGGTGCTATTGGCTATCGTATTATTGGCGTTCCCTGTGACCAAAGAGTGTGATCAACATGCAGAATGTCTCTACCGGTCCACTGCACCTGCGCAGCTGGAGCCGGTGGTGCGACCAGGATTTCTTGCAATTTCGCTCTTATCTATTTCAGGAGGGATATTCCTGCTAAGGTTTGGTAGGTGGAGGGAGGGAAAACAAACTGAAGCAAATACATAATTTTACCGACCGCTTTGTCTTTTCCTCTGATATTGTTCTGGCTGCGAAGAAACATCATCAGCAGAATCCTGACTAAAGAGCCACCATAATAACTAGAATGACATTGGGGGCTCTTTACGATTGAGGTTAAACCGTTCTAGCTATAATTAATAGATGGAAAGCCTGATATGCAAGTACTAAACTCAAACGCTGGCCAAGAGCATTGAAAATCAATAGGGTCTTTTTTGTAGGAGATTGTCGTAAAGATTAAAAGAAAATCGGTCTGACGAGTCTCCTATATGGGTCTCCTACTGAGGTGCGCAAAATGAATATCGCCAAGATTTCCCAGCATGTATTAGTAAAGCCGCAGACTTACCTATCGAAGCAGCAGTATGTACATCTTAACTAAACCCATGAACTTATCCTGAACTCCTCGGAAGAGAAGCTGAAAGCATCTTATGTCGATAAAAGCTCGACGGCTCCGCTCGTCACCCCTGCCATATTAAAGATGAACGCCTATAAATATAGGAAATTCGCTGTTCAGTCATGGCAAAGGTAACTTTTAGTTCGCCGGAAAGAGAATTTCTGAGGGATAATGAGGTATGTAGAATTGCGACATGCCACGACAAAATGCCACACGTAGTCCCAGTGTCATATGTTTTTGATCATGATGATGTATTTTTTATTGCAACTGACTATGCAACTAGAAAGTATCGAAACATAAAACAGAACAATAATGTGGCTTTGGTAGTAGACGTCTATAGTTCTATTGATAACAGGGCGTTGTGTGTGCAGGGGAGAGCGGAAATAATAGAAACTGGCCAAGAGTTTGCGAAGCTTTATAGAATATTTTATGATCGCTTCGAATGGGTGAGGCATGATCCGTGGGAAGAAGGTGAAGCTCCATTTATCAAAGTCATTCCAACAAATAAGATAAGCTGGTGCCTAACCTGACATTACTGATGAAAAGCTTAGGCGACGTGGCTGGCAACTTATGCAAGGTTGTTCTGCCTATCAAGCAGGAATATTATATCGGCACAGGAAAAATCGTTGCAGTATGTACACTGTCTAGCATCAACCTGCTGATTAAAATATCCCAATCAAGCCTAATGAGAGATCTTGCTATAGCCGGGAGGCTTCTTTCTGAGAATCGGGGTATAGATGCGATAATCAATTTTACATTGAAACATCCGCAGCTTAAGCGTATCATTATCTGTGGTAAGGAAGTCAAAGGTCACAGAGCAGGACAGGCACTTGTGGCACTTCAGAAAAACGGAACGACTTCATCTGGCAGAATCATAGGCGCAGCGGGTCCATCCCCAATACTCAAATCCTCAACGCATCAGGTGAATGCATTTAGGATGCAGATAGATATTTCGGATATGATCGGCGTTGTTGATTTTGCCAAGATCGCCGATGCACTAGTAACCTGATGCTTGGCGCTCACGGTTCACTTCGTTCTTCTTCTTATATTCATATAATATATCAGCAGGGCTCATTCCAAGTTCTATTGACGCCTGTATTACGAAGTGCCAAATATCGATGAGTTCTTCTTTCGCAGCCTCGTTGTTAAATTGTGTTGGCCTTTTCCACCACTTCCAATTTGTCAGCCTTTGAAGCTCTATGGCCTCATGTATTATCGCTGTAGAAAGTGCAGATATCCTTCCTTCTACCGACGACGGATATCTAGAAAGGTCCATCATGGATTCAAGCTCCTTTTGAATTAGAAAAATACTTTCAAGGGTGTCCATCACCATGATAGATATATTCAGCTTGTGTAAAAAGTCTTGGTAGAAATATCTTTTGGTCATCCTATATGTAAACGTCTAGGTCATGTATCATTTACAAATACTTACACCATTTGAAGCATCAATGCC
>JALZFS010000065.1 GCA_030861405.1 Thermoproteota archaeon | reverse complement strand
AGTTTGTTCCCTACTTTTGCCTTGACGACAATTCCGACGCAACCCTTTCCAGCTATATGAACGCCATTTACTATTGCTTTTCCATCCAGTATGATCGAGGTTATACCAAGCAACTGCATCTCTCCTATTCGTTCTTTGTATTCACCCTCCGAAAAGCAAGGATATAATATGAGAGAGAGTAGTTTAGATGATCTTATATCCACCTCATTCAAAAATGAGCTTTTCTGTTGAGACAACCTTACAAACTGCCTCCCTTGCTACTCCTTTGAATTTACGTTCCTTTCCGCTATAAATTTCGAGCTTGTTTGCAATAAGATCCTTTGAAACACCGCTGTTTTCAAGATCATCTACTAGAAGCGATCTGAGAAACTTTCTTGCATCTGTGGACTTACGCTCCACCAGCATAGCTATTCTCATTTCTTTATCTATCCATACCGCTAGTGGCTTTCTTTTTCTCTTTGAAAGGAAGTTTGCCGTTTCTTTTCTCCTAAATATATCAGGTCCCTTCTTGTCGGTATAACTGGGCAAACTTATTGATTCAAGCAGAAATACAAACGCAGCAGAAGTTCTTTCATCCGTAACGCAGGAGCTCCGCAAGACTGTAAAATGAGCTAGTTCCAATTGCTTTGCCAAGGAGTTTAAACTGCGCTTAAGCTGGCCCCAAATAATATCCGGACTTTTCCTTGGGTGAGAAAACTCTACCACAAGGACATTTGAGAGCAGTAGTCTGGTTGAGACATTGTAGCAGCGCTTACTCTGTTTGAAAAACTCCAGAGAAGGTGTGCCAAGAAATTTCCTAGCAGCCAACATGAATTTGGCCACGCTTTCTGATGAGATCGCAGTGCCGAGATTTCTTCTGCTATCAACGGGATCTATAATTGCTACAGTGCTGTTGAAGTTCTTAACAAAATCACGATCATATTCGCCAACAGCTATTAGCTGCCTCTCATGCCATTCTGAAGCAGCCTGTAGCACATTTTCAAGTGAGCAATATCTGAGCACCAGCACTTCAGAAACATAACCACTAAATCCCTCGATAGAGACCTCCGCTCCATAAATGCCGAGGGTTTTGAGAAACCTTTTCAATAGCCTAGCTTCCCTTCTTTTTTTATCATCGAATTTGCCGCAAATGTATAGTGTATGAAAGGGCGACCTGTCTGCTGCGCTCTTCCATTTTCCCTGCTCGACGTGGTAACAGGGGACAATATTGACTCTTACCTTTTTCATGAATGCTTCCACGTATGGATGGTCAGAATAGCGAAGCTTTGGGCGATAGTTCTTGAGTGTTCTAAGGCCGATTTCCTTTCCGAGTGCTTCGAACTTTTCGATTGTAACTGAGGACTTGATTCTGACAAAAATATCAATATCAGCATCTTCTGGAAGCCAAGTGCCCTTGGCAAACGAGCCGCCAAACACGACGTCAACGACATCATCTATCGGTGCAACGTATCTGTCTACAAGGGTTTTCGCTTCTTGCGCTATCTTTGTAATCCGCTGTTGCTGCTCTTGTGACGGTTCACAAAGAGGAACTGCTTTAGAGATTATGGCTCTCGTGTCAGACATGATGATTTATTTATTTATTTCTGAGCGTATATTGTATAAATATTCGAGTAGACAGGGCCTGATGGTGTGAGCGAGCTTTTCTTTAGATGCACTCTGTCTACGTGGTCAAAACCAAAAGTTCTATCTTCGTATTTTGCAGCAATTTCCTTCAACATTACCGATCTGCCTTTAGCGCGCAGAAAAGTCATGTGTGGTGAAAAGGGCTTATCTGCACTAAAGCCGATCTGGGACATCTTTAGTATTACTTCATGTGCAAGCGCTATCAATTTTTGCGCGCCTTGTTGGTCGACACCCACCCAGACCACCCGTGCAGCTGCTGAACTGGGAAATCCTCCAACTCCTTGATACGTAAGCGTGAACGGTTCAAATCGAACATCTGCTAATGTTTCCTTAATCCTTTCTAGGTCATGATCGCTTGTTTCACCAAGGAAAATTAGCGTAAAGTGAAAATTCTGCGGTTCCACCGGCTTGATATCCCTTTGGGTCCAACCAGATGTATGCAATATTTCATTTTGCAGATTAACTATGTCAGCGCTTAACACATCTACTGCTACAAATGTACGCACTGGCAATCATTTCAAGTACTTGTATTTACATGTCATGTTCTTGTTTTTGATGCTCGCCCAGCTTGTCTAGGCTATCAAATGATTTGCTGCAAATTTCACATACAAGAGGATTGAGGTTGGGCTCGTCGTAATCTATCCCTGGCTCTCCTTGATCCATGCCCGAAATGCCACGGTATAGAATAAGTAGTTATCGTTATTGCTCGCATACTCTAGATTTTTTAGAAAAAAAGCAACTGCTTTGGCCAAGATACTTTTTGATGCCTGTGAGCCTATACTGCGTTCATGCTTATTATCTCTCTCTTGAGCCATGTCTTTTTGTGGTCGTGATTCTTTGTCTTACCAGGGTCAAGATAGAGATCATGTTCATTTATCTTGCCTGCCCAAATATCTAATCACGAGCCTGGCACATTTTGGAATATCCTCCACTAAGGGCTTCAGATTAAATAGATAAAAACCACTGAAACAGCTGTTGGGTGGAGCAGACAGCTTTGCAGTGGAACATCGCAAGGCAGAAGAGGCAATAGAGTGGATGAATGGATATGCAAGAAAGAAAAAACACAAATTTGAATCTAAGCTGACCGGCTATTCCATGCAAACTATCAAGTTTGGCAGCTTTGAAATGATAACTTGGAACGGCGATTGGCATGATGCTCGCAGTATTATCCAGAAAGCAAGCAAACAGGTTCGGGGAAAAGTAATCGAATCCGGTTACCATGAAAAACGCGGCCTATTGTCTGCAATGTTTGGAGCCTCCTCAGAATATGGCAAGGTGTACTCCAATGGCAAGCTTGTTGGTCAAATAGAAATGAACAAAAAAGCGGGTAAATGGATTGCGACTGCTGAAAGTTATCTTTGACTATTCTTGTTCATAAAGTATACACTTTTCATTTCCTCTATCCATCTATTTTTCTTTTCATATATCTTTTTACGTTTTCTTGGAGTGCATACGGACATTACATAAGAGCACAGTAGAGGGAAGTAAACCGAGGAGTCTCCGTAAACGATGACGTTACCTTTATGAGACGTCTTAATCTTTCCCCAGCTCTTTCCCTCCTGCAATGTGGCACCTGATAGGCCGCCTGTGTCCGGCCGGGCATCTGTCAGCTGAATGAGGTAATCTTGACCTCCTTCTTTAATTTTCAATATTTGATAAAGAGCTGGGCCTGTTTGCTGGAAAAAATTCTTTGGTACGCCCCCGCCAAGTTCAAGACCGCCTGAATGCTCACTCTTCCACAGTATTGCCGCGGACTCGGCCACGTCAAGTATGACGTTTGGAAAAACGCTCTTGCCTTCAAATAATAGGGGAAGCATATTGAGTCCTATCGAGGAGTCACTTATTGCAGGCACATATACTGGGACCTTGTGCTCATAGGCCTTGACAAGGAATGACTTTTCCGGATACTTTGAATTTTCCTTGGCCGCCTTGCCAAGCACGTAGGAAATATCAGATGTGGATGCATTTGGTGATATGATGCCTTTAGATTTCTTGATGTCCCTTTGCACGAGTATGTCTTGAGCCTGAAGCGTTCCCATTTCTTTTATATATACGTCATAAATCCTTACTATCTGCTTCGAATACAAGATGTCATCGTCAACATCAAAATGTCCTTGTCGTACCGGCAAATCATAAGCAAAATGCAGATCATGATAAACGTTGGCACCTGTGGATACTATCCAATCGATAAAGCCATCTTCTATCATAGCGGATATAGTTCTGCCAATACCTATTGGAGTCATAGCACCAGCTAGTGTTAAACAGATGGTAGAATCTGTATCAATCATAATTTTCAAGGTCTCAGCTGCTTCAGCTAACCTCCGCGCGTTATAACCCGTCGAGCTGTAGAAATTGATAAGCTGTGACACGGTCATATTTGCAGAGATTATTGGAGGATCAATCCTTCTTCCCGTAAATGAGTGTCTGTCCACAATTTTGTAAAAAATGAACCTAATTTAAAAATTGGTGCAATGCCTATGCTTCATACTCATATGCCGAACAACAAAAAAGCCGGCGGAGCCTATGCGTAATATAATAGTTGAAGTGGATTGAGTTACATGGCTAGGTGTTTTTTTGTATGGGTCAGATGCCAAGCAAAGTTTAATTTCTTTGCCTTAACATCAGTTAGCGCATTATAATACTTAGAATGACCTTTTGTACATTTTAGTTCTATGGTTTAATTATGTTATCTCTAAATGGAGCCGAAACACTAGGATCCAGTTGGTCCTTGAGGACGGCAGAAGTTGTTCTATCAATTGATATTTAATACCTCTTTAGCAGTTGCCAATTTTTGACGTTCCACCATAGTTTCACCCTGCTTCCCCTATTCATAGACTAAAAGATTCTATGGAAAATGTTGCGAATTGCAATTTTTGATAATATCGGCATCAATTAGACTGCAAAAGAGATCCTGTAGATATCCCATCTTTTACTTTTCATAAAGGTACGATATTCTTGACGAATGTAATTCGGGCCCTACAAAACGCTGAACGAAGATAGAAAAGGGACTAGGAATAGATATTCAATTGCTATCCTTAGTTGGTGTACTATTACATAGGCCAAGAAAGACTCATTAGTATAGGTGCTCTTTTCAAAAACCTTCATGACAGCCAGCAGAAAGAAAGCAAATAAGGACCTTTTGCACAGGCCCGTAAGAGATTACAGCATAAAGCAACATAATATTAGATCAATCATTTCGGCAATGGCAGACTCCGGAGGCTTTGAATCAAGAAATCTTGCTTATGGCATAGACATCATTAAGTCAATGATACAGGAGAACCAGTGTACCAGGTTCCTTTCATTTGTTGGTGCATTGATGTCAACAGGTGCCAGGGGCATTGTCCGGGACTTTCTAAAGAATAACATGTTTAATGTAGTCATTACGACATGTGGCGCCCTGGATCATGATATAGCAAGAACATATGATAGGTATTATGCTGGTGACTTCCGCCTTGAGGATAGCATGCTGCTTAAAAAAAATATCCACAGACTTGGCAATGTACTGGTACCCATGGAGAGCTACGGGCCGCTTATTGAAGAAAAAGTGCAACAATGCCTTAACGATATGTACAAAGACGGAAAGCGGGATGTTGCGGCCTACGAGATAATAGATTACATAGGAAGCACACTCGACGAGTCCTCCTTCCTTTATTGGGCTCACAGAAACAAAATTCCTGTGATTGTACCTGGTATAGTAGACGGTGCCGTGGGAAACCAAATATGGTTATTTTACCAGCGACACAAAGATTTCAGAATGAACATAATGAAGGACCAGAGCAAGCTATCTGACTTGGTCTTTGAGGCCAAAAAAACTGGTTCCTTCATGATCGGGGGTGGCATTTCAAAGCATCATACGCTTTGGTGGAATCAGTTCAGGGGCGGGTTGGACTATGCTGTTTACATTACGAGTGCATCAGAATGGGATGGAAGTCTAAGCGGAGCCCTAGTTGCAGAAGCTATATCCTGGGGAAAGGTGACGACAAGAGCGCGCCAAATCACGATACACGGCGAGGCTACTACACTCCTCCCATTCATTTTTGCGGCATTGCCCGCACCCAAAGGGACTAGGCGTAAATAACAGAAGCTGGATTTGCTAGTTGCCGTTGAGTATAACATCAAATGAACGGTCCCGCGAATTGTTAATCGTTATCCTTGAGGCTATCTGGTGTGCTTTTATGTCTTTTGACCTTGCCTAAAATTATTCTCTTTGTACTCCTCTAGTGTGGTCAGCCTGTGGCTAGCACACAATCGATTGAACCAAAATCTTTAGCATCACCTGTAGAGCATACTTGTGTGCCAGGCGATATTTTCTCCCGCCATTGCCATATTATTTTCGTATTTCTTGTCTGCAGCTTCTTGCCTGTTGGCTGTTTCGACACAGCAATTTAGTAAGGACCACCTTACGTATATCATTTTTGTAGTTGTGTACTTTTGGCTTTTGGTCTCCCTTAGCTAGAAGTGTCGTGCAAAACAAATATTCTGTCTTGTCTATCTCTCATTTTTCTCAGGATCCAAATAAACCATCAACGTTCGGGAGAAACCCAAGTATTGCACTACAGGCTTGAAGGACTTGAAGTTTAGGAGGGGGTTGCAAGAGTTATAATTACTTCCTTTGTTCAAACCTATGGGCACGGAAAAAGACAAAGCTCCGCGGTTCAGCGTCATATCGAATCGCTTACCCGGAAATGCAGTGCCTCTGGCTTTGTAAATAAAGATCTATAATAGGTCTATAAAGTAATAAAATATAAAATTCTAGTATAAACTTCAATAACGTTATTTGCTCCTGTACCCGGCGGTCGGTCTGTACGAGCAAGTGCGAGGTCATTTTCCTTACCAATACAACCAGCGAAGAGATTAAAAAAATACTGTCATGGGTGAAATATGCCAACCAAATGATAAGTGATTACTTTGGCACAACCACATCGTTTGACATCCTAATATGTCGGGGAATGTGGGAAATGGAAGTTCAGGTCATATCAAGAAGATACTGTCAATCAAAATTTTTAACTCAAGATGATAC
>JALZFS010000053.1 GCA_030861405.1 Thermoproteota archaeon | reverse complement strand
TCACGAGCTACAATACTGCAAAGATATTTGGCATGTATCCAAAGAAAGGTACTATTCAGACAGGCTCTGATGCAGATTTAACAATTGTTGATCTTGACCTAGAAAGGACTGTCACGGCGGAACTGCTTCAGTCGTCCTCAGATTATACAATTTATGAAGGATGGAAACTCAAGGGATGGCCTGTAATGACTATTGTAAGGGGCAAAATCATAATGGAAGACGGCCAGATAGTAAGCGATGCATTGGGACATGGGCAGTTTATCCCAAGACCCACCACCATTGCATAGGATGGATTAGGATAGTCTTTTGTGCTTCCTCCGATTAACGATATGACTTTTGTATATTGTTTACCGTAGCTTTATTGAAACAATGTGATTTTGTCAAACGTACCATCATTTTTAGCTTTAAGAATAATGTCAGGTCTTCTCGTAAACAGGCCTACTTCAAGAACACCTGCGATGTTCTTCAACTCTGTTTCCTTTTGTTTTGCGTCATGAATAGGATAAAAATCAGTATCAAGTATGATGTTCCCGTTCTCAGTTACAAATGGATAGCCTTTCTCAATCTTTCGCAGCTCGGACCGACCTCCCATTTCGGATAGCTTTTTTAGGACTAGTGAGCGTGCCATAGGATGTACTTCGATTGGGACAGAATGATTGAAGGATTGAACGAATTTGGATTCATCAGCCACTATCACCACTTTACGTGCGGCAGAGATAAGGATCTTCTCTCTCAGAAGTGCGCCTCCGCCGCCTTTTATCATGTTGAATCTACTGTCTATCTGATCTGCACCATCAAAGACGACATCGGTGTCAGGAATTCTATTTTCATCGGCGATCTTAAGTGAGCTCTTTTCTGCTTCAATCTTGATTTGGAGCGAAGTAGGTACAAACTCAACTGACTCCTTGGCCGTAAATTTCGCCATCTCTCTTACTATAAATGAAACTGTGCTTCCACTTCCTAAGCCTACTACCTTAACTCCCTCGACAAGTTTGATTGCTTCTTTTGCTAGTTTTTGAATTGAATCTTGTAATGACAATGGTGTGCGAAATAGCTGTTGCATCTATAAAATGATTGTTTCAAACCATTGCCATTTTCTCAGGCATACAGGACTGAGAGGGGGCGCCCTGTTGACAAAGAACATCAGTTGCTCAAGGCAGACTCGTTACCAGTCACAGTAGTCATTAGTTCGTTATAACCTGCACTATCCCTAAACGAACCACGGCAGAGAGGTATTACCATTTGGGAATTTTCTTTAGGTCAAACCTTGGTAGATCGCTGATACCAGGGTTGAGATATCTACTTGAAAGATATTTTGTAATATCGTCAACGCCAGATAGGCTCCTGGTACGCATATGCCCCTCAGGTCCTTGTAGAATGTTCTGAAGGTTGCCTGCTTCATCGGTCTGGCCGACTATGTGACAAAATATACTAGTTGGTGGGCATACTGCCTGTATATGGGTGCCCTTCTTAGTCCATTTTAGAATTCCGAGATCAGAATCAACACTTCTTTCCCATGACGGATCGTTTTCTACAAGCCACCTCGGAATTCTCTTACTACTGTTATCCATGATCAAAAGATTCTCGCCAATCAATTTAATGTTTACGTCAGATGGTCAACGAAAGCGAATTCAATTTCCTATACCGAACCAATACCTCGAAAAGCAATGAAAATCGATGCTATCATTCGGTGGCGATAATAGGCACAGTGTTAAAGTCACAGTAATGTGCATTGCAAGAGCCCTGAATAGACCTATGGAATTTTCACCCTCTATAGCATGAGACGAGAGTTGATTTCAAGCACAGATAATAGGGCAGATCCAAAGATCATCCTACGGCCATGAGCCCATCCTATTGAGAAGGTTGACAGTAATTGCGGCCGCTATGTACGGATACACCAGTACAGATCCTGGTTTGCTAAACTGCTGCCTGAATCCATGAAATATGTATTACGGTTGTATTCCCGCCAGGTATTGGTGATAATTTTTCTCTCGGAAGAGGCAAAGGCAAACATGCGCAAAGCTAAACAACATCGCAAGAGCAAAAGTCAACATCAACTATATCAACGTAGAAGTGGGCCTAGATGAAGAGATGACAATCGTTCTGTAAATGGTGAGAACTTGTAAAAATGTCGTAGCGCAAAGCAGCAAATATTTTTCGTATTATCATCGCTGCGAGTATGTAGTTAAAAAAATAGCGGAGCCAATTGGCGAAGTAATAGCGTCAAGTCTTTATAAATGAAGTGATAGAGGACGCAAGAATAGAGTTCATCGAGGTGAATGCTGTAAGGAATCAACAATAGTGAAATCAACTAAGATCTGAGGCCGCATATTATATCATTAAGTATACGAATATAATACCAGGTCTATGCTTAGCATGGATATACATGCGTAAACGCAATGTCCGAAAAACTCACGCATATAGCGCCCAAAGGTCAGCCAGTAAGAAGCACGCGAAGGCAGAGAGAAGAAGGCGGAATACGCCTAGGTAGCTGGCTTTTCGCACTAATGTGTAATCGGCATAAACTTTATATAATAGGATAAAATATTTATACCGGCTGACTGAGAGCCAAGAGATTTTGGTGGAAAAATTGGTAAAAGATATTTCGATGTTTGGTGATCGCTGTCCGCGTTGCGGCAGAGGTTCGATGGTAACTGATAACTCTAGCGGAGAGATGTTTTGTGGCAATTGCGGTTTCGTGGTAAGCGAAAGGATAGAGGAGCTTGGACCGGAGTGGCGAGCTTTTTCAAAAGAGGAGCATGAAGACAGAAGCAGAACTGGAATTCCAACGTCACTTGCTATGCATGACATGGGACTTGCCACTATAATTGGCCCAGTTGACAAGGATGCATCCGGCAAGCCGCTCTCGGCCTCCATGAAAAGTACTATAGAGAGGCTCAGAACGTGGGATAGCAGAAGCCAAGTACATGAGCCGGTCGATCGGAATTTCCGTCAGGCGTTCTCAGAGCTTGATAGGCTCAAAGACAAGTTGGCAGTAGGCGATGCGGTCATTGAAAAGGCTGCATATGTTTATAGGAAGGCGCTAGAGAAAGGACTGGTGCGTGGCCGCTCAATCTCAGCCTTAGTGGCTGCTGCTCTTTATGCTGCGTGTCGAGACACCGAAACTCCAAGGACGCTAAAGGATATAGCAAATGCAAGCAACATCAAGAAAAAGGATGTAGCCAGATGCTATCGGCTGCTGATCAGAGAACTTGATCTTAAAATGCCTGTCGTTGATCCAGTAAAGTGCGTCGCAAGGATTGCGAGCAAGGCGGGCCTATCAGAGAAGACAAAGCGCAAGGCTCTCGAAATCTTAAAGAAGGCTGAAGAAGGCAAGATCTCTGCAGGAAAAGATCCAATGGGGCTGGCTGCGGCAGCACTTTATGTTGCTTGCGTCATGAACGGCGAGAACAAAACTCAGAAGGACGTGGCAGAAGCGGCTGGCGTTACTGAAGTAACAATCAGGAACCGTTACAAAGGACTCAAAACTCATCTCAGGCTCTGAGGGAATCAACAAAACTTTTTCGTTCTTCTATTAGTTCTTTCAAAGTATCGCCAATGAAATCCGTCTTCTTCAATGATTTCAACTGTGACTCTATAATGCTCAGGCATGTTACAATATCTGCATCTATTGATAGTAGTTGATCCAGTTCTTTTCTCCTCACTATCCCGTTAGGAGTAAGCACCCTTGTATAGCTCTCTGACAGTGACTGCAAAATTTTTGACAGGAGGTCTTCAAGCTCCACATCCAATTCAAAGGACTTTCTCAATAGGTGTATCTTTGTCTTGACATTATGAGTGGTCAGCCGGTCAAGAGCCCGCATTTCGACATAACTCGATCTGCCAGAATTTATGCCCTTCTGCGCAATAGAAGCAATCCTCACTGTTTCGTCAGCATGATTCTCCAGCCTTCGCTGTCTTCTAAAGTTATTCTTGTGCACTGAACAAACTTAGCCCGGCCGGTTTAAATGCCTTCGTGTAAACGTTCTTTAGCAATAGTTCTGCAGACCCATTACTGAATTTCAATCAACTCTTCTTTGAGGCGCCTTTTCACAAGGTACCCTGACATCATCTCTATGGTCTCCCTGTAGTGTAATAAATCCATCTTTTGCGGTACCCCACAAGCAAATGTGCTCTTCAGCTCCGTGACGAGCTGCTACATACCGCTCTGCTTTGGATTAATTCCTTCTAAAAGAGTTGTCGTTTTCGAAAAACGTCGCGTTTCAAGGCGGACGACGATGCGCGCAGCATCTCTATCTAATTCTCCAGAGATACAGAATCATCGGGAATGCGGCACTTTTTACGGATAAGCGCCATCAGGTAGGGAATTTTTATAGCTTTTCTAATAAGTGTTTAATGAATTAGTAACTATCAAAACCCTTTCTTACGAAAACTACCTGTGCTGAATGTGCCATTCACCATACAAATAGTTATGATTCAAGCCATGAGGAGGTCGGTGCGAGCAGGTTAAGGTCTTAGTACTCTAATACCATAGATGTTTGTGCACTCTAATCAAGCCCTCTTATCATCCCAACATGAAAATTCTCCCTCTGTTCTATCCTCGGGTTCCCTTCTTTCTCATTCTTTCTCATTATATGTTATATAGTACACAAAAATGATTGATAATGAAAACGTTAAGATGAAGGGGAAAGACAATCAGCCAAGAAATAATGGGTCAGTTGGTGAACATTGAAAAAAGCGTAGGCATGATAAGCATAAAGAAAAAATTTGTCGTTAGATAATATTTTGTTATGTCGGAATCCCAAGATAACATCAGCAGAATCAAAGCCGCTGCCTCTTCCCTAGTTAAGGGAGGAACCCTTACCAGCGAGCCTTGTCCCAAATGCTCAGGGGTGCAAGTACGTCTTTCGGACAAGACTACGTGCGTCAATTGTGGTAACATTTCAAGTAAGGCACCTACTCAGGAGAAGCTAGAACTAAAGGAGGCAGCAAGAGCGGTAACTGTCTCAACCAATT
>JALZFS010000045.1 GCA_030861405.1 Thermoproteota archaeon | reverse complement strand
ATGCTCGTTTGTATAGTGACATGTATGAGAGACAGCAATACAAGTTTAAGGTAACGGGCAATTTTTCTTAATGAATGCTTAATTCGCAGTTTGTCTGTTAACGATGATTATTGTTGTTGTTGTTGTTATCTTACCCAGCTATTTTTTGGTGTCCTACAATAAATGACGGCGAGTTCGCAGTAATACAAAATTTGCTTCTGTTCCTAGGGCCTACAGCAATGGTTGATAAAAGTCATCATCCAAAGCATTACAAGAGTAAAAACCGTATCAGATGCAGGTTCTAATTGTATGTATTGGATACTAAATGTTTTGAATAAGTGGCAGAAAATTCTGTCAAGGGAGACAAAGAAAGAGAAAAATTAAGCTCAGTAGATAATAACTATCTGAGTAGCGTCATTAGATAAGAAAAGCTTTAAAGCTTGGTTAATAGAACCCAATTACATGTGAGAATCCAATCCTGACGGCCCCAGCCCTCTTTCTTGCCCTATTACCCTAACGCCGTTGCTTGGACAGGCTTCACATTCCATTTGCAGAGTCGCTATTCCAAATCATGTATTATTTCATGTATATACTAGTTGTTGTATCTATATGCCACTATGGCTGAATTTCACTTGCCCACGGAAGGGCATGAGCGCTCGTATCTTAAGGGGGAACTTGAATCATTAGGGTTACCTCATACTAAGATAGATCAACTAACGAACGATAGGGAAGATAACAATGAGCTTCGAAGTTTTGTAAAGGCAACCAAGGACGATCTACTGCGACAATTCAATGAGGCGCACAAATAAAGAACAATCAATTGTAGTCAAGCCAATCGCTGTGATGCACTAAAAAATATTCAGATAAGTGCGTGTATGTGCCGTGATGCATTAGCAGCACGGATAGATTAACTAACCTGTGCAATGATCTTTATGCCCACTTTGGTGACATCAACAAGATGCCAGAACAGCAAAAACTGTTGCCTAAGAGTAAAGCTATATCTCTAAATTACAAAAGGTGTATTTGTGTGAAATTTTTTTTAGTTTCCCCGTATCCCTTGTGCTACTAGTATAGAATAGCATCCAAGACCGCAATCCTCACAAATTGGCTTCATGCTCTTTGCATCTGCGCTTCCAATACAGCATGGCTGCTTTATCCTTCCCATATGATCTAGTGATAATATAGCCCACGATGGACAATCCACAGGTACTGTTCCAATACCGCCCCAATTACCTTTCATAAGAACAGTTTGCTTGATAGGGTTGACTATAAAGTCGGGATACTTTTTCTTTAGCTCAACTAACTTGTCAACTACTTCGTTTCTCTTTTGCCCATATGGCAGCCAAAGCGGGTCGCCCTTGACAAAAGGTGTATGGAATTGGAAGCCTATTTTGTTTATTTTCCCTTTCCATTCCTCTACTAAATCTTGGACGGTCCCGTAGTTTAACGAGTTAATGGTCATGGTGATCCAAATATCCTTCCATGCTGGCTTTCCATTCCTGTCTGGGCCTGTAATATAGTCAATTATGTTTTTCTTTGTCTTTGCATATGTTCCTTCACCTCTTATGCTATCGTGTACTTTTTCTGTTCCATCAACTGAAACCCAGTAAAAGTACAAGCCATCGTAACGCTTAAGCGGAAAAGTAGCATTTGTAACGACACAAATTCTTCGAGGCATTTCTTTACAAAATAATTCAATTATGTCAGAGCGTAATGTGGGCTCACCACCTACAAGGGTAGTGACAAAAATATGCTGCTTGTTAAATACCTCCTTGATTATTTTACGCCAGTCATCAACTGACATATCCCGCTCCTCCTTACGGTTGAGCCACCAGTAGCAATGAGTGCAATGCAGATTGCAGACGTTATTGACATCTACTGATCCGTACATCGGCTGCTTGATGTGAAAAAGCCTATATGCAGTCATTTTCTTAAAGATGCTAAGATAAAATGGCATTTCATGCAAAAGGTCAGTCATGCCACGACCATAGATTAGGTCAACCATCCCTTGTAGGAGATGTATCTCTAGTACTTAAACATGAGCCTATCAGCTGTACAAACGCAGCTAAAAGCTGCACTTTTGGCTTTGACCTCACAAGACTTTGTTATTGTTGCTAGATTTTACAACTCATTACTTGCCGGCTTTAGAAGACTGCTTTATAGTATTTTTCAATTTATGCATTCCATACCCTGTTTTTGATGAGACAACTATTGGATCTTGTAACTTCAGAACTTTTGTAATTTCGCTTATCTTTCGATCATTTGCATTGTCATATTTAGTTAGAACAACTAGAACCTTGGTGCGATCAACATTTAGCTCCTTTAGAACATCCCAACAGCTTGAATATTTTATTTGGATTTCTCTTTCAAGATCTTCAGATGAATCAGCTAAAAGTAAAATCAAATCTGCCTGAAGTGATTCTTCTAGTGTTGATTTGAATGCCTCTATCATATATGTGGGAAGCCTGCTAATAAAACCTACAGTATCAGTAAGCAATATGGATGTTTTTTGATCTAACTTTATGGATCTGGTGGTTGTTGAGAGTGTCGTGAACAAGCTTGATGCCGTTTCTTTATGTTCTGATGTGAGCAAATTAAACAAGGTGGTCTTGCCTGAGCTTGTATATCCGATCAAGGACACAACAGGTATGCCGGTTTTTACTCGCTGTTGATGGTACAATTCGCGCTTGTTCTTTGCCTCTTTCAGTTTTTCGTTTATGAAGGCTATCTGCCTCTTTAGGTCTCGGAATTTTACGTCTACCGTATATTCTCCACTTCCACCCTTGCCAGGGCGCTCGTTACCACTGGTCATCTTTGCTATCTCCCTAACGCGGGGCATATCGTATTTGATCTCGGCTAATTGAATCTGAAGTTTTGCTTCTTTGGTTGTTGCTCGAGAATAAAATATGTCAAGTATCAAGCGTTCTCTGTCTATTACTCTTACATCACCCAGTAATTTTTCTAAATTGAACAGCTGTTTTGAAGTAAGGTGTTCATCTACAATGACAAGCTTTATACTCGGATAATCTTTTAGAAAATCTCGGATCTCTTCAGCTTTTCCAGAACCCATGCCATATTCAGAGTGGTTGAGGTACTTTTGAGTAAAGACCTTTACAATGTGCCATCCTGCCATTGATTCTGCCAAACTTTTTGCCTCTTGCAACATAAAGCTGTCAGGATATGTTACAAGAACTACTTCAACAGGTTTCAAGAATAATACGATCACTCATTTCCTAATTTACAAAATTTTTCATAGAGCAATAATGCATATGTATCCATGCTTCCTACTTTCCCTCGGCAATTACCATCGTCATGGTAGAATTGACATTCTTTATGCTACGAATATTCCGGATGATTTTCCCTCTAAGTGCATTCTCGGTAAGGGAATTAACTCTTACTATTATGTCATAAATACCACCAGTTCTGTACACGTCGCTAACAAACTGAAGTTTACCTAATTCCTTAATGACTGCGTCGTTAAATGGAAAGTGACAATTAATAAAAACAAGTGCAGAAGTCATGCTTATCTAACGCAAGAGCAGTATTTAAAGCATTTAAAACATGAAGATGAATTTTGGCATAGAAGTACATACATGCGGAACCAATCCTGGGGGCCTCTTTAATTTTCATTCTAATGTAATTGACCACCAGTAGATTCAAATGAATTTTATTATCTAAATCCTGACAGACGCTATATTATCTGTCCTTTTAGAAGTAGTCTACAAGGCACTACACAGGGGAAATTAACTATAATCTTTGGTTGACCAATCAGTATGCCTTGAAATGAACCATGAATAAAAATTATGATACCATAGTCATTGTAGCCACATAGGTGCAACTTTAAATAGCGACCATATATGGATTACTTGGACGACGATATACTGCATAAATGAGTATTCCGTAAGTCAAAGTCTAACTATTAATTACTCTTTCTATGCCAGCTGCAGCAAATGGAAATAGTGGTTGAGCCTTGGAAAAAGCTCATAATTCATGAAGTGATAGAATATGCCTTTGAAGATTTCATGAAATTATTGATATCCCAAAGTAGAGCAGTAGCTGGAGGATCACCTGCTATCAACTGGTCAAATGGTATTGTATTTAACTTTTCAACATTTCCAGATACTGACTCGGTGATAAAGGAAAAACTGCAAGGCGTCATCCACTGGTCAAACCTCATGTTTGCTTTAAAGGAGAGATATGAATCACAGTATCGTCAAGGTACTGATTATGTGAATTTGATTAATGCGTCTCAGAATGACACATTTGTACAATTAGCAGATGTCTTGAAGAAGAATACCAAGTTTGCAGGTGGCCAGAGGCATAGGTAGAGAATACGCTCTTCGGACAAATCCCCCGCATCTTACAAATGAATAACAGTTTAGGGAGGATGTATTATAGTTGACAAAAGTGTCTCGGAGAAAATGATTTTCCATTATTATTCCAGTAATCAGCATGAGGATTATATTGGCGGATCTCATGAATAACAGAACCCTGCTATTACCTACTCATATGATCGCATGAATCTGCTGCAGAGTACAGATAATAGAAATTGGCCAAAATACTGCAATTTTAAACATCTATCAAATTAAGATCAAGTCAGTTCTTTTCCTTTCTTTCTCCTACTTCATTCCATCTATTCAGGTCTACCTCGGTAAATATCGCTTCATTTCCCTTTGCAGAAGCAATCCATTTCTTTAATTTCTGTTTCCAATCTAGTTCCTTTTCATCCACTCCTATCTCATCAAATGCGTCAACAAATCTTGTGTACAACTCATCCACTTTTGTCATTGCTCTAAAATTCTCATCCTCCTTTAAGCCAATAGCAAATTCATTTCTGCCTTCATTTGTATATACACAAATTAGTAATTTTCGATGTTTATTTTTAGTCGTTGTATTTGTCATTTTTTACTTTTCTGTCAATCTCCTCTTTTTACCTTTAGTTATCTACTATAATTAATAGTGTTGATATTTTTGTCTAGTGTTTCCTGCATGCGACCAGCCCAGATAGTGATCTATTAACACAGAGTCCTTGAGACTTTTTGATATCTCTGTTGCTGCAGTATGCCTTCTGACATAAGGGTTCCAAGGTTTCATCAGCAAGCCCCTTATCTTGCGCTTGTCTTCCTCAGGTACTA
>JALZFS010000205.1 GCA_030861405.1 Thermoproteota archaeon | reverse complement strand
AATAGTGCCGTATCTAACGATCAAATAATTGAGCCTCCTCAATTCTACTAATCTCCTTGCTCCTGACTTTCTCATGTGGAAAAATTGTGCGTTGGGGATTAGAAAAGCCTAATGAAATGCAGCATTTTTTCTTATCATAATCTATTTATCTGTCAACTGGACACTAAATTTTGATGGGCAGATTGTTTGGAAGGGACAGCAAGAAAGACTATGCTCCTTCCGAAGAGAGACTTGAAGCCGATCGTAGCGACAATGATTTTCAAAAGCGAGACCTCTATAACAAGGGCGTAAATTATATGTCTAACGAAAAGTTCCTTGATGCGATAAGGAGCTTTGACCTTGCCTTGCGGCTCGACCCGCAATATGTTGATGCATGGATTAAGAGGGGCTATGCCCATTTTCACCTGGGTGAGTACACAGTCGCTATTGCGTCCTATGACAAGGCACTTGAGGTTGATCTTAATAATGCTGAGGCCTGGAACCTCAAGGGACTTGCTTATTATAAGTTGAAGAACTATGATAAAGCTATTGAATGTTGCGAAAAGGCAGTTGATATTAACCCAAACGATGGTATGTCCTGGTACAATAAAGCTTGCTACCTCACGTTGAGCGGTAGGATCGATGATGGACTTGATGCACTCAAGAGATCTATAGAAATAGACATTCAGAATGCACGCAAAGCAGTGCGTGACAGAGACTTTGAAAACGCCCGTGCGGAAGAGGGGTTCAGGAGGATCATAGAAGTAGTAGTACTGGAGTCGATAAGACAGGGTTATGATTATGTCGGCAAGATAGTATGGATTACTCGCATGGATAAGGTAGAAGTTGAGGATGCACTCATGCGCCTTGCCATGAAAGGTCTTGTCATTAAACGCGAAAGGAGAAGCTTTACAGGCAAGGAAGAGTACTATGAACTTCCGAAAGAAATTGCAGACAAGGTAGGAATGACAAAGAAAAGCGGACTTTTTACCACTAGGCAGGTTTCGGCTCCCGTACAGCAGCTCAAGGATATAAAAGAAGTTCTCGCCAAGGCGAAGGATTCAATTGAAAAGGGCGATTTGGCAAGCACGCTGGAATACTTTGATGAGCTTGTAAGCCCGACAAAGCATGGAAGCGCTATGATAGAGCAATTCTTTGATGCACATAGGGATTTGAGACTTTACAAAATACGACTTCAGGATAGGGGACAGGAATATCTCAATGCTCACAAGCCTGATCTTATTGACTTAATAACGAGGATAGATCAGACGCTTGGGACCGGAGTAACTAGCAAATCATCGGCAAAAGATTGATTCTTCTCCACAGTGCACCGTGTATAGGACCTGATTTAGCACTTATTGGCTAATGCCTCTCAATTAGAATATACATTAGAGTATATCGACTTCTAGAAGATGTAGTGTTAAGATTTTTAAATTTCCGCCGTTCTATTTTAGTATCGTGATGCATATCCATATCTCATTTTTCTTTTTGAGAACCCCTGTTGCTATTTACATACTCTATTATCTTTATCCGACAATTCTACCTACAGGTCCTCATGGCAAGCATGAGGCTTACACTGACATCTAGAATTTTTCTTTTTATTTGTGTTGGAAGTCATGCCTTTGATTCAAAGTTAGCAAGCATTCAATTCCCTGTACTTTTTGTATTATACATCACTTTTCTCATACTTGCCTCTTTTGGAAAGATCACTGTATTCTGACGGTCTACCAATACAGCATCAAAAAGCTCTCTACTAAATCGAACACGTGTATTGTTGTAATACTGTAGTACTCCGCATGAGGTCTAAAATGTTATCGTTCGATTCCTTTCTGAGACTTTTTCATTATATTTTATTGCACACAACCATCAATTGTTTATAGCACTTGTACATTCTTCATTACCTGACATGCATTGACATTACATAACTTATATGCGAGTTTTGGTCAAACGCACCCATATAGAAAATTATATCGGCTTTAGAAAAGAAAACCTATTATTCTTTTAGCTAAATATATCTCGTCAACGCTTCTGACCTCAATTCAATACTTTTGCTAGCTGATAATCTATTAATAACCATCAGAAGCGCATGATATAACATATGGCAAAGATATTTGCCGATGTGAGCGAAAAAGAAATTACCAGAACCATTGCAGAAATGTTTAATGAAACAATGCGAGAGTATACCGATTCTGAGGTTATAATTATCGGCGCCGGTCCAGCAGGTCTTACTGCAGGCAGGGACTTAGCAAAGGCTGGCATTAGGACCCTTATCGTAGAACAGAACAATTATCTTGGGGGAGGATATTGGGTAGGAGGTTATATGATGAACCCAGTCACTGTGAGAGCACCTGCACAAAAGGTGTGGGATGAGCTTGGGGTGCCCTACAGGAGGATAAATGAAGGCCTCTATGCAACTTGGGGTCCGCATGCATGTAGCAAGCTCATAAGTGCAGCATGTGATGCTGGCGTGCGCTTTTTGCAACTGACCAAATTTGATGATCTCGTCCTCAAGGACAAGCGCGTAGCTGGAATAGTAGTCAACTGGATGCCGGTCTCAGCTCTACCAAGAAACATTACATGTGTTGACCCTGTTGCTCTTGAGAGTAAGATTGTAATTGATGCTTCTGGACATGACTCAGTTGCGGTCAGACGCCTGATGGATCGTGGGTATGTCAAATGGAAAGGTATGGATCCAATGTGGGTTGAAGGAAGTGAGGATGCAGTGGTAAACTATACAGATGAAGTATTTCCTGGATTAATTGCAACAGGCATGTCTGTTACCGAAACACACGGACTTCCAAGGATGGGTCCAACGTTCGGTGCTATGCTTCTTTCTGGTAAGAAAGCGGCAGAGATCGCATTGGGCAAGCTCAAGGAAATGCCAAGTCCGCCCAAGCTGAGGGCTAAGTAACCTTTTATTATTGTTTTTTTATTTTTATTTGATTGGACTTTCTTCGCTTTGTTCATATTAATTCAAATGCGTCCATGCCAGCGCCTGATGCTAAAGTAGTGGCTGAGAAGCTGGCTAAAATTTTTCCAAGCTGCAAAATAGATGTCAGGCCACCGTTTAAGTATGACTACAAGGTGATAGAACAAGCAAGGATAGCAGACCTTAAGCAGCCTTTTGAAAAGCAACCAAAACAACAACAAGACAATGCGATGGTTCGGCTATACGATGGCTATGTTATGCAGAGATTATTTGCGGAAATGATCCCTGCTGCAGAAATCAGCTTGGCTCACATTCATATCATATTCACCAGCCTGTTACCATGCACTTTTAGTGAACACGATTGGCGCTACCATGCCCGCACGGTTATATGCGGTACGCCTTCGATCATTTCCACAACCGGCATGATCGAAGCCGTAGCAAAACCACTGGAATTCTATCTTCCTAGGATTGGCAGTGTAATAACTACTACAGCAGATGATCACATTAGCAGCCTGAAGAAAAAACTCGCAGGAAGATTCATCGACTACGCGGATGCTGATAAGATTGCTGGAGCATCCCTAAACTATGCTCTTCAAGCAATATTCTTCTTTATAACAGGCGGTGAGCCTTTCTGCAATGACAAAGGATGTATGCTCTATAATGCTCACTGGCAGGAGGACCTCCTAGACATAATCCAAAAAGGGGTATTATGCAGGTATCATAAGAACATGGCGAATGAATTTGTCGAAAGATCGGCCACGCTCTAAGCATCAAACAAATTGACCACCAATAGTTTATGTTCTTTACATCATATTAAATCTGTTTTCAGGTAATAGCATGGCACCAGCCAAGCATTTTCCGAACAAATTATTAAGAGGTCTCGAAATTGTCACTTTGTACTTTGTCAGACAGCCAATCAGGCAGTTTTGGTGATCAAAAACATTATGACGTAATAATAATTGGATCTGGTCCTGCTGGGTATACAGCTGGCGTTTATACTTCTCGTGCTAATCTTAGCACGCTGATTATATCAGGAACTTTGCCTGGCGGTCAGCTTATGACTACAAGCGAAGTAGAAAATTATCCTGGCTTTCCAAATGGCATATTTGGGCCCGAGCTGATGATGAACATGCGCCAGCAGGCTGAAAGATTTGGTACGATAATAGTTGATGATGAGGTCATCAATGTTGATTTCAAGAAAAGGCCATTTACAATTACAACTCATGCTGAGACCTACACTGCAGAGGCAGCAATAGTCTGCACGGGTGCTTCTCCTCGTAAACTTGGCATCCCATCAGAGCAGCAATTTAGTGGCAGAGGCGTCTCATATTGTGCAACATGTGATGGTCCGTTCTTCAAAGGCGAAGACATTGTTGTGGTCGGCGGCGGTGATACTGCGATGGAAGAAGCTACATTTCTGACGAAGTTTGGCAAATCTGTGAGGATAGTTCACAGGCGAGATTCACTGCGCGCCAGCAAGATCCTCCAGCAAAAGGCGCTTGAAAACCCCAAGATCGAGTTCATTTGGAACAATGTGGTGGCAGATATCAAGGGCAACAATAAAATTTCAACTATACTAGTCAAGGACATAAATACCGGCAAGGAAAGTATCATCAACGCAGGCGGCCTTTTCGTTGCAATCGGCCACGAGCCCAACACAGCTATTTTCAGCGGGCAGCTTGACTTAGATGATAAGGGGTATATCATACTTACACAACACACCAAAACAAGTGTTGAAGGTGTGTTTGCTGCTGGAGATGTTCATGATCATAGATACAGACAGGCCATAACCGCCGCAGGCTTTGGCTGCATGGCAGCAATCGATGTTGAAAAATGGCTTTCGGAAAAAAAGCATGGAGGGAAGTAATAATCCTGCTTGTGTTATTCGGAGGAGTAAAACTGTGCTGGATCGTGGCTGTTAAGCCTAGTTTGTGGTGATTCTAGTTCGAGTATGCTAGTTTGGACATATACCTTGCGTCCCTAAAGGCTCTGTCATATTCCTGTTCGCTTAGGATATTTTCCTTAAGATATAAGCTCTTGAATTTCCTGCCGTCGTCTGCAAAAATGCCGACAATAACACCGTTGTCAAGGTTTTGTGCCACCTTCAGCATTGAAGTGAGTACAGATCCAGATGATGGGCCAACAAGCATATTCTCCTTTTTAATCAGCTGCCTTACTGCTTCAAATGAGTCCTTGTTGGTCGCTGTCATCCATTCATCGACTACGCTAAGGCGCCGCTTAAATAGCTCAGGCATTGCTGATTCTTCGAAGTTTCTTAATCCCTGGAGAAGATGATTTTTTTGAGCTTGTATTGCAATGAAATGAATGCTCTTGTTCTTTTCCTTCAGAAATGTGGCAGTGCCAGTTATTGTACCACCTGTTCCGCAGCCAGCAAGAAAGTGTGTGATGCTGCCGTTTGTCTGCTTCCAGACCTCCGGGCCTGTGCTCTCATAATGTGCCAAGAAATTGGTATCGTTCTCATACTGGTTTGGCATATAGTAAATGTCAGGCCGAGGCTTTGAAATGGCCTTTGCAAGCGCGATGCTCTGGTCTGTGCCTGCACCAACCCGGGGACACAGATCATCGGATGTTTCATGCAGGGCGGCTCCAAGATCGCGTAGGATCTTCTTTGTCTCATTGCTCACCTTTTCTGGTATGACGATTTCTACTTTGTAGCCAAGTGCAGCTGCAATGCCTGCAAGCGCGATGCCTGTATTCCCAGATGAAGGCTCGATAATTATGCTCTTATCTTTTTTCAAAATTCCCATCTTTTCTGCATGTTTTATCATCCAGTATGCAGCCCTATCCTTGACTGAGCCGAAGGGATTGTACCATTCTAGCTTGGCATATAGCTTAACATCCTTAGTGGAAAAAGACCTTAACTCAACTAGAGGCGTCTGTCCTATTTGTTCGATGACTTGTGTCCTTTCAACTGCTGTCATCTTTTCTATTTCGCCTTCTTTATCATGAATTCAAGGTCTTTGTCGGACTTATTTATCGATATTAGTTGATGTCCGTTGCGGTTAACCCATCTTGAAATATCTTCTTCTGACTCTGGATCATCTGCAACAACCTTCAGAGTATCCCCTATTTTGAGTCGCTCAATTTCCATCTTAGTGCGGAACACTGGTTCAGGACAATAAAGGCCCCTTACGTCAATTGACCTATTAGGTGAATCACTCATAGCCCAGAATGAAGAAAAACCATATCACCTTATATTAAATTTTATAGTTACTGGCGGAAAAGGTCTTGTTCTTTTGTCCTCAGTAGTGGTTTGACTGAGGACTGCGCTGCTTTTTCAAAATTATAGCCTCGGATAACGGCTACCGGCGTACCTTCAGATTTGCCCATTACAAGTTCGGCTGCGGAAGCTATCTCGTCTGCGACAGCGATCTCCGTCACCCTCAATTTCTTTCCATACATGTCATAAGCGCCAATGTAACTCTTTATTGGCTCTATTCCTGCGATGCCTATAGCAATGTTTGTTTGACCATTTCGAAATGGCCGACCAAAAGTGTCGCTTATGACTACTGCTATTTCCTTACCCGTTCTTTTCTTCACCCCGTCCTTGATTCTTCTCGCAGATCTGTCTGGTGCAATTGGCAATAATACCGCCATATCTCCCCTCACATTACTCTGATCCACGCCGGCGTTTGCACACACAAAACCATGCTTTGTTTCTGTTATTATTATTCCATTTTTTGCTCGCAAAATTCGTGTTGATTCCTCTAATATTAGTTCCATCAAGCGGGGATCTTTATCATGCTCAGTTGCCATTCTGATCGCTTTTGCAGAAGGCTTGACACCGGCAAGATCTATAATTCGTCCTTCTACTTTTGATATTATCTTGTGTGTGACAACAAGAATATCTCCATTCTGAATCTCGGTCTGGCGATCCCGACTTGTTGCTTCAAGAATCATTGTATTGAGATCATCGTACAACCCAACCTCGGCAGAAACTCTAATAGGAATTATCTGTATCACTGCTAGTGATTGACAAGGAGAGGTTAAAAATTATCATGCTACTAATGCTTTCTGCTTCTTGCGTTTATTAGCACGGCCTCACCAAAATTTTTTTTTAATAAATTCAGAAGCAAGCTCAGATCCCGCTTGTCAATGGAAACATCAGCTCTTTCTCTTACAATGTCTACTGGGCAGAACCCTACTGTGTATCCAGCTAAATTAAAGAGCTTAAGGTCGTTGGCTCCGTCCACTACTAGGACAGTGTCTTCCTTCCTTATCCCCCATTGTTTTATTATCGGGGAGATTGTTGCCGCCTTATCTGACGTGACGTGCATTTTAACATCGTCTAATTTGCCGTCTTTGAATACTAATTCGTTAGAGAATATCATGTCTATGCCAAGCTCATCCTTTAGCCTGTCAGTGATTATTGTAAAGCCGCCAGAAACTGCAATCATCTTCCACTCTGCTTTCTTGAGTGCAGAACAAAGCTCTTTTGCGCCTGGCATTATTGGTAGACTCTCGCCTATCTTCTTCGCGTCTTCATAGCTGATGCCTCTTAGCGCTTGTACTCTTCGCTTGAGCCCCTCTTCCCAGTTGATCTCACCTCTGATGCCTGCATTGGTGATGTCCCAGATCTCCTTCTCCTTTCTTGGGCCTATTACCTGAGCTAAAACTGGAAGGTACTCCGCGTTAAGCAGAACACCTTCCACGTCGAAGATAATCAACATGCTATTTTGCTTATGCAAAACAAATTTTCGTCAGTATATTAAAGCTTCTCTATCCTATTCTAATATTTTTTGCTATGAATTCACCCTTATGGTCTTTTGCTTTTTGTTGTTAAGGTAGTCAGTCAACAATACCTTGTCGATGTCCGCAGGGTTAATGTAGTAAGAGCGACCCTTAACAGACTTCTCCATTTCGTTGACATACGCAAGTAAAGAGTCCTCTTCGCTGATCATTATCGTATCAATATCGATCTTTTGTGAGTGGACTTTTTTGGCTTCCGCAATAGTGCGTTCACCAATATACTGATCAACATGTCTGTAACGGTAGCAGAGATATACAAGCTCACCTGACGCAATGTCTAAGTTCATACTACTATCCTGTTCAATAACATCAAGTGTCTGCCTGTCTGGTGTATAGAAATGGGAATAGGGTCTCTGCGATAGTATCTTATCCTGCTCGCCTTTATTATCGACAAAGCATGCACTGGGGTGGCCATCCGTCACAAGTACTATCCGCTTATTCGTGGCTGCCTCCCTTTGCAATATCTTATTTGCTAGCCTGAATGCAGCTTGGTAGTTCGTGTAGTGTAAAAAGTCAGAGCCTGGCTCAAAGGTCTTTAGATAAGGAATATCCTGGGGCTTCACTTTAGATGCAAGTGCGCCAAATCCTATAATGTATACTGAGTCTGTGGGAAAGAATTTGTGGTTCATCAAATAGAGGCTCCAAAGTGCGCGCTTGGCGGCCTCGATTCTGCTCATGTCTCCATACATTGATGAATAGCGCATAGTAGAGCTGAGATCTATACAGTACACCACTGCAACACGGACGTCCTGGGTTGTCTCATATTCTTCAAAATCGTCTACGTCAATTTGGAGAGGTAGCTTTAGATCGCTACCGTCTTTTAACGTTCGTTGGATTGTATTCATCAGCGACTTAGGAACGTTAAGCAACCTGATATCATCGCCTGGTTCAAACTTCTTGGTAGCATCCAGCAATAGCGAGCCTGACCCCACGTTCTGTGATTCATGTGTGCCATATTCTCCCGTCTTAAGTGCCTTCATTACATCGCTGAGCATCTTGCCCCCTATTGCGATAAAGCCCTTGGCGCTAAGCCATTTCGGCGACTCCTTTAGGTAACCTCTTTGAATAAGGTACCTAATGAGTGACATGCCAGAATTGCCTGCTTCTTCGCCTCTAGAATCGGACATCGATCCTGACTGTTGCTGTTGCTGCTGCCTTCCTTCTTGTTGGTCTGAAAGCGATGATTTTAATCCCTGTAGAATTTGTTCAAGCTCCTGTAGGCTAGGCGTTTTTTCCTTAAGTGCTTCCCTTCCGATTGCCTTGAGCAGCTTATCAAGCATATTGCTGGTGACCTCAGGGTCGCTTTGGCTGTCTTGCCTTTGGTCCTGACCCACTTTGTATGCTGGAAAGTATGTGAATTTCTTGCTACCTAGCGCATTATTGTACGAGGCCATAGCTGTTGCCATCCCTTTTATCCAAAATTGGGGGAGAGATGTGGCGCAGACCTTCAAGTACCACCTCAGTCACTGATGCAGTGAACTCTCCGTCAAGGTCTTGGGCAAGTACAATATGGTTTAAATTCATACCAAGCTGTCTAGCTTTCTCGACCAACTGTTTCTGGTCTTCCTTCAATATATCAATTGTCTCATTTACCATCTGCTTGAGCACCGGAAATTTCGATAGCTGTGATACATAGTCTAAGTTCGCTCTCTTTGTAGTATTACTGCTACCAACTATTGTTTGCGAAACCTGAAATGTATTACTACTTCCAAAATCGTTCTTGACTTTTGTCAGCTGTTCTGGTGCTAACTTCTGGACGTATTCAAGTGAAACTTCCTTAAGTGTGCTCTCAATTATTGAGTCAAGCACATTCTTTCTGTTCTGCCGCGTGTCTTCCATTTCTGCAAGTTCAAATTTGGATGATTGGTGGATGCTGTGGATATCACAAAAGCGCGGGATCGCCTTGACTCCATATGCGATAGATCGTGTGCGTTCTGCCTCTCCTACTACCATCTCCATTGAATGCACAGACATTCTAACGCTGACTCCCTTGTCATGGTTCACATCAGGATGTGCACGAGTTGTCTGTGTTATCTTAGCTATCGTTTTTATCATGAAGATAGGCAATACGACATTCTTGGCGTCTGAAATCTTGGACTCCTGTACGATTATCAGCATCTCATCTTCTACTGTCTTTGGATAATGGGTGTCTACGTGGCTTCTCAACCTGTCAAATAGTGGCTCAATTATCTTGCCGGAGTGTGTATAGTCAATTGGGTTTGCAGTTGCAATTATCCTAACATCAGGCTTAAATACAATTGGATAGGCACCTGTAGTAAATTTGCCCTCTTGTAGAACACTTAACAGAGACACTTGCTTGCGTGGATCAAGTACAGGCAACTCATCAATACATAATATCCCATGCCTTGCTTGCAAAAGCTGGCCGGCAGAATATGATTCGATGTTGTAAAGTTCAACTCCTTTTCTGGCTATCTTGATTGCATCTATCTGTCCTACTAAATCTTTGACTGAGATATCTGGTGTTGATAGTATATACTTGTATCTGTCTATGCCACTTATCCAGTCGATCTTGGTCTCAAGCTTGTTGGCTCGAATGATGTCCTCGCACTCTGGTGAGACAGTAAACTCTGGCTTTGTTTTCTGGATTTCCGAATCTGTCAAGAGGGCGATTAATTCCTCTTCTGGAATTGATGTTGGAATATCGTTCGTTATTGTTCCTCTCACTATTGGGATGAGAGATAGGAGGTTCTGTGCTACTGCCTCTGCAATCCTCGTCTTGGCCTGACCTATCTGACCGACAAGCAATATGTCGTGGCCTGATAAGATTGCCCTATCGATGGCGGGAATGACATCCTCATCATAGCCGATGATGCCAGGAAATGGGTGTTCTCCTCTTTTGAGTTTAGAAATTAAATTGCCCCGCATCTGTTCTTGAACGGTGACTTGTTTGTAACAGATATTGAGTAAATCTCCAAGCGTCTCAATCTGTTTGTAATCTTCTGGTACCCCTGGCATTATTTCAGTATATTTTGGTTTCGAAGTGTAACAATGATGGACTGTTTCCTCTACTCTTTGGGTCATCTGAGACGAAGGTTTCTGCGTTAACGCAAATTTAAAGATTGTTCAAAGTTAATTCGTGATTTTCGTCAGGCAGTGCGGGTTGCCTTTTATCTTAATTAAAATATTTGCTTCTTTGTTATAAATAACTTCGATCCTAGGATGATTATATACCCTGGTGTAAACTGCGGATATATTAAATAACAGTGTTAAGATTGTCTAGCGTTAGCGTGTTGCAGCTAGCATGGTTTTTATTGCGGAATATCATTCCGTGATCATTGATTTGTCTGTCTCGGACTATAAACATATCCTCAGGATTGCTGGCAAAGACATTGATGGCAGCAAGAAATTGATAGTTGCCTTAAGTGAAATTAAAGGATTAGGATACAATTTTGCTCAAGTGTTGACTCAATCACTTAACATTAACCCTGGTATGCGGGTTGGTTTTTTAACTGAAAATGAAGTACATGAGATCGAGCAGGCGATTTCTAACCCTGCTAGGGCCGGTGTCCCACAATGGTATTTGAATAGGAAAAAGAGCATTGATGACGGCTCAAACCATCATATCATATCCTCAGATCTTGATTTTGCTGCTTCAAATGATATTGAGCGCGAGAAGCTCATAATGAGCTGGCGTGGTTACAGACACATGTTTGGCCTAAGAGTAAGAGGACAATGTACTAGAACCACTGGACGAAAGGGCGGAGCGGTAGGAGTCAAGAAGGTCAAAGCTATGCCTGGGGCAGCGGCGCCTGCAGCAGCTAGTGGTAAAGAAGCCGGAAAGCAGCCTGCAGCTCCCCCAGCATCTACCAGCTCGCCCAAGCCTTCTCCCGCATCAAAGGAGCCTGACAACAAATAGACGGTGGTTTAGATGGGCGATCCTCGTAAGGCAAAGAAAACCTTCCGCAGGCCTAGGATGATCTGGACTACGGATCAGCTGAACGCTGAACTCTACGTTATGGGTTCTTATGGCCTTAGGAACAAACGTGAGCTTTGGAAAGCTCAAACTGAGGTCGCAAGAATTAGAAACCAGGCTCGCGCGCTTTTGGCGCTTTCAGCTGAGCTGAGAGCAGAAAAAGAAAGGAGACTACTAAACTTTTTGAACAGGATTGGACTCGCAAGAGAAGATGCAACACTCGATGATATCCTAAACCTAAAAGTTGAAGACCTGCTGGAGCGGCGTCTTCAGACAATAGTCATGAAAAAGGCTGGCACTACCTCTCCTTATCGTGCAAGACAGATAGTGAGCCATGGACATGTCTCTATAGGCAATCGTAAGGTGAACATACCCAGCTACATTGTTAAGGCGGACGAGGAGCGCCAGATTCTGGTCCACGTTGAGGTCTCGCCTCCCAAAGTCCAGCAAGCTTAACAGACTATTGATATCTAGTTGACGAAAATTTCCTGGTGTTGCCTTTATAGCATTGCCTCATCCAAAGAAATGCAATATGTGGTCGATAGCATTCTTACAAAACAAGGAAGCTGCGGAAACTCCCTTATGCTCTCCTCCAATGTCTTTGTGAAGCTTGATCCGTGATAGTGAGTCCTGTCTCTATCTCTTGAGTTTTTTAGTAAAGCACAGGCGTACAGCTGAAGTAGAGGGCCTGTATGCTGACGAGTATGTGGGCGAGCTAATACATAGTATGATTATAGTAGACAGAAGCATTTACAACGAATCCTCGGAATAAAGTTGTCTAGAATGTGGCATGATGAGCTGATAAAAACTGGGCTATGAGAATATATCTGCATAATTCATATCAGTCTTTGAAGAAAAGAAAAAAGAAAAATAGGCAGCTTCTTATTGAGGATGCTCGCCTGCTGATGTCCTCACGCTGCTAGAGTAAGATGATCCTATTGGGACATCTGGGAAGCTCTCAGTCATCCTCTGCTCTGCCACTGCCCCTGCCTCTGCAAGTATTCCGTCGACTTCTTCTCCACTCGCATCGAATGCAAATGAAGGGCTACCAACAGATCCTGCACTCATCATAATGTCACTGAATACACCATTGATTTCTCCAAGTTCTTTGTCTACTTCCGGCATTACTCCCCCAAGGCCTGATCTTACTTTAGTTACTGCGCCCATCGCTGGACCAATTGCCACCATTACATCTCCAAGGTCGATAGTAGATTCAAACCTAAGTTGTATCTGTTCTAGCGCCATCTTGAGCTGTGAGATCATCTTAATTGTCTTTCTGACTTGGGCGATCTCATTTGAGATCATTTTCCCCTGCTGAGCATCATGTTTCTGAAGAGCAGAAACTACCTGGTTGAAGAGAGACCTTTCTTTGCCTCGTAATTTTTCTAGAATTGCCTCTAGTTTTTGGTTTTGTGCCTGAATCTTCTTCTTGGCAAGCTCAATTCTCGGTTTCAGTGGTTGCTGCTGGCCAATATTCTGCTTTATCTTCTCTGACATTGTTGGTTTATTTTCCTTTACCCAATTGCTGCTGAAGCTTGTCATAGCAGCTATAGCCAGCGGGAATGGCGTTAAATAGAAATGTCATAATTGAATAACCATCTGGTTATATTTTATAGACATCCCCTCGCTGCTTGTGGAACAGAAATTGGGAAAGCTATTAAATGTAATGATATATGCTACACTACCATATGGGAAGGGCAAAGGTGGCGAAGAGTGAAGATGGCTCTCATGAGGAGGAACTTCCCAAATGGGCAGAAGATGAAATAAGGTCTGCCCCGTTTGGTCAGCCCGAAGTAATAATAAGAACAGGCTATATCCTTGACATTTATGAAACTGACTATAAAGTAGACATCCAAGTCTATGAACCGATGCCAGATGGTAGGACAATCGTTGAGGGCCTGGATGTGCCTCGATCAATGAAGATGTCTGATTTTATGAAGGGCTTTGTGTATGAGTTCCAGATCAAAGTATTTATGGCTCCACTGAGTGCTAAAGTAGTCGAGCTCCTCTCGACTAAGTTTAGCCTTGATATGAAGGCAATATATCGTTTTGAGTTGCAGGGGCTACAACTGATGGATGTAGAATCTGATCTCCCTGACATGTCGTCAACCTCTCCAGAAGATGACGGCGAATAGTTTTGTAGGCAATAGTACTGTATATTTTTTCTATAAGTACTGTATCGCCTGTTATGACATCTAACTACACACCATATAATGATGAATTTACATAAGGTAACTGAACTGTTCTTGATTACTCTGAGTCAAACGGGTATGGTCTCGACACTTAATGCCTATGTTCGTGTCCCAAGAATTTTTCGAGCGAATCCTTCTCATATTGATGACCTTCGTATTTACCATTCTATTTACAGTTCATGATAGCACGACGAGAGGGCAGGTATTCGTGTAACAATTTCTGAAGCTATATCGCGGCCCTGCTGACTTTGAATCTCCATCCGAACGATGTGGCCTCCACAAGTTGAGTTAATTCTGTGGCCACGGCTGAGCCAGCAAACTTTCTTGCAGCAGACTACTCTGTGATGGGCTGTTTTCGCTGTTGACTATTTTCGTCAGTATGAATCTTCTGGGTTTATTGAAGCTGGTTGGAAAAGATGGGCCTGTCGAATATCCGTGCACCTACATGCGAAGCTCGTGTAGAAGATCATCATTTGCATGTCACGGGGGAATAAGTGCTTAGGATACATTGAATGTTATCCAGTTGTCAGAGAACCAGGCATTTTCTTAGCGCCGATGACGCTTTTACTTTATAGTGCTACTACCTTCATTCTTCGGTCTTTTGTCCTCGTCTCCTGAGACTCGGTGGTGAATGCCCGGAGCAGAAATCTTGCGTACAGTAATCTTCATAAGAGCAATCCATGCAAGCACAAGGGGCACATGATATGTAGCTATTCTCCATGCAATTATCACGCTTAACTGTGAATCTTTTACCACGTCTGCAAGGTTTGGTATACCACTCAGATTTGCCAGGTATGCCCATATGCCAAGCTCTGCAAGCCCTGAGCCTCCTATCGTTATAGGCAGGTTTGCTACTGCAGTCGATGCAGATGTAGCCATTAATGAGTCAAAGAGGCCGATTCGAGATTCGACGGCATCAGCAAGCACCATAAATGAAAGGCCTTGAAAGACAAAAGCAGCAACGGTTATTGCTATCCCAACTGCAAATGTAGTGACCGATTTTTTGGAATTAAAATTTTCCCTGCTCATATTGCATAGGTCTGCAATAGCTGTATTTGCTGCATTGATTAGGTTCTCTGCTCTTTTCTTTGAAAGGAACTTTTCCGCTATCTTCTGAGAGAAAGACGGAAGCCGAAGGGTTCGTTTGGCAGAAAATAAGACAAGAGACAACCAGACGGCAAAGGTCGGAATCGTTACTAGAATTACTGCTATTCCAACTACGCTTCCACCTCGATAAATTGCCAACGCGCCAGCGATGAATGCCAATACTGATCCTACAAACACGTCTGCGATTATTTCCATGGTTGCTACCCATGCAGCCTTCCCTGGAGAAACGCCGTTCCTTGACAACCAGGCTATTCTGACAAATTCTCCACCTATATAGGACGGCGTGGTTTGGGTAACGAATTCACCAGCCAGCCTAGCAGCTACAGTCTTGCCTGTAGATGCAACATCATAACCAAGGAAACGTCTGATGAAATATTTGAATCTCAGTGCCTGTAGCATCATTTTGGTAATGGCTGCAGCTGAGGCGGCCACAAATGGGACCACCCCCATAGCGAAGATGTTCTGAGGTGAAACGTGGGCAGTAATAATCAGAATAATGAACGGTACCACGCTTGCAGGGATGGCAACAAGTCGCCAGTTCAACTACTATAACTCTGCTTCTGATACAACATGGTACTATAATAATGAATGTATGATAATTGATAAGTTCCGCCCTAATTATACAAACCTTGCTGGAAAGGTCTACAAAGTAGATATACACGAACATCACGCTTCCCTGATGATAATGAATGCGATATTCGTCACCGGAACTGCAGGGTCTGGCAAATCACTCCTTACAGCTAAGCTACTTCAGTGGTACAGAGATAACAATGCATATCCTATAACCCTTAACCTTGACCCTGGCGTAGTTAGCCTACCCTATGACCCTGACGTTGATGTCCGCAACTACATTGACATTGGCACTCTGATGGAGAGCTATGGACTTGGCCCCAACGGTTCGCTTATAATTGCAAGTGACATGATAGCAACAAAACTAGACGAGATCCAAAAAGAGGTCGATGAGCTTAATCCAGATTATCTGATAGTTGACACCCCTGGACAGATAGAGCTATTCGCATTTCGAGCAAGCGGGCCTTATTTGGCTGTAAATCTCCACGCAGACAATAAGGTTACGCTATTTGCATTCGATGGGATCTTAGTGTCCTCTCCGATCAATTTTGTGTCAATATCGCTCCTTGCGTCATCGGTCAAGCTGAGGCTAAAAATGACGCAGATAAACGTGCTTACAAAGCGCGATCTTGTAATAGACAAGGTAAAAAATATTATGGACTGGGCAAGCTCGAACATGGCACTTGAACAAGTCTTGAACGGCGAAGAGGATGCAGAATATTCTCTCTTGACTAAGGATCTCGCGCGCAGTCTAAGCAGAGGTGGTTTTGCGCAAAGTCTCATCGCTGTTTCTAGCCTCACAATGACTGGAATGCTTAACCTGGCTGCAGCTCTTGCACGAGCCATCAATTTGGGGGAGGATGTTTGAGGTTGATGCCCTCAAACTCGTACACTGCTATGGCTCCATGTTCAACTGCTAACCTTGGGCCCGGCTATGATGTGTTTGGCCTTGCACTGGACGCGCTTGATGACAAGGTGAAGGTAACCAGACTATCATCTGATCGGGAAAGAATAACTATCAAAACCAACGACAAGACCATTCCGGTAAGACCTGAATTAAACTCAGCCGGCCTTGTAGTAAAGAAGATGATGCGCGATTTTGAAATCTATGACAGTGTGGATATTGAAATCACAAAAGGCGTTCCAGCTGGTTATGGCATTGGCAGCAGTGCTGCCACATCAGCAGCTGCAGCAGTAGCATTCAATGCGTTGTACGGCTTACAGATCTGTAAAAATAGGCTTGTACAATACGCCGCTGAGGGGGAGGTAGCAAGCGCTGGTGCTCGGCATTATGACAATGTCTCTGCTTCTTTGCTAGGTGGTTTTGTGGTGTCCCGTATTTCAGACCATATGCCACCGCAGTTCACGAGGCTCGAGCCTCCAAGGGATCTTGTCCTTGTCGTTACGGTTCCCTGGCTTGAGGTACCTCCAAAAAAGACAGAAATGGCAAGGAGCGTCCTTCCAAGGGAGGTACCACTTAAAAGTGTCGTCCGTAACATTTCCGGCGCAGCCACCATAGTGGCAGGCTTTGCTTTAAAGAATGTAGAAACAATAGCAAGTGGAATAGATGATGTAATCATTGAGTCCGCAAGAAAGCATTTGATACCTGGCTATGATGACATCAAGCAGAAAGCCATTTTCGCAGGTGCACTCGCAGTCACAATAAGCGGCGCTGGTCCCTCAATGATAGCATTTCTGAAAACAAGCAAAAATGCAAAGAAAGTGGGTGCTGCTATGTCTCAAGGGTTTAAGGCTGTGGGAGTGAAGAGCAAGGTTCTTGTGTGCCGACCTAGCAGAGGTGCCTGCATTCTCTAGTACCTGCTATTTTTTGCCTTTATTGAGGAAGGCAGACATCATCTTGCGCCGGTCTTCATGTGCAAAACAAAGTGCCCAACCATAGATCTCTAGTCTGAGTCCTGTCTCTAGATCTGTATCCATTCCCCTGTTTATCAACATCTTGCTAGCCTTGACTGCAATGAAACTATTCTTTGCTATCTCCTTTGCAAGTGCGATGCACTCATCCATCAGCTTTTTGTTTAGTATTTTAGCTACTTCTGTTGTCCTTTCCTTTTCCTTTGCAACGTCATCCTTGGAGGACTCCGGAGGTAGGTTATTCTCTGGCCCTATGCTGACTACCGCGTTAACAAGCCCTATTCTATAGGCCTCGTCCGCCGTTATCATTTTGCCGGTGAATATCAGCTCCTTCGCCTTAGCCGGGCCTACAAGTCGCATCAGGCGCTGTGTACCACCCCACCCCGGAGGTATGCCTATTGTAACTTCAGGTTGTCCAATCTTGGCATTGCTCGATGCAACCCTAATGTCACACGCCATCGCAAGCTCGCATCCGCCACCAAGCGCAAAGCCGTTCACTGCAGCAATGACTGGTTTTTCGAGTCGTTCTATTTTGTTTATTACCGCTTGTGCAGAAGTAGCATACCTTTCTGCCTGCATAGGATCAATGTTGACCATATATGAAATGTCTGCTCCTGCACAAAATGAGCGCTCACCAGCGCCAGTAATAACCGCGACCTTAGTATTGTCATCAGCTGCAAGAATATCAACCATCTTTGAGAGCTCAGATATAACGTCAACGTTCATGGCATTAAGTGCCTCTGGTCTGTTTATCCTTAAAATTGCGATGTCACCTTGAGGTTCAAGCTGAATGTACTTCATTGTAGACATATTACAGGAGTGGTAAGCATTCCTTTTAATAAACTCTTATTGATATCGACATTATGCCATAGTTAAAAAGCGGGTTAAAAATGATTGTCATGAATGGTCAGATTATACCGTTCAAATGCTGACAGCATTAAAGATGTAGACGTTGTTGTAATAGGTGTCCCTGATGAATCGAAGTCTCACGCACTGCGTAGAGGAACTAGCAGAGCGCCTGACGTGTTGAGAAATGCCTCAAATGAGTCTGAATTTTTTGAACGGGGTGGAAGGCTGATCCCTACATGCTCCATGTGTGGAACTTTTGATAGGAAATGGGTATTTGATGCAGGTAATATGCCAAATAAGCAGCAGTTACGGCAGTTGGTATCAGAGATTGCATCGCATGATAAGCTTCCGATCATGATTGGGGGCGATCATTCTCTCACTACCGAGACGGTACCGGCGGTATCTACAGCGATTAGAAAAAAGCTATCTCTTTTGTATTTTGACGCACATCCTGACTTTGTTTCTTCTACTAGAAATTATTATGGCTCCGTTCTTACTGATTCAAAAGAATCGCTTAACTTTAGAAAAAGCATGTTGATAGGTACAAGAGCTGCGGAGCCTGAAGAGATTGAGAATGCAAGAATGGTCGGCTTAAAGGTAGTAAACCCGCTGGATATCGTTGAGCTAGGAGTAAAAAGAGTCGCAGAAATGATTAGGACACGGACAGCCGGATCCAAAGTATACATCTCAATCGACCTTGACTGCATAGATCCTGCATTCGCGCCAGGTGTATCAGTTCCATCGCCAGCAGGGTTATCATCTGCAGACCTCATCTACTTGCTCAACAAAGCCATAAGAGCCAGGAATATTGTGGGAATAGATATTGTTGAATTATCTCCTGATTACGACATCAATGGCATGACTGCAATGCTTGCCGCTAGAATAATGTCTGAATGCATTGCATCAATCTAATGCTTGCAGCTTATTTTTCAATTATGACCTTTTGCTCCTTGCTTAGCCAGACAATATCTCAAAAAAGCTGTTTGTCTTTGCATTGTACGATCATTATACCTGGATCTGCTGAGGATTTCGAATGCATGATATTTTGTCCACTGTTTTAACATGGGACGGCGTTGGGATACGACACAAGCATCAGTTCATGCATCAGGGTGTCTATGTTCATGCGGCACAGCATATGACAATAATTTGTATTCATGCATTACTGAATGCCTATCCGTAGGCTTAGGTGGTTCTGCTACGGAAACTTTGCTGTGGAATGTTGTTGTGGTGTGGATGAGAAGCAGATAATCTAAACAAAGCTTTGCACTCAATCACGAAGTTTGATCGTAATCTCTTCTCCCATTCCTATTGGCACGGTGATTGATTGGATGTTTGGCTTTCTGCGGACATGGCGCGCATACTTTCTCATTACTGGCCGGAAATGTTCAGGATAATGCATGTTATCTGCAGCAATTATTCCTCCAATTCTTACCATTGGTAGAACGAGGTCAAAATACTGTATGATGTTCTCCTTATCTGCATCAAGGAAGACAAAATCAAACTTGCCCTTTAGCTTGCGCAGTATGTCAATTGCGATTCCTTGTTCTATCTCTATCGCCTTCTCGAGGCCTGCCTCTTTAAAGTTTTTCCAGGCCCATGCTACTTTTGTAGGATTCATTTCTATCGTTATTACCCTGCCTCTGGCTTTTCTAGCCAATGCGTCAGCAAACCAAAGCGTAGAAAATCCTGACGATGTGCCTATTTCAAGTATGCGTTTTGCATTGATTGCTTTGATAAGTATTGAAAGGAATACTGCAGTATCTGTTGTTATGGCCAGCATCTCTTGATCTGGCGCGAGCCTCATCTCTCCGTTCCTTTCTCTGTTTGCCTGCCTGTTGAGCCGATTTATCACACTGCGAAGTCTGCTGTTCATGCCTGATATAATGAAAATACTGTTATTCTTACTTTAACTGTTCCTTTGCTTTAAAATTGATAGAAGATTGACTTTTTCGGCTTTGTCATTTATGAGGATCATTGATTCTCTCTGTCTGAGCAATTGGTGTTTGCGAGCCTTCCAGCCTTCAATAGCAATCTTATGGTCGTCTGACGTCATGCCATTGTCTGACAAGCCAATACCAAGACATCGTAGCCGGCTTTTAATTGTTGCAGACATTAACTATTAACTTTTTTATTGTCTAATGCCAAGGAAAATGGTGGATGGACTTTGTCAAGCTTGAGGAGCCGAACGTACGTAAGCCAATAATGATCGCAGCCATGCAGGATATGGGGAACGTCGGTAGCATCGCCATCGATTTCATTAACAAGAGCCTGAATACTCGCCTGTTTAGGTACCTCTCGCCGCCTTACCCAAATTATGTAGTTGACAAAGGCGGCCATATTGACTTTCAGCAGGAAAGATGGGAATATCGATATGCTAAAGACATTATAGTTTTTGGTGGTGGCATAGGACAACCTCAGACCAACCATGAGCTTTATGAATTGTGCGACGATGTTATTGATATAGCTAAGTCGTACTCCGTACAACTGATTTATACTCTAGGTGCATTTCATACGGACAGAAACTACGGTAAGAACCCAAGGACGCTTGTCACAACGACATCGCGAGAGCTAACAGACCAAATAGTGAAAATTGGCCACAACGTTACACCTGGCTCGTCGCTGATAACAGGTTTCAATGGTCTAATACTTGGTTATGCCAAAAAGAACAACATTCAAGGGATTGGACTGTACGCAGAAATCGATGATCCGCAGATAGCACAGTACAGATCTGCAAAGAGCTTACTTCTTTCGCTTGAAAAGCTGACGTATCACAAATTTAATGGGATGGGGGATCTAGACGAAATAGCTTGTGCGATCGAACGCGAGCTTGATAGGATGAAAAGGATGGGAGGCGACGCTTTATATCGTTCATGACAAGTCGACTCATATAGCCCGATAGCTTGATCAACCTTCGTGCAATTCATTCAATCATAAACCAAACTCTGAATATATGACCAGAATCTTTTGTAATTACTTGTACACAGCAGTCTTATCTTTCTTTGTCTTATCTATATCCACTTTCGATCCCGATTGACCGATGACCTTCAATTGTCTCTTGTACATAGTTACGATTTCCTCAACAGTGGTGGCATCTTCTGGCTTTTTGTCGTCCCTTATCTTGCCCGTGAACTTCGGGAAGCGTAGTGCCAGACCATAGCCTGGCCTTATTGCGTTCTTGGCGGCAGTATGAGCGGGACTCAGGGTTATCTCTGATGCAACGACTTCGATAGTGATCTTAGGTTCAAACCACACATCCATTTCCATGCCTGTATCGACCCTTGAATGACGCTGATTTATTATGTGCTTCTCGAGCTCTTGGTAGAACTGCTCAATATGTACATCACTAAAGCCGGTCCCGACCTTGGTGACACTTCTGAACATATCCGCTTCCTGGTCATAGGCTGCCAACAGCAGGGCCCCGTATTTGCCCGTGCGCCTTCCCCGGCCATGCAGGGCACCAATTATAACTAGATCAAGTGTATCAACAAGATCGCTTCGGTATTCGCGTTTAAGCTTGACCCATGCATATTCTCTTGCACCCGCGCGGTACGTACTTGAGAGGTGTTTTATCATGACCCCCTCACAGCCGTTCTCAATTGCAATGGCCATAAACTTATCGATCTCGTACGGTTTGGTTGCAATTGTCTGTTTGATCAGTTGCAGCTTGTTATCCTTGATTCCTTCAACTATTTTTTCTAAGAGCTTTCTTCTTTCTATGTATGTCAATTCCGTCTTGCTCTTGCCATTAATATAGAGCACATCAAAAAAGTTCATGATAACAGGGTAGTTTTCCATTGCTTCCTCGACGCCATATTTGCGTCGTCGGTGCATCAGTTCCTGGAAGGGAAGATATTCTTCTGTTTCTGCATTCACCGCTACTACCTCACCTTCCAATATCACTTCGGATTTTATGGACTTTACTGCAACTGCAACATCCGGATAATGCTGTGTAATCTTCTCGAGCCTCCTTGAAAATAATTCTATTTTATGATGACTCTTATGCAGCTGCACGCGCTCGCCATCCAATTTATATTCGACAGCTACTTTTTCTCGCGCTCGCTCAAGTGCCTCCTCTGCTGTCCTGATGCGCTCTGCAAGCATTGGTCTGATAGGCTTGAAAAGAGTTATCTTGATCAAGCTGACCGCTTCAAGTCCTTTGGTTGCAAGCAGCTTTGCAACATTGCCCAGGTCGCTTGAGACATTGTATGCATTTTCAAGCACTTTCCTATTTAGCTTGTCACCCGTAAAGGCAATTGCAAGTGCATCAAGCACAGAATAGTCCGCAATTCCGAGCCGCAGCTGCCCCATGACGAACTTGATTATGTACCGTCCTTCTGCAGCAGTTGCATCATTTAGTAAACTGCTTATTAGACGCAATTTGTTCTCCTGTGAACCCGTGCCGACTGTCCGGGCAACTTTGTCAAAAGTAGAATATACGCGCTCTATTGTCATGGGCTCAGAAAAAAGCGTGGATTGGCTCTTTGACTTCATGGCTTCGCGTGTAGCATCGCCAAGATCCCCTGCCTTTTGATATATTCTCTCTATTTCCAAGATGTCTTTGCCAGACGAGCCTGCAATCGCCCTTATGACCATTTTCTCTGCTATACCCATCTCTATTCCCTCATAGTCGGGATAGATCTTACCCTGAATGAGATAAGTTACCTTATCAATGACATCCGCCGGAGTTTTTTTGAGCAGGGTAACAAGTAATTCAGTCAAAGAAATCCTACTTGAGGTTTGCTCCATCTGCTCAAATGTCTCTACTAAGGGCTTGAAATCCAAAGCGCTCCACCTTTGTATGTGTCGAACGAATATAATCTATGAGATGACTATAAATCAAGGAAGTAAAAAATTGCAATATGATCTATTCTCTAACCTTTCCCTCCTACAAGCAGAACAAAATACCTGAGCTAATAATTGAATAATGTCTGAGAGCATTGTAACTTATCGCTATTACATCGCTTGTAGGCTGGGTGGAAGTAATTGCTGCCTGTATGTCTCTGGCTTCCTGGGGACCCAGTAATTGCTGTATGCCTGACTCTTCTTCTCAAGCCGGAGCAGTGACTCGCCTTTGTGTTTTAGGCCACCAATATA
>JALZFS010000190.1 GCA_030861405.1 Thermoproteota archaeon | reverse complement strand
ATTTTGCCCAGGAACTTTAGGTTTAGACGAGCAAGTGCTGCCAGGCTTGCAATAATACCTTCAAGGGTCAACTCATCCTGCGTGTCAGCTTTGAAATTCCCTTCAAGGACTAGTTTTAATATTGTGATTTCTTTTGTTGAAAATTCCTTGTTCAACGTCTGAAATAGGACAACATAGTTAAGCGCTATTTCATTTCGCAAGAGCTGAGCTGCCTTATCTGCCAAACTCTTTCCCTTTATAAAGTCAATAAAACCATAGTTGAAGATTTTTTTTGCAGTCACCATATTGTGCTCGGCCAAATGCAGTAAGTAATTAACAACGGCCTTCCTCAATACTGCAAGATACTCATCTGTAAACCCCGCAAGCATTGCATTATATAGACTATGTATGTTGCGTGGCGATATCTGAGACAGGTCGGTATATGATACAACTGCCCTAGACAATACTTCTACTAGTCCTTTAGTATGAAGTGCCAAATGTGTCTTGCCAGATCCAACATCCTGTATCACAGTAACAAGCCTAAAGTCATTTTGTAAGGCAGCCCCGGAGGTATTTATCTTAGAAGAAAGGTCAGAAATGCAAGACAACATTGCAGCCTTGGCCTCCTTGTGCCTCCTGCCACCCAATATCTGCGCATCAACAAGCGTTGGAGTTGGACTGGTTGGATAGGGGTTCCGATCGAGTTTATATGGATACAATTACTATATACACCTCACAAATCCATGCAATAAGCCTCTGACCATAACGCCTTCGACTCCGCCTGTAGAAAGCTCGTACCTATCTTGATTCATGCTGGTTAGCTCATCTACGAGTCTATAGAACTCTTCCGTAGATATGTTGCAGCGCTTGCACAATTCATTTCGTATCTTAGCCAACTCGGTCCATCCTATTGATGAGCAAGAGTTTGACAATGCAACATCAAATTCACCTTTGAAATCGTGAACGCTCATAGTACTCTTTTTTTCTGCGTCTACAGAAACGTCATGGGATAATGCGTGCTGTTGAAGCAGCAATTGGTCACCATTCTTTATCTCCAATACTATCCTTGCAATATTTGAAATGTTATTTGTAAGAATTTCAATTGTGCTTGTTAGCTCCCTGTTTGAGCTGCTGATTGATTCATTAAGCGATTTGATCATATCGTAGGTGAGTTTGAACCTTGGATCAGAGTTGAGCAAACTCTGAATGTAATGATCCTTGTGAAAGCAATAGTATGCATTACCCCGCTTGTCAACAAAGATTTGGCCTTTGCTTATGACCGTTTCTAACACAGCATCAATATCTCTAAATTCCTTGCGCAGGTCGGTCTTCTTTATGCCGGTTGACCCAGCATGAAGGATCCTGTTGACGAGTTCCTCCTCTGTCGTCATGCGGTAAAAGGTCAAAATTATTATTTAAACTCTGATGTGACGACCATCTGGGGATTTAGTAAAGAAAAATATACAAATAATATCCAAATAGCATCCAAAGAATTTATAACAGCACGTTTAATCATTTTTGAGGGATGATGATTTACTCTATCTGCATCATGATGAAAGCACTAGGGTAGCTGACCTTGAATAGTCTTGTACTGCATTGATGTTCTGATCTTTCTCATAACTGCAAATATAGCTATTATTATGGCCACCCACGAGCTAGCTAACAGGATATTTGTGATGCTGATATACGTATAAGGGATAACCTCGAGTAGGTCCTTCCTAATAGAAGTGGCAGACTCGTGCATGTCTCTTATTGCTACGTTGTATGCCTCGCCGCGAGGGTCCATTGTAGAGGCAAGATCAGCTCGATGTACAATACTGTCAAGATTTCCTTGAATGAGAGTAAAGTCAGTCCTAGTAGTTGGAAAGAGCCATACAGGGTTGCCGTCTGCAGGTACTAACTTCTGGGCCAGTTTGATGTATTCTGCAAGCTGCTCTGGCGTCTGAGCTGTCTCCGCCCGCGCAATATAGCCGATGGCCATATCAAGCGGATACATTGTGTTTTGGTGCCCATAATATGCTATGCTAGCGCCCATCGTCAAAAATGCAAGCACCCCTGCAAGAATCGCTCTCTGGCTCATAGTCCTTGTAAGTCTCGCACCATTGTTGCTGCCTATGCTCCCAGTAGCGGCGGCCATTGCCGTAGATATGCTGCCATCAGTATTCTTTCCAGCTGCTATTGCAGCTGCATAGGTAGGGTCTCCAGGATGCTTTTTCTTCTTAAGCGAGGACGAGTGCACTATACTTAAGTATGCAACATAAATGAATCCAATTGTGGGAATAGCTATCATAGGGGCATAAAGTGAATTACCTGAGAATATTGAAATAAAAACTGCCATGCAGCCATAGATCGCAAAAAACACTTCCAAGAGTGTAGTCTTAGTAAATGGGAGCACATACTCTTTGTTTCGCCAGTCATCACTCTTGCTCACTATGCCAAACTTAGGAGTGCGCAGGAACTCATTCTTCTTTCCAAATACTGCATCAAAAACTGCCACAGTGTTGTTGACTGATAGGCCTGCGGAGTAAAATATTAGGAAGAAAAACTGTTGCGCCTTTTCTCTCCATTTTTCTCCACTCCATGTCTTGTTGATGACAAGGAGATAACCACCTGGCCCCATCAGGAGATACATAAATATAGAAATTAGCGGGGCCCAGCTTACCGTATAGAGCTTATAGTCTAGGGCAAGAAGCATTGGAAATATTATAAATTGGACAAGGAACAGCGGATTTATCATATGTCGAGTAAGCTGGATGAATGCTTGGACCTTGGTTTCTAATGGAATGTTACGGTGCAGCATCACATCACTCAGTAGTTTTAGTGCTAGCTGTATAGAACCCTTAGCCCATCGGAATTGTTGGCGCTTTGCCGCATTCATTTGCACAGGGAGCTCGGCGTCCACAACGACATCTTCTAGAAAGAGGCATTTCCATCCCTTCATCTGAACTCTATAGCTGAGGTCAAGATCTTCTACAAGCGTGCTAGTGTGCCAGCCGCCTGCGTCGTTAATGCATGATGTCCTCCAGATGCCTGCTGTGCCATTAAAATTCATATAAAGATGAGTAAGGCTTTTGGCCTTTTGCTCAATCAGAAAGTGAAGATCAAGCGAGACTGCCTGTGCTTCTGTTAGAGTAGAGTAGTTTTCATTGACGTGTCCCCATTTGCACTGCACAAGCGCAAGCTTAGGATGTGCATAAAAGTGCCCAATAGCACTCTTCAGGAACCATGCTGGCGGGATGAAATCAGCATCAAATATTGCAATAAATTCTCCCTTGGCATTCTTTATGCCCTCCTTAAGCGCGCCAGCCTTGTAGCCCGTTCTGTGTATTCTGTGTATATAGACTATATCAAACCCCTTAAACTCATATTCTTCTACAATTGATCTTATCAGATCCGCAGTATCATCATCAGAATCATCCAGCACCTGTATCTGTAATTTGTCTTTTGGATAATCTATCCGGCAGACAGCGTCTATCAAGCGCTTTGCAACATACTTTTCGTTGTACAGTGGTAGCTGTATTGTGACCAGGGGAAGGTTGGCTGGAGGCTCTACTTTTTGGCGCCTTTTCCTCTCATGCCGAATATTGTTGCGAGATTGGTATGCAAGGTAATAAAAGTTGAGAGTATATACCATCAAGATCCATCCAATGGCTAGGAATATGAGGTAAAGAGATGCGCCTGGACCGTACATGGTATCAGATCTTGAACAGAGATATCTCTCTATCTATTTATAGATAATTGCCACAGTTCATTAGCTTTTATTGAATATCTTGACTGCTTGAGGTGGGCATACGTTCTCACATGCCATACAGAATATGCAGTCCTTTTCTCTTATCATGAAGGCCTTTTTGTTCGATGCGGGGTGGCCAGGTGTTTCAAGCCATTCAT
>JALZFS010000199.1 GCA_030861405.1 Thermoproteota archaeon | reverse complement strand
AATCAAAGTGGCATATGGGCAATGATTACTTATGCAGTAGTTGTGACAATAATAGCAGTAGTTGTAACTATATGGATAGGACGAGTTGCAGAAAAGACAACAGGCAAGAAGCCTGAAAGTGCTTAGCATCCATACACATACAAAGCCAATGCTTGCAAGTATAAAACAGACTGAGACAAATATCAGCAGGGGTCATGCAATATAAGCAAAGCCGCTAGGATTTGGGAATGATGGGGGGAGAGGTTGGCAGGGTTCTATCCTACAATCAACAAAAAGCTCAAAACGATATCGTCTTTTACTAGCGTGATAGAAACAGAGCGGGTGAAAGTTAAGCCCGCGACCTCAGCAACATATTATTCTCATTTTCGTTGTGTATCAATGCAAGAGCTTGGGGAATTCTAAAGTTAATCGTATATAACATTCTCGATTTTTACATTAGGAGCACTATGAGTAGAAGATAAGAGAAAAGTTATTGAGGGAAACCACAATTGGATAAAATTTGGGCGCAGTAAAGTAAATAACTCAAACTCCCATATTGCCAAGGTGTTACTGTTAGCTTTATCATTTTTAAGAATCAATGATATTTCGCATGATTTTCATAGCCTTTGGCTGGAACAACTGATTTGGTTTTCGAGGATTCTTGTCCTCAAATACTACATCAGAATACCATTTTGATCCAAAAGCGGTAAATTGTAACAAGATGGGTAATACATCTCCTCCCTTTTCAGTAAGAGTCCAGCGCACAGTCGTGGGTGATGACTGTGTTCTCTTTTCTACACATTTTATAAATCCCTCTTTTTCTAGCTCCCTTAATCGCATAGACAAAACCCTAGGCGTCAAGCCAGTGATGGAATCGAGAAGACGATTAAATCTGTCAACGCCTAGGCACCCAATGTCCCTAAGTACCAGCAATGTCCACTTCTTTCCCAATACCCCTAGGCTAGTCTTAATCGGGCACTGAGCAAATTTTACCTCAGGCAGAAGCCATTCCGAGATGGTAGGGTATTGGTTCTTGTCATAACTAGATTTTTGCAACTATACTTTTACTCCCTTGCCCGTATTTATTGTACTTAGTATAGCTAACGTCATGGAAAAAACCGAGTATGCAAGTACGGGAACAGAAGAGACTGGGAATTACCTCCAGCTCTTTTTTTACCGAGCACCAAGAAGAAATCATGACGCAATTGCAAGTAATCTGAAGCAATTCATACCATGGTTTAAGAAAAACGGAGTAAGAATTGAGTACTACCAATTTGGCATTAGCGAGACTCAAGCCGCGATAGACTCTGCAAAACTAAGTGGCATGGATATTTTGGACAACATCTCCAAGATCCTTTCCACAGCAGAGCATGAGAAAGAAGAGGAGGAAGTTTGGATGGAACTACAATACTTTAGAGACTATAAGCATTGTGAAGATATCTATACCAAGATGATGCAAGACAAAACCCTCGAACCCATTGGTAAGGAGTTCTTTGGTCTGGTCACAGGGGCTAAGAGGCTAATCACAGGTGGGTTTAAGCGGCTTAGGGAGTAGCAAAAAGAGAGGTAATATCTGGAATGGCTTCTCATACAATAGTTCATTTTGAAATACCTTCTGACAATATAGAACGTGCAAAGAAATTCTACACTGAGCTGTTCGGCTGGAAGATGGAAAAGATGCCAGGTCCAATGGAGTACTGGACATTTTCTACCATTAGCGACACTAATGGAGGCGAACAGCAACAGAACGTCAACGGTGGGATGATGGAAAGACAGACGCCTCAACAATCGATCACAAATTATATAGCCGTCAACTCAGTGGCCGACTATTCTAAGAAGGTGGAGAGCCTTGGAGGCAAAGTGAAGGTTCCAAAAACAGAAGTTTTGAACTTAGGCTGGTTTGCAATATGCACAGACACAGAAAATAACACTTTTGGATTATGGGAGACAAAGGTAGGCTAAGTTACAGAAAAAACGTTATATCTCTATCTTATTTCTTTTGTTTGTATGTTCTACTACTTGCAGCCTTTTTTAGCAGAACCTCTACTCTCTTGTCAGGAGAAACTGAGGATGGGTCATTGTCATTGTTATGATGTTTTTGTACTCAGCCATCAGGAATAAGTTTGATTTAGTACATTAGTTTGCTGGCAGTAAAATCTTATATCAGTCAAAAATATATTGCTCTCATACTGTGGATAGAGTCCCGAAAGTAATTGTCATATCGCTAATTGCTACATCTGCTCTAGCCTGGATTGGAACCATTAATCAACCTGACATGATGGTTGCTATGACTACCTACCACCCATGGGCAGTTTCAATTTTTACTGCTAGCTGGACAGCGGGGATGGCTGCAATGATGTTTCCTGCCATTACTCCCATGGTCTTAATGTATAACAGACTTGTTGCAAATCAGAAAACTAATCGAGGCAGTCAAAGCTCGGTCACAATTCAAGAAAAACAAGAGCAGAAAGATAAGAGCATATTATTATTATTATCATCGTTTCCCTCATTAAAGGTAATTCTCTTTGTAGGCTGCTATCTGTTAGTATGGGCTTTGACAGGTATTGCTCTCCTTCTTGGATGGTCTGTAGTTATGAATAATACAATAATGACAACTGGAAATAATAATAATACACTTCTACCGTATCTGTATGGTACGCTTCTGATTGTCTCGGGAGCTTACCAATTTACCCCATTAAAAAGAATATGCATAGGATATTGTGAATCGCCCCTGAGTTTCTTTATGCGTAGATGGAAGGATGGGACATCGGGTGCTCTGAAGATGGGTCTTTATCATGGCATATATTGCCTTGGATGCTGCTGGGCATACTTCCTTCTTATGGTAGCGCTTGGATGGATGAATTTGCTTTGGATGGGTTTATTTGCGGGAATAATCTTTGGAGAAAAGATATGGTCCAGAGGAATCTGGATAGCACGAGCAGTAGGCGTTGTATTGGCAATTATGGGAATTTTGGTTGTTGCAGGGATGCTTCCACCATTGCTCTCATCATCACCCGCCACATCCATGACAGGGAGTCAGGAAGATGCCGATGATGATATGATGACGATGAATCCGAAAGGTAATACGAATGATAACAATTATGATAATAATATGGCTATGAGTGAGTCTAGTTCCAAAGCTAGGGATTATGAATCTGACAGGATGATGTCAAATCTTAATAGTTAGAATGCGAAGTCGAGCATAAATAATATCAAAACTTCGTTCTTAAAGCCTCATGTAAAGCATTATTGCTGCTGAGCTTCCATAACGCCAAACAGCATTATACTTCGCATATGTTTTATATGACCAAATTCATCAAAGGCTATGGCAGAAAAAACAGGAGGCTCGAGGGGGACTATTTTGAGGCATGCAACTGCGATATTGTCTGTCCATGTGTGTTCTAGGAAATCCGGACCAAGGCGAATGTGACATAACTATTGCATGGCATATTGAGAAAGGACACTTTGGCAATACATCCTTAGATGGACTAAACGTGGTTGGTGTTTTCCATACTCCAGCTAGTATGTTTACAGGACCAAAATGGAAGGCGGCATTGTACTTAGATGAGAGAGCAACCAAAGAGCAGATAGACGTACTTGGCAACATATATTCAGGAAAGGCGGGAGGCTTATTTGGAGCGTTAGCAGGATTCATTGGAGAATTGGTGGGTGTTTGGCCAATGCCAATCATGTTTGAAATTGATGGCAAGAGAAGGATATTGCAAGTTCCCTCTACGATTGATCTCACTATTGAAGGCTTGGAACGAGCCAACAAGAATGAAGAAGTAACGGTTAGCAATGCGCCAATGCTTATTGCGCCTGGTTTTTCAGCCGTAGTAGCAAAATCTACAAAGAATAGTTACAGCGATCATGGAATGAAGTGGAATAATCAGGCAAGAACGGGTTCTGCTCTAGGTTTTCCTATTCACCCTAGGCATGCACCATGTTATAATATAGAAAGGAAGAAATGCCGATAGCAATGATCTAGTTGAAAAAATGCTCAGAAAATCGCATAGCTTACCTAATTACCAACATCAGCACCTCCTATTGCCCATTGTCCTCATGCGCAGCTCTATTTCGCGAATGTAATGTAACTGAACCGACTTTTTTTCCGACAGGGAATTGAAAAAAGCATAAAGTTCGCCGGGTGGAGGTACGAGGAGCGGCCCATGCCGCAAGTGATGGAGTTTCACGAATATTAGATTTTAACTTAATGCCCGCAGATCCCTGCTCTTGTCGTCTATGGGCTTTTGCAGTAAACTGCGCTATTTTTACGTTATAAAGTACTATTTAGTCTATGTCTACAGAGCAGATATTGGACCTTATAATCAACTATGCATATACCAGAAAGAAGGAGATCCAAAAACACAGGGCACTGATTGGAAATAAACAAGACAC
>JALZFS010000192.1 GCA_030861405.1 Thermoproteota archaeon | reverse complement strand
AGCTAGTTACGAATGCAGATAATGTACATCCGCTTAGTGCGAAGTTGTCATTGGTCTGGTCAGTGTCACTGTCTTGGTCGATGGAGTTGAAGTTATTAGTTGATGCTTCAGCGTCGTTTCCACCGCTGTAGTCGCCCCATACATCGTTTGAAGCTATAGCAACTCCAAAGTTCTTTATTTTTGCCTCTTGGTCGGTCTGTGCTAAATTGACTTGGTTGTTTGTGTTCACTGCAAAAGCTGCTGGTATGACAGCACCTGCTGCCACTACAGACAGCGCTGCTAGTAAAGCTGTTGTTTTGGTAGATATCATTTTAGGTGCTTAAGACAAACAACGTATTCCTTTATTAGAGATTCTTAGAATGTTTAACTTTATTTACTGTAGAACTGCTTTATGTTTTAATTATAATGATTGAGAAATCTGGAGGTTTATTAATGGCATAAATAGGAAATATTCATAGATTCATTAAAATTTTTATCATTAACTATTCTATAAGTTCCTTATGTTGAAGTGATTAAGCATGGAAAATTCCACACTTAAATATCCCAACAATAAAGCATGTATGTGAAGCTACAAAGTCGCCCTCAAAGGAGAAAATAGGGTTAGCGGTTTCTGTTATTGTTGCCGTAGTTTTCAGCGAGCGGCTGTGGTAACTTTTCTATTAACCAAATAGGATACAAACTCCAAGATTTTGATTTCGCCGGCTAGTGTATATGGATTCTTCAATGTAAAGCGAGTTGTCCTAGTTCTCCTTACCCCTCTTTTGAGAGCAATCTTTCAATCTTATTAGCAACGTCATAATGTTCTACATTAAGCGACTTGTGGAATGCAAGTCCAACCAGCACATCATGGTCTGGTAAAGAAAGCAACATCATTTTGCATTTCTTATAGGTAGTGATTATTGATTGATTCAGGCTCTCCAGCAACCTCCCTTACCTCATTTGCTATGCTGAGGAATGAAAGAGCTGAGCTTCCAACATATCTAGGTCCCTCTGGGGAAATACTCCAATCTCTTTTGTAAAAGACTCCTTACATTTAGAGGCAAGTACATCTCCTGCTCTTCTTGCCTCTATTATTGATACAGCCAATATCTCCTCATTGGTAGATAATATTTCATATGCTATTCTTTTTGCCAACCTAAAAGTAATCTCTCTACCATAATGATGATGACGACGACCGCTACAGGACATATTGTAATAGCATAGGTATAAGAATAGGATAGCTGCTATAATCTATTACATATATAACGACTACAGCAATTCAAGCACGAGGCTGAGTTCTGCTGCAAGTTATGTGTGTGTTCATCACCAACAAGGGCGTCGGTGCTGCTGTTGTTCCTACTGTCAATCCAACAGAAGAAAGCAGCAGCTGCTGCCCTTGATTTTATCTTCTAGTTCTTCTTCTACTTCTCCTACTACTTCAAAAGGGCTGCACCGATATCGACTCTAAAAGATAGTATGCTTTCACTTTCATCAAAATCAACTCTTGGCAATTCAAAATCTTCAGCGATGAATCCGAATAATTTGCTCAAGTACAAAGACCACTTCCTACCCATATCGTGCTGTATAATGTAAGAATGCTCTGAGCCTTTTACTTCATGTCTATAATGATATCCTACAACCTTTAACCAAGTTTCAAGTACATCTAACGCTGTAGTTATACTGTATTCGTTTCGAAGCATCAAAATGAAATTCTTTGATTCTTTTTTTGCGAGATCTTCAGCCACACGTAGAACTTCTTGTTCTGGCATCTTCTCAAGCATATTTATGAGCAAGCTCTTTCTAATGCTGATAAATCCAGCTTTAGCAGCATGTGCATGCCAATTTAAATGCTGTATGAATATCTGGTTGCTCAGAGTATTAAACGAAATTTGCTTGTCATTGGATTCTTTTCTTAACTTGTCAAGGACATCCTTATCAAGCCTTAGGGTTACGCTTTCAGTCTTCTTGTTTTGATACCTAGTAGTAGGAACAACAGATTCTGCTGCTGGTGGTGGTGTGGCTCCTGCTGTTGCTGATGCTTTTTTATTACCGTAATAAGAAGAAGTCATCGTCATTTCAGTTGAAGGCATAGATTCTTTTAAAAATGTTTTTGGCTGCGTTGCACTAATAATGATTGCAAATTCTGCTATTTTGTATCTTTTACTGCATGTATTTAGGGCTAGTGTACAATACCCCTATTCAAACTCGTTGTACTCGCACTGAATTTATCCGAATTTATCCGTACTTTGCAAAAGTTAGCAATTGAGTAACAGCGGCGGCGGAAAACCAAGCAAGAAGGACATTCGTGAAATGAGAAAGAAGATCATTAAAGAGCTAGAAAACATAATTCGGCAGACCGCCCCAGGTAGTGAACTTCGAACTGATTTAGAATTTACAAGAGACAGGCTAATTGCGAGTCTAAATGAGGAGGAGAAGGAATGAAATGTATGGCTAGCCGATTAGCAAATAGCCGAAACGCTTTGTCGTCATTGTTGTTGTTATTATTTCTTACTTTTCCCATCCTCCGGATAGCATTATCTTTTTCCACAACTCCGAATACTCTTCTTTTAGTCTGTCAAGTCCCATGTGTGGCAGTCTACCCTGTATTACCTGTCTAATCCTAGTCCTGACCCTATACTCAAACTCCTGTCTAGATGGGTCCAACCTTCTTAAGTCGGCACATTTATCAGCCCATTGCATTACCATGTTTGAGAGCTTTTATTCATCTGTTATTCCACGATTAAGCACCAAGTAAGGAATAAAGATCAAATCTCTGGTATGTTTGCGATAGTCATCTATTGGAGTTTGTAGCAGCATTTCAATCCATTGTACTGGTGCAGCTGATACTGGTGTCAAGGGGGGTACACCTCTCTGTAGTCGTCTCTTTCATACCAGATCCGCATGAAATGCACCAACCAACAGTCTAAAGTCAGGTCTGTGTCCATCCCACTTCTAGATAATTTTAACTTCTAAGCGGCATGACAAGACTTTGCCATAATGCAACATGTAGTGGGTTATTCTTTCCTTCAACAGAATGACAGATCTTGCAGAACCAAGATGTGCGCTTAATTATTTTTACTTTAAGCAGCCTCTTCCAGGAAAGAAGATACAGCAGACATTGCTATTGGATCACCAGCAGCATTAGTTAATAACTTTCTAGCCAATGACTTGGCAGCCGATACAATGGTATGACCTAGATTCTGATTATTGTTGTTCTCGTTGGTGCCGCTTAAAGGAGCATTGAACACGTTATCCTGCTCAAGCCTTATGTGAGTTTTACCTTCAAGCATCTTAGCATAAATGCGAAAGACATCTCCAAACTTTGTTATTTGCATGTTGGCGGTAATTTGGAATTTGTTCGTTGTACAAGGAACATCAAAGTTGATGTCAGCACGTACCAGGCGCCAATTTTGGATGGGGGGAACTATTTTGCTACTGTAATCTTTCAAGCCGCTGCTACCACAAAGAAACTGTCGGACTTCAGATACGAATGCGATAATGTATGTGCGGGTGGCATCAGGGTCTTGTATGTATATGGGTAATGGCTTTCTGCTGCAACGAATATAGATATCGACAGCACCATGAGGTGAGATGAAGCAGTTAACGAGTTGGTTTTGAATACGACAGGACAGGAGCTTCCCCTTATTATTATCGGCTACAGAAGGACGGATAGGTACGTGGGCTAGGCGTTCATGGTAAGCTTCTGAAGCATATACACGGTTAAGATCTAAGTGTATGTGTATTTTATGCATGCCACTTGGGATAGCGCCAGTGGTAACAATAGCCATAGTTGAAGCGGTATCATAAGCCTTGGCAGCGGTAAGAGCAGAATCATCTTGCTGCGAGCACTGTACCCCTGTGGGGCGAGGATAGGTTATCTTTTTGTTGTTGCTGATTGAAAGATTGATTTGGTCTGCGGTATGGAAGTATTCTTGAGGAATTGTCATAATATCCTTTGTTCGCAGGAAGCCCCTCTTTTTCAGGTTGTGCAATAAGTCTTGTGCTTGCTTCTTTGTGTCGACACACTTGTAGGATCCTCGATATAAGTCCCAGTAGGTAAGACCTTCGCCTGTGCGTTCAAACTTGTCGTCTGCTGCAGCTTGGATGTCTTTGCATCGATTGTACGGTCGGTGGTGCTGTTCTCGATGTTGTTGTGGCTGGTACTGTAAGATTTCAGAAGGATGGGTAATTCTAGTACAAGGATGGGTAGATGCTATTTCATGTAGATTGTTTAAGTTTTGGTTTAGAGAAATTTCGTGTCGAGAATCCCTATTACTAGGTTGCTCCAGCTCGGAAAGCCTTGGTTCATAGATGCTACTGCTTTCATCACTCACTGGATGCGTCAGCCTTCTGGATTTTTGTTCTGTATATAGCGGGCTGAAAAAAAATGTCTAAGCTTTTGTTGGCAATGCTTAAAGATATGCTGTGCGCACTATCGCTTGGCAGCACGGTAACATCCCCATGTTCCGAAATAATGCTTGCTACTGCTAGGCTCCAAGGTTGGTCGCCGGGAGAGCCTGGCAGTTTTATTTTATCTTCCTCTCGTTCTTTCATCTTCCTGGTGCAGTCCTTTTTCTATTAATATCATCGCGAATCTATTCCGTGACATCTTTCCTCTTTTCTTGTCCAATTCCTGCAGAACCCTGACAGGGAGCCAGAAAGAATCGACAGTTTTATATTCTGTAGACATTTTTTCTATATTTCTTCCTCCATGATGTTTTTATTTATTAAATAGTTGAACAGTATCAACTTAAATTGATCATCTTTTATGCAGAACCCTCTACTACTCCGGCAAAAATCACAGATTTATAGAACCTCCTTCTGAGCCTAAAACCCATCTTCTTTGACATTCGCGTTTGAGATCTTCTTATCATTTTGGATAATGATCGGGAATTGACTACCAGACCGTGCAGTGAATGCACTTTTAGAAAAAGAGCAAAAAAAGTAA
>JALZFS010000132.1 GCA_030861405.1 Thermoproteota archaeon | reverse complement strand
AGTGGTTGAGGGTAGCCAACCCAAACGTGGTTTGAGGGATGGCTTGCTTATCGTCTTCAGGCAAGTCTGTCTGTGAATCATCTGCGATTCCTTTTATAGTTTCTATCTTCTTATGCATCGCTAAAAGACCCTTTTAAGAATTGGGAGACCTTAACGAGATAATTGATTAATAAGTTAACCAATTGTTATTAGCCTTAGAATATGCGGTTTACACGTATGAGTGGTCTCCGATACTGATAGTTATATGAGTCGACGTCTGCAGCTAGATTAGGATCTCGATATTAAATGGAGAAAAACAAAAATGAAGAGCCTTTCGTGTCATCCGAAAGGTTTGCTCCTCTCATTCTGCACTGGCGAAAAAGAAGGATAAAGGCTTCTGCTATCTCCCTGCAAAGGAAAAAGAATCATCTAGTTTTGGTTATTCTCATTGACTATTATACTATTAACAACATCTTGTGTTTTAAGGGGTAACATCATGCCCTTGTACTCAGCATAATGACTGTAAAAATTGCCAAAAGTCCATTAAGTGATTTGTGGACTGAGTAGAACAGAAACAAGGAAAGAGGTAAAGAATCATGTGTCTGTTCTACCACCATGAATCATGTCACAGCAAGGAATAGGATGAGAATAATGCCTAAGTGGGTTGTTCAAAATGTGATAGCGACAAAAACCATGTGATGCCCTGATAACTGGAGTCCTATAGAACACAAAACAGACGGACAGATCACAAACCTGCTATGCGGGAAATCATTCCTGGCGTAATATTTCTATAAGTATAGGATTACTGATGAAGCTGCCGTAAACAACAGAGGCTATCATCACCGTTTAATAGCTTGACAAAACATCTTTGAAAGGTTTAAGACAGATTACCGTCTAACCTGCAGGATTGCTTGAGGATTTTGTCGAGCGCTATTTTGAGAAAGACTAAAGTGAGCCGGAACCGCTAGCATCGATTGTTTTATAGCTGTTGTTACTGCATTATGGAATCATCTGTTTCCGCTTCTGAGATCTCAAGGCGCTATTGACTATGACAATGGAACAGGTGGAAGTCTGACATTTAGGCTAAGGCTTATTGTCTGCATACTAGAATTTGTTTATCACTGCTCTTAGCCCGTAATAGTTTTCGGTAACATCTATTGCCTTTTCTATTTCATCAAGCGAATACCTGTGCGTAACGATTGTTGATAAGTCAATAGTTTTGTCTGCCACTATTCTAGCAGCCTCTCTAAGCTTTCCCGGCGTAGAGCTAAAGCTGCCTGAGATAGAAATCTGGTTGTAATGTAGCCAGTTCGGATCAAGCAAAAATGTTTGTCCGCTTGGCATACCTGCAAAGACATTTACTGTAGAGTCTCTTCCAGCGACTTTTTTCGCAAGTTCAAAAGCAGCAGGGTTGCTAGTTGCGATCACAACTGCGCCCGCTCCAGAAAAAGGGCCAGCAAAATCAAGAATGTCTGCAGCCGTTCCTTCAGAATATGCAAACACCGCATCCGCGTCCATAGCGTGAGCCTTCACCATCCTTGATTGGACCTTGCCGACGATTGCAACCTTTGATGATCTCAACAATCTCTTAAACAACTGAAGGTGAATAAGCCCCATCGGTCCGTCTCCTATTATCACTATTGAACTTGATTTTGCAACAGAAGCCATCCGAGAAAAGCTATTCAGGCAGCATGCAACAGGTTCTAAAAGGGCAGCTTCTTCATCAGTCAAGGTTTCTGGTACTGGAACCAGGCCGCCAATTCTAATTATCTGCTCTGGTATAGCGACATATTGTGCAAAGCCGCCATTCGACGTAGAGCCTATCTCTTTTAGGTTCATACAGAGATTGTACTTATTGCTTCTGCAGTATGGACACTCAAGGCACGGAATCAGTGGACACAAGGCAACCCTGGAACCAGCTTTTATGGTTAAGCCCTCTACTCTGATCTCGCTTTGAATCTCTCCGCAAAGCTCGTGACCTAAAATTACAGGTGGGCTAACTTTTCGATGACCATTTCTAAATACTCGTACGTCATACCCACATACCGCGCAGGCCTTTACCTTGAGCATGACCTGCTTTTGAGCAATCGGTACTTGCTGCAGACTAATGGTGTTTGGTGCGTGAAAAACGGCAGCCAGCATGTTGGATTGATACTGTAAGTTTGTTCTACAACCTAAAAAGCGTTACAACGCAAATTATCACAATAAGGTATGACAAGGCTCTTTGAACCACACATCCATATGTACTCGAGGACCACAGATGACTATGAAGCAATGTCAAAAGCCGGCATAGAAGTAATAGTCCAGCCATCGTTCTGGCTGGGTGCGCCCAGAACATCCGTGGGAACGTTTGAGGACTATTGGGAACACATGATATCATTTGAAACAAAGCGTGCAAAAGGCTTTGGAATCGAGCACTTCGTGTGCATTTCAGTAAATCCAAAGGAATCTACAGAGCGGCCACTTGCAATTGAAGCCCTGGAGGCGATGAAAAAGTATCTCGATAGGGAGAGAGTGGTCGCGGTGGGAGAGATAGGATTTAACCAAATAAATGATCTCGAAGAAGAGGTATTTGTAAAGCAGATGGATATTGCAGCCGACAGGGACATGCTTATGACAATCCATCTGCCGCACAACAATAAGCCAGAAGGCATGCGTAGGATTGAGCAAATATTGAAGAGCAATCAGGGCAAATGCTACAATCGAAACAAAATGTTGGTTGATCACAATGTTGAAGAGACAATTGAAAAGACTCTTGAGCTTGGAATGTGGGCTGGGCTTTCCGTATACCCTGTTACAAAGCTGTCCCCCGAGCGTGCAATGAACATCATCAAAAAATATGGAACGGAAAGGATAATGATACACAGCGCAGCCGATTGGGGTCCATCAGACCCCCTCAGCGTGCCTCTTGTGGCAAGAGAGATGAGGAAGGCTAACTTTAGCATCAATGAGATAGAGCGAGTAACGTTTTACAATGCATATGAATTCTTCAAGCAGTCGCCCAGGTTTACCTGGAAGCCATAGGACTTATGATCAAACTGGCATTTAGTACAAATGCCTTCAAGCGATATTCACTTGAGGATTCCATAAGAGAGATTGCAAAGGCTCACTACCGGGGCGTTGAAATCCTGTGTGACGTCCCGCATGCATATCCTCCTCATCTCACAGATGATCGTATTACATCATTAATGCGAACTCTTTTGTCATTTAACATCGAGATCTCAAACCTTAATGCATTCACACTCTATGCTATTGGAGACGTGTATCATCCTTCCTGGATAGAAGATGAACAAGATGCTAGAGAACAGCGGATAGCGCACACTATTGACTGCATAAGGCTTGCAAAAAGGATAGGAGCAAAGCATTTGTCAACAGAGCCAGGTGGCCCATTGCAGTCACAACATGCTAACCTTGAGCAGCTTGAAAAAATATTTTTTGATGGCTTGACAAGAGTGGCAGAAGTTGCGGAGGATGAAAAAATAAAAGTGCTAATCGAGCCAGAGCCTGACCTCCTCATTGAAAATTCAAGACAGCTCAGAAAGTTTATTACTCATTTTACTGATTCTGAGTATATCCGCCTTAACTTTGATATCGGGCATTTTTACTGCGTGGGCGAAGATCCAGCTGAACTAGTTCATGAACTGTCAGACTATATTGAGCATTTCCACTTAGCAGACATTGCAAACACTAGAATCCACAACCACCTAATCCCCGGCAAAGGCTCAATCGATTTTCGTTCAGTCTTTGATGCAATAGATGATATTGGTTATCGAGGATTTGTTACAATCGAGCTTTATCCATATCAAGATAATCCAGTAGAAGCAGCAGAAGAGGCATATGACTACCTTTGCAGCATCATGTAAGCAAACGCCTTAAAGAGTACCTGCTTTTAATCCGGCTACCAAATATATTTACTGCTCCTTCTAATATACTGGCCGGGTATTTTGCAGCTGTCCCGTTAGATAAGACGAATAGCGGGGATCTGGTGCTATTAATTGTCTCATCATGCTTGCTGTATATGGCAGGAATAGTTCTCAACGATTACTTTGACTTTGAGGTAGATAAGAAGGAGCGTCCATTCAGACCACTTCCTTCGGGAGCCATAACAAAACGTCGAGCCTTAGTCATTGCTTTAGGTGCGATCTTAGCTGCAAATACTGTGGCTTTAGTGATCGGTCTCACAAGCCTCGCGATAACTCTTGCAATTACTGCAGCAATAATTGCCTACGATCGTCGGCTAAAACATGGTCGCTTTGGTCCTTTTGCAATGGGTGTGCCTAGACTGCTAAACATAATCTTGGGAGCAAGTCCTACTCTGCTATACCTTAGCGCAACATCCTGTGCTATTTTAGGGACCGCTTCGGCATCGTTGTTCGTATACGTAGTGGCGATAACAATCCTAAGCAAAAAAGAAGTAGGCAATGAAAAGCCAAATTCAATAATGCCCTCTCTGACGGTACTTGGCATTATTTGTGTCATAGTCGCATTTGGCTTGCTGGTAAAATTGCATTGGATATTTACTATAAATGTATCAATATTTGCTATATTTATGGTTGTTACCTTCAGGAAGCATATTAGTCAAGCATTTCCTTCTATCCAAAAGGCAGTCAGAAATATGGTGATATCAATAATTATCCTTGATTCAATATTTATCAGCGGGACCGCAGGCGGCCTTTATGGACTCGCAACTCTGCTTCTGATAGTACCATCTATCCTACTTGCAAGAAAGTTATATGTCACATGAGGTTAGCCAGCCTAGTTGTATAGAGCAATATCAAATGACATGAAAACCATCTATGATCATATGAATTGTAGTTTGTCTTTTATTTACATCTGTAGGTGAGGGCTGACATCGGTTTATATATTTATTAAAGTAGAAGTACATCAATAATTCTTTTTGTTGCATTATTGTGATTCAGGAAGAATTAACGCCTTTGACGCATATTTATCCTTAAATTACAGTCTGCTGCATCCCTCACAGATATATTTTGTTGAAAATGCAAGCAGCATGACCACATAGAAGCAAGTTACAGAGCATAACCACTTCTTCTTTTTATACTAAAATACCTAGTCTTGTTTGAATGCTGAATACTCAAAGGAATGTGACCCTAAGACGATTTCATACTCTTGCTATTGTAGATGCACTATTTGTTATGACTGCTCTTCTTCTGTTTTCCACGCCTAACGTAACTTCTCAGCAGCCTCGCTTGGCCTATGCACAGGATACCTGCGTAGAATATGACGAGTCAGAAAACACCATTCGGGTAACATGTGATGCCTCATTTAGAGATGTAGCTAACACGGTAAATGATAATCCGTCAGCCCTTGAAGAGATAGAAGGCGGAAATGGAGAATACCTTCTAAATGCTAACTTGGAAGTAGAGGATGGCGCTACCTTTACAGTGGGTCCAAATGATGGCATCACATGGTTGAAAATTGCTGGTGAAAATGGGATAATAGTCAATGGAAAAATAGAGATAGATGGCATAAAGATAACCTCTTGGGACATCCAAAACAATTTGCCAATAATTCAAAACAGTGTTGGAACAGTTCCCAGAGCATTTATCAACTTGCGAGTTAGTGAAGGTGGTTTTATTCGTAATTCAGAGATTGGATACTTGGGATATGACGAACCTCCCAAACGCGGAATCGATTTAGGAGAATCCTCAGATGGGCCGTCCCATGATTTTGCAATAAGAAACTCAAAAATCCATGACAACTGGATGGGTTTCTATACCGCAGGTGGGTATAATATCAGAATAGATGGTAGTGAGTTCTACGGCAATACGAAATATGCTATCGATCCCCATACTGGCACTCATAACATGACCGTATCAAACAACAAGATATATAATAATCAAGGCATTGCTGTCATATGTTCACTTCAATGTTATGACATTATCTATGAAGGAAATGAAGTGCATGACAATGCCGGTGCAGGACTGATGTTCTCGAGAGCTACTCATGATTCCACAATTAGAAATAATACGATATATAATCAACGTGAATCCGCAACAGGAATCGCGATCTCTGAGTCTCAGAACAACAAAATCTATGGCAACACCATAAGGGACTCTACATTTGCAATCTCTGTGCATAATCCAGTGCTATCACCCGACGACGGAAAGAGCACCGGCAATATGGTTTATGACAATACCTTCGACAATGTACAGAATGGTATTAGAGCAATAGCTTCCTCGAGTAATACGTTTTCAAGCAACCACTTTCGTAACGTTACAGATTATCACTATATTATGACCTCGGGGGCAAGCATGGATCTTCAGCAACAGACTTTCTCTGGTGTCAATATTCGAGGTGACTTAGGCTCTAACACTTTATCTATACGAGATTCCGGCCCCATCATTGTTGACAACAGTCAAAGGTATAATACAGATGAACAGCCATATACGCAGGTGTTATCTGGGCAGAAAATACGTGTCGACTCTGAGAGAACCTGATACGGCTTTTTCCTAATTTTTATTAATGAACGATTTCTCCAAGAATATAGAAAAGAGATGGCAATTCTTTTGGTATACAGACTTATAGAATACTAGTAGTCCTGAGTTTGTCGTCACAGTCTTTTTTAGTTTTCGTGTCGATCATTGTTGTACTTGTGACCAACCATAAGAGACATCTACCATTTCTTAATCCGTACAAACTCAATTTGGATAATATCTACTGTAAAGTAGATGTTATGCCCCGACTTTGCCAATCAAGCCTTTATTAGACCCCTTGTGCTTTCGACAGTACCTTCTAGCCAATTGCTACTCTCTTTAAGCTATTCACTTGAAAAAAGCAAATAAATACATAGTCGAAAAGAATCTGTCATTTGTTCATGCATGATGGTGGAAGTAGTATTGTTCCTAAGTCCTTGCTATCTCTAACAAATTTCCTATTCTTCATCATGGAATGCAGTTCAGTTAACTGATCTTGGTATCTACGGCCATTACTAAAATACTACTATATGCCTCAACCATTTCTTTGTCATTTTCGATTCGATTCCTTTTTTTTGAACTAAAAGGTAAAGTACAAAAGAAATAATACTGTCTTAAAGTACCTCTCATTCTTTGGCTAATCAAAGACGCGGCTAGTGCCGACCTTTTTTATCAACTTGGCACAATTGACCTGTACTGATTGTAGATACCTCTAGTTGAAAATAATTCCTCGTACTTTCAGATGCACAATGATGTTTTGAAAATCTGTGAAGCAGTTTGTTAAATCAAAAGATATTTCATCAAGCTATCCACATTTGAGGTATTAGTTAATCTCTCTATGGAGGCATTTAGTCATTATCATTACGGTTTGATTGGTATTCAGACGATCCTACTTTAGACTTCTCCAGATTATTTTGGACGAGACACTCACTAATAATTCGTTCTCAATTTCATCAACTCAGCTAAGGGATTGCTATTATTAGCAGTTGATTTAAAAAAAATAAAAAGATAGGGAGAGATATATGCTTGTTGTATACATTCAGCGTCCCATATACACAAGCATAGGCCATCAGTACCGGTCTGTTAGATCAGTTATGGCGTAATCTCTCTTACTTGCAGCTTTTTGAAGTCAAATTCTGAATTATCCACTCTGAACGTAGATCTAGTGCCGTCCTTTATTACCCAGTCCTTTGGTCTGTCACAGTGACTGCTGTGGGTGTCCCAGTTGCCGTCATCTACATACTCTGTAGCTTTCTTCCAGTGGTTGGTCTCATCTCCGTCGTCAACCCATAGCTCCAATTTGACTTTGCCACCCGGCAAATCATAGGTTAGAAACTTCATACCTATCCATCTGCCCTTTATATCATCGACAACATGTTTCTTTACTGCTGTCCTATCAGAGTATCCGCCACCAAAATGATATGTTTTCTTTTTGAAATAGGCATCACCGTTGGCACTGAGCATGCCATAATAGCCATAAGCATCACAGCCTCCATTATCATGGTAGCTTGGTCCGTGTCTCGCTATCATTGTGAACTGATCATTTCCCTTGAGCATCTTAAAGTAACCTGACATTTCTTCATTCTTCCATTTACCCTTTGGAGCATCGACATGGATCCTTACCCCATGTTTGTGTGTACCTGTTTTTGCATCCATTTTCCATACTTTTGAACCATCTGTACCATCCTGGTGTAAGTCTATGTGTTTGAGTGATTTGAAGGAGAAATTGTGGTCATCTTTTGGGTCATTCTCATTTAGGGACCAGCTAGGACCATCTCTTGCAGTAGGAAGAAGGTCGCGTATTCCGAGTTTCTCTGCAATTCCCGCACCACTCTGCTTAGTCTGGTCGTCTGTAAGTCCTGGAGCTGTCAGTTTGAAGTCAGCAGCAAGTGCTTGACTAGTCTGTTTGATGTTATCTGGAAGCGATGGAGGTGTCAGATTGAAGCCAGCAGCAAGTGCTTGACCTGACTTCATGGGCAACAATGAAATGGATATCATTGTTACCAGGCCTACTAGAAGTAGGACACTAGAAAGGTCTATTCTTGATCGCATCGAACGGCTTCCATGGTGTCACGTTTTTTAATTGTTGCGGTATCTTTTTCTGAACTTTATTTTTTGCAACTTAGAGATAATTAAAAGAACGCTGTAGTCAGTCTCGAATCTTCTCTTATATCTTCAGCTGTTGTGCATACAATGATAATTGTAATTATAATACCGCTACTAGGAGATTTAGCTTTTAAAGTGTTGCGGCCGGTATATTCTCGTCAATTATTGACCATTTTCTGGGTCGTTATTAGCCTTGCTCCAACAAAGGTAATGATTACTAACCTAGCGATAATGATTTCACAGATTGAGCGTATGAAGGAACTATAATCTCATACAGATTCTATTCTTTTACCAGGAGCACAGTATCCAGGCTATAATCTCCCTTCTACCTATTCTAAACAAGAAACTTGATTGTTCTACTTTCACGAATCATAATTGCCAATCCATTCCGTCACGAGGGATTTCTAAACATAGATCCCCTACCGTGTGCACATCAATAGGTATTTTCATAATCTTGTGATAGGTCGCCTAGTGCTGTATAATATGACGGCAAACAAGGTGACCAATGGAACGCCAATGGCTATTCTTCAGAATATTGCTTGAGTATAATTTAGCAAAAGCTTACATTATCCTTAAATCATCCAGCTATATAGCAATTGACTGGTCTGCCATGAGGATCCGTTTAACAATTCTTGAGCATCAGCCCGCGCTTTGCTTTGTAGGTATTGCTAGTTGTCCCTAGGTTATGACGTAAAGTTGCAACCATTATAATGCAGGTAGAAAAATTCAAGACAGTCCGATATATTACTCAGGGAGCAATGTCGCCCTTTCCATCGTCGTCGTTGTTGTTAATGGCCCAGTGAATAAACTGATAGCATTCTGTGCACATGTGTCTTTCCGCAGTGTGGTTGCATGAATAAGTAATCTCAGCATGCCTTCTACATCTATGACAGATTTCCAATACAAATACCAATGAGCTAAAGATAGTAATAAGTGATGGAAGTCTCACTTTGAAAACATACCAAGATGTCATTAACTTTAAAGTATTCCATTAATCCTCTGTTACTAAAGGGAAAGAAGATAATCTCAAACAAGAAATATAGCATTATATTCAACCGACAGTGCAACTCACTGCAACAATAATGTCAATAATGTCAAAATGGGAAATTAGAAAATTCCTTATGCAAGGTACATTAACTGGGAAGCTTGCAACGGTTAGAGAAGATAAAAGTCCTCACATTGTTCCAGTTTGGTTTGTACTTGATGCCATTAATAAAAAACACAGTAGACGTTTTGATGTCGTTTTTACCACAGGTGAAACATCAGTTAAGGCAAAAAATATTGAACGTAATAATAGAGTAAGTATTTGCGTTGATGATCAAACACCACCATTTTCCTTTGTAACGGTGTATGGTACTGCAAGAATATATCATGAAAAACGAAGTGAGCTTTTCAAATGGGCAACAAAAATAGCACAACGCTATATGGGAAAAGATGATGCCAAAGATTATGGTAGACGGAATAGTACTGAAGGCGAGGTACTGGTGAGAATAAGACCTACGCGCATAATCGCAGAAAAGAATATAGCTGGCTGGGAGTAGCATTGAGGATTAATCACATACTGTTTCTATTCGGATTCATCATACATAGCAGACATATTATCCATCTGGGAAAATGGATTGAGCCACAGGAATCTTTGAAACGCTCTGCGCATACTAAGTCAACCAGACAAAAAATCTGCGCGGTATCAGTTAACTGGGATGTCGGTAATCCGATTCAATTAGTTTACTCTTTCATTGTAGGGATTGTAAAGTAGATGTATAAGAGAGGACTTCTCTAGCTTCTTTACGTCAAATACGAATGACTTATCTCATCTAGTTGTGGGGCTAGAGATCTACTCAAAAATGAAATATTAAGAACCCATATACTTTGAGCCCTCGTTATAACTTGTGCCACTAAGCCTATTGAATTAGATGAGTTAGAATGAAATATCATGAGCTTTCATTAAAGGCGTTTTAGACTAATTTCCTACCTAGAATTTATATGATTAGATGTCCCATCCTGTGTTGGCTCATGGCCACTATTTTTGCCATTGCGATATAACTTTAGCACATGTTTGTTGAAATAATCTGCAGATCTTTTCTGCCTCCTGTTTTGTAAATAGTGGAACATGTAGTCGTGATAATGTTGG
>JALZFS010000127.1 GCA_030861405.1 Thermoproteota archaeon | reverse complement strand
ATCGCTGCATGACGCTATTTCGGAATGGGAGTGCGTGTCACGCTAAATGAAGACAAAAATCTACGCCACAATGAAGGTTCCTTAATTTCTTGAAGTGTAACCGTAACATTTCCAGTAGGTATGAGCTGATCGGTATCAAACCTGTTTACTCGCAATTCTGATAAATTGGTTCTTGGGATATATTCTCTATCTGTCTTAAAACCTTCTCCGCTAATACGAATTGAAGCCTGAACAGCAATATCATTATTGGGCTTATTAGGAGCCATTCCCTTACTATCCCTTTGGACAATGTATGCACCTACTGCCTGGTCTTGATTTATAGCAAACGGGTAAAATGAATAGGTTGCATCGGTATGCAAGTAATTTGTTTCAGCGTTATGATTTTGCTTTTCGAAATTGTATTCAATTCCGTTGCAGTTAGCAGTGGGATGGCTGATACCACTACCTCGGACTGCGACTTGAAATCCTAAGCTTTGACCATCATGACGTAGAGAAACCTCAACCCTTCGACGGCATTTCAGCGCAATAAAAAAGGTGCTAAGGCTGTAACCAGAATAAGTAGGGAAATAATGAGGTTCCAAATTTCAACCTCTATTCCAAAGAATGTTAATCCTGCAACTGCTATTGAATTGCTCACTACATTCCGATTGTTCCCTCTTATAAGTATTTAAACCAGCTAGCTAATGTATCCTGAATTCATTCTATTAGGATGAAAGTATCTATAGAGAAATCGAAACCGGTATTTTCCTAAGTCCTTTTACTAGAACATCTAATTTTTCATTTGTTACATTTTCCATAACTTTGACAGTAGCTCTTCTCTTTTCTTTCATACCTTCTAGTATATTACTCAAGATATGAGAGAACTAATCAAGTTCGTGTGCTGACAGTTTACACTTTACACTTTTAGAAAAGCCTAGAATGTCCCTACTAATGAGCCGACAGATTTTTTTAGCTTAGTGTGCGCTTATTCAGATATATGGCGTGTGGCGCCTGCGGTACTGAATTGAGATATATCAAAGGCACTCAGGATGGAGCAGGCAGGATCAGTTATACATTCTACTTTTGCGATCGATGTGATATAGAGTGGAGGCTACGAAGGCGCAAGGAATGAATGCAAGAATTCTGAAAATACATAGAGGAATTGAAATTGTTCACTTCACCGCCTGCAGTTTACACCTAGAAGATCATTTGTTATTGGCCCAATAGATTTACAGAGCCTTACGAATATCTGTTATTGAGCAAAATTACCTCTACATTGGATAGGTAAGAGCGCGCTACACTGTATATTACTCAGTAGCAACCCTCACCAATTCTGAAATTGGCTTACCTTTCTCTTGAGAAAGAGTCGATATTCCACCAGTCAAACTTTCAGCTACAATGCCTTTTTCTGCAAGTACTTGAGCGACTCTGAGTGAAGTATTTCCCATCATGCATACAAGCAATGATTTCCCATTACCTTTTCCCTCTTCTCCCGCTAATACATTGTCAAGTTCCTTTGGAATCTTTTGGGTTGCTAGCAGTTGCTCAACATCACTAGCCTTTGGAATAGAGATCTTATTTTTATCAATGCCTAGGGAATTTGCAATTAACTCTATTCCTTCCTTCTGCGGCGTGTACATTGTGTGGATCCAGATAACTCTGTTATAGTTTCCGATATTCGAGACCGCCTCTTGTAATGGGACTTCAAGACGGCCCTCGCGCTTACTATCTTCTTGCATTTTTTCAATGCTTCTTCTATACTTCTGAACTCCATCTGCGATTATTACAACAAACTTGCCTCCGCCTCCAAAGTTCGCCATCTGCATAGCCGCATAAAGTGCAAGGGCACTGCTTTCCCCTAGATTATACCCCTTGTCTACAAAAAACTTTAGGAGACGTTTTGCCTGTCCAAAATCAACTTCGTGTTGTCCTGCATATTGCTCAGGCTCATGGAACTTTAAGCCTGAGGCCTTCGCTTTGGTCCTTATTCCTGCCACATCTTGATCAGCGAGTGGAAAGACTACATGTACAGACTTCTTTCCATATTTCTCCATCATATATCTGCTTAAACCACCGGAGGTACCTCCTGTGCCAAAACTACAGATTATTCTGAATTCTGTCAATGACTGGCCTCGTTCGCGCAATTGCTGGTCTATTTCTTCACCTGTTATAGTTCTATGTACCTCGACATTAAGCTCATTGTCGTATTGTTCTGGACAGAAACCGCCATATATCCTTGCAAGCAGCTTCGCCAGATTTATTATATCTTGTTTTGTTAAAATCTCTTCTACTTCCGAACGCGATCTATCGAAAACGGCAGGGTCGAAACCTAATTCTGACAGCTGTGCGCGAACGTTTAAAGCAGTTGCTTTGGCCGCCAAGAGATTTTGATTGCCTTTCATTCCCGGAGCAGGACAGATGTCCATGTCAAGATTGATAATGCGTATTCTTTCATTTCTCAATTCTTCAAAGACTCCTTCCTGAAGCTTCCTAGAGACGAGTGCAACTACGTCTAGGCCAAGTCTAGCGATCTGCCCCAGCGCGATTCCAAAGTTACCTGAGGTAGCTTCAAATATTGTTTGCCCACGCCTAAGCTTCCCTGTAGCAATAGCATCATGGATTATGTGGACCGCTGGCCTTACCTTAATAGAGCCTGCCAGCAAATTCGAATCAAACTTGCCAAAAACTTGCAGATTATTCTCTGCAATGTCTACTCCATACTCGGCTCTTGCGCATTCTTTCAGGTCTTCTGTAATGTCAATCAGAGGCGTTGCACTTACAACCTTTGCTTTGCCTGGTTTTTCCTCCTCTAGATGCGGAACCTTACTCCATATCTCCCGTTGAAAAAGCTCAAGAAGAGAGTCGTCTACGTTATTGTTATTACTATTCAGGTCCTGCAATTTTCTCCACTGTCTTATATTGGCGCAGTAAGGTTTTATAAAAGATATCATGGCCTCCAGCGGTTTGAACGTAGTTTAAGATAGTGTGTGTGTATTCTTAAGCGTCGAGATATTGACCAGGTCAGAATAATTTATTATAAATTTTATCGTTCTATTGATATAGAAAAATAGATAAAAATTATATTATTTCCAAAGCATAGGTCTGTCCTTGATCCGATCCCACCCTTCCTGCTCTGAATCTATGCGCTCGACTGTGATGTCTTCAAAATAGCGATCAAGCACACTTTCCCTTTCCATGGCAAGTGGTGGGGAGCAGTAATCTTCTTCCACCCAGTATGCATATCCTGCGTATATTCTAGCATTTTCTAAACCATGCTGCAACTCCTCTCCAAATGGCCTAAGCTTTGAGATCTTGCGAGACATAAGCTCTTTTCTAAGATCTGCCATGAATTCTCCTTTTGGCTTAGCCCGAACTACATACAGTGCCATCTAAAATACAATTTTATATATTGCAGCATAGGCTAAAACGATTATGTCCTTCTGACTGTCTAACAAGAGAAAAACAAGTGAGAGCACGCTATGAACTTCACATTGGAAACGCAGAATATCCATTTTTCAGAATTGCATATTTCTTCAAACCAGGATCGAGATTGCCTTTTAATTGGGATGCTAAAACCAGCAGTCATAATAGCACCAAATGCTAATCTTATACATCATTTCTTCTTCCTCGCATGATCAAACATCCTGCTTATCTTCTTTTGTCTTTTATTTGTATGTCTGCTGTTAAACTCCAAGTCTACAGTGGACGTTTATGCCTTGGTTGAAGCATTTGCATAATGACAGTACATGCTTCTATTCCACTTTGATCTGCTTTCCTTTAGGTTTGGTCGACGCCTTCTTATTGAAGATAATTTCAAGAATGCCGTTATTGTACGTTGACCTGGCAGTATCTATATCTGCTTCCGGGGGAAGCTCTATTACTGTGCGATATTTTCTTGCAGCAGTATCTACACTATACACCTCAACAGAATTATCGTATACGTTTATGTTGATATCTTGTTTGGTAATCCCTGGCATCTCCACAACGGTCTTGATCTCTTTATCTGATGTAACAATGTCAGCCAAAGGTTCTCTTTCGGCTGCTAAGAGTGGTGTCCGCCCTCTAGTTGCAGGGCCGCCGCTGCCAGCTCCAAAGGCACCTGCCGACGATGGTCTGACATTGCCAAACTCTCTGACTACTGGCTTTCCATCAGGTCCAACTGTAACAGAATAGCCGTAGAC
>JALZFS010000122.1 GCA_030861405.1 Thermoproteota archaeon | reverse complement strand
CTACAGTGGCTTGAACTGGCATGGTGCCAATGTTTCTGAGCGTACCCACAATGATCAGTCTACCCATAGAATCAACAAACGACGATTTTGCAATTACTTTTATAGAATCATTAAGAGCATAAGCGTTTAAACTAAAGGAGCAAAGCAGAATTGTAAGTACCAATATATACACAAAAAGTATGCGCATATTATCAGGCATTATGAACATCTGCAATTTAAGCTAAGTCTTCCTAACCTCCAGCATTTTCTCCACTTAAAGCCAGACGATCTTGGTACACATCTATTAATTCATTTAGTACATCATCATAACTAATGTTACGCTTTTTTGCATGTGTCATATCATCCATAATTGATGCCAGCCGCCTGTAGGTCTGCTCATCAATGCTAAGCATTCTCATAATTGTAGTGCAATTTACATGGAATGTTTAAGAATGTTTCAAATTAGGAGTGAGGGATACAATCTAAACATGGCTATTGTAGGGCCTACAAGGTTTGAGCAAGTCACGAGCTAACCATCATTTGACTGGGTATTGAACTTACAGATTGACACTCCTGTCTGAAAATACTGCCTCTGCTTGTACTGCAAGAAATACTATAGATGCCGCAGGTGACGATACAGACATGTCTATCCATACACCCAGCCCACGATTGCAGGTCTGCGAGCTCTGAGCATGGGATCGAGTAGAGTGTATAATCTTTGGCTTTTCCTTCGCAATAGGGACTACTATTGTCAGTCCTTTGGAAATTTTATGGTGATCCAAGGCCGAGTATCAAGAATGTGCTATGCGCAATTTCTTCTATCGCCATTACTCCACCTATAACAAGGCCCTCACTGAAGCCAAGGATGTCAGTGTTAGCCAATATTGTTACCCTACGTTAGCTTAAGAGAAGTTTATTTGCGTCACAAAGCATGGTCTACTAGTACATGGAGCGATTTATGGTTCACCTACAAAACACTATGCAGTACAGTGCCAAAGACGCCAATTCGCTTCTAATTAGAGCAAGGGAGTTGGTCGAGCCCAAGGCGATCATCCGTGATGCCCGTGTTTCTAAGAGATATATCGAGTTTGATGCCAGCATACCTGCGGATATGAATGTTAATACAATAATACAAAGCCTTGAAGCCATATCATCCTTAGCCAGCTATGAGCACATTATAGAATACCATATGGAGAAGGATAAAGCTATTAGGCGTGCGTTACAGCTATTCAACGATGAAAAATATTGGCAAGCGCACGAAGCCCTTGAATATGTATGGAAAAATGCAAGTGGAGTTGAGAAGGATATACTAAATGGTATCATACTTGTAGCAGCTGCATTTGTACACGATGAAAAGGATGAGTCAGATATTTGCCTTGCCATTTTACAAAGAGCCAGAAAAAAGCTCGAAGCAGGCGGTATATATTACGGAATAAACATAGACAGAATTCTTGAGAGGATTTCTCAAATAATTAACTCTGGCAAAATAGATAGATTTACAATTTAAAAATTTCTACATAGCCCAAACACTAACGGCGGTTAAGGAATAAGAATGACACACACTGGAAACATTGAGTATCTTATAGTACAATGCAAGACTGTAACGATTCTTGATACTATTAATATTAAACTAAAATTCTTAAGAAGAGAATAGATATGTACGATGTGACACTCTAACTGTCAGAAAAGTTGACAGAGGTATCTGTAATAGCAGGACCGGCATCTTCCGATCTTGCTAACAATATCGCGAAGAGTTTGGGGGTACAGCTAAAGATGGCTCAGCTGAGAGTATTTCCAGACGGTGAAAGCAGAATCAAGCTGGACAAAGTTGGTAAAAATGCCATAATCGTACAATCTACTTACCCGCCCACCGACACGCATCTCATTCAAATAATGATGATGGCTAGAAAATGTACTGACGGAGGGGTGGAGGAAATGTGCGCAGTTATTCCTTACCTAGGATATGCTAGGCAGGATAGGGCTTTTCTGGAAGATGAAGTAGTGAGTATTGCTTTGGTAGCCCAATTGTTTAAAGCAGTAGGTATCAAACATGTAGTTACAGTCGATATACACAGCAATCTTGCCATGTCATACTTTACCAGCATCCAGAATGTCTCTTCAATTCCACTTCTGGCAGACTATGCATCTAAGATGAAATTGCATGAACCTATTGCAGTTTCGCCTGATGCAGGTGGGGCTAGCAGGGCGGAGCAGTTTGCCAGACATCTTAAGATAGATATGGTTGCATTAAAAAAATCCCGTGATAGAATAAACGGACAAGTTACAGTAGATGAAAAGCTCGATATTGATATATCCAAGCGAGACAGCATCCTAATAGACGACATGATAAGCAGTGGTGGCAGCATTATCAAGGCGGCAGAAATCTTACGAAGAAATGGAGCAGGTAAGGTATATGCAATGTGCGCTCATGCGCTTTTAATCGGAGATGCTGCTCAGAAGATCAAATCTGCAGGTGTTCAGGACATTATCTCCACCAATTCGGTGCCAGGCAAATATGCCAAGGTGGACGTGAGTTCTATAATATCAACAGCTCTTAAGTCGCGCTATTAGCATAAATTTGGCAGCAATTATCTTAATCCATTCGAATGGTGAATATGCAGCTCGTTTTCTTGGGCACATCATCAGCTGCTCCTACCGCAGAGCGGGGCCTTTCCTCCATTGCACTCATGAGAGGAAGTGAACTTATACTCTTTGATGCCGGTGAGGGGATGCAGCGTAATTTTATCAAGGCAGGTCTTGGGATGAACAGAAAAATGAAGATCTTTATTACTCATATGCACGGGGACCACTGTGTAGGCCTACTTGGATTGCTGCAGACAATGGGATTACAAGGAAGAGAAAGGAACATTGACATTTATGGCGAACCGCGCCTCGAAGAGTTCCTACGAGAAAATATGCGCATCATCAATTTTGGGCTGACCTTCGATGTCACCGTGCATAAGATAATGAATGAAGGGTTAGTAGTTAGAGAGAGCGACTATCAAATATCGTGCTGCGAAGCCCTTCACTCAACTCCTTCTTTTGCATACTGCCTTGAGGAGTTTAACAGGCCCGGTTTCTTCAATGTAGAAGAAGCAAAGAGGCTAGGCGTACCTGAGGGCAAGCTATACAGTAAGCTCCAGCATGGGGAAGATATCATATATCAAGGTAAGACGATCAGGGCAAGACAAGTTGTAGGACTGCCTCGAAAAGGAAGAAAGATAGGCATCTCTGGCGATACACGACCAACAGATAAGCTGGCGAATTTCTTTAGAGAATGCGACGTTCTAGTTTTTGAGTCTACTTATAGCAAAGACAAACAACAAAAGGCTATCGAAAATATGCACTCAACTGCAGCCGAAGCTGCAATGTTAGCAAGGAAGGCGAAGATAACCAAGTTATTTCTGACCCACTTTAGTGCACGTTATGATGAGACCAGCTTGCTTGTGAAGGAGGCAAGTACTATTCATTGCAATGTAGAATCAGCAGAAGATCTTAAAGCAGTCAATATTCCTTATGACGAAGCATGATGAAATAATAAGACAAGCAAGCAATATTCGGATATAGTATATTATATTATGCTTGTCATTTTAACATGTACTGTTAATGATCTTGAGCAAATCGAGCTTGCAATAGTCACAGTGTCCTCTGCCCTTATTCATTTTCTTATAATATAAAAGTCAGAAATAGTCATCTTTTCCATTATCTCTTTTTTCTTGATGCAGTATTCTAGTATGGCCCAAAAAGCTGGAAATGTCTCGATGAGTCCTGTCAATGGGCATAAAAGTAGAGTCTGTATTTGTAACAGTATCCTTTTTGCCCATTTCATCTTCGAATAGCGAAGATTTAACGCGAGTCCCAGCTGATAGGATCCAAGCCATACAACGGAGGTAAAGAGCAGGATCGTGGTTGTTACAAACTCAATTCCAGTGGATCCCGAGGCGGATTTCGCAATTGAAGTAAAAGCAGAAACGATTGGAAAGTTGCCAGGAAGCAACATGATGTTAGAGCTTATCATTCCAAGGTCAAAGCTTGAGAGAGAAAACATAGGGAGTAGGTAGCTATATACCATGAGAGCAGTTGATGCAACAGCCGATGCAAAACCGAGGAAAAGGCTCGCTGACTTGAGCATCACTTTGTACTTATGCCAACGGGGAAATTTCTCAAGGTTCTGCATTGTGCCAAGGAACCATCTACGCCTTTGAAAAAAATGATCTTTTAGGTTGAGTGGAGGTTGCTCAAGCAGTATGCCACCATGCCAGCCCATAGAACCATTACCATATTTTTCATAAATTTTGTATCCAAACATTTGGTCTTCTGCGAGTGTAGACCCAAAATTCCACTCGACAGCATCTTCAATGTCTGATCGAACAAGCAAATTACTTCCATGCATGTGAAGTGGAGGAGGATTTGTCATTTGAGAAACACAGTCATAGCATGCAAATGGCCTTGCCGATTCAGCTATTGCAGTCAACCGATTTGCTGAATCGAATTTGAGCGGATAAAAAATTGGACCTTCCGATGCAATTGCTTCACCTTTTCCGATGAATTTAAGCAAAGCAAGTATTGTCTGAGGCATCACATAACTTTCTTCATCCATGTGAAATATCCAATACTTGCTGCCATCCTTACCTACCCTCCGTCGGCGTTCTACCGCATACTGGAGGGCTCGACCCTTTTTTATAGCATTTGTATGGTAATTTTTATCAACCACCACTATTTCACAATTTTCATCTCTGAGTGTCCATAAATCACGAGGATCATCGGTCACTACCTCGATATGGTAATTATGAAATTTCACATTATGCGCAGAGGATATTATAGATTGTATACCTCGTTTGACTACAGATGCCCCTGTCGCAGAACGCGTCGTTATCTGAAATATTATTTCAGCACCATGCGAAATCTCTTCAAAATCTTTCTCTATAAACATGCTTCTGTTTTTGAAGATCTTCCATGTTGAGAGAGCAGCAACTGGAAAATATGAAAGCCAAAAGAACGTGGCTATTGCTAGAAGTAGATTATCGAACACGGTGACAAGAGTTGCATTTTTATCCTTTAATAACAAATGGATTCTAGAATGAATTTATATTCGCTTGACTGAAAGCAATAGTATATAAAAAATTTTCTAGGAATTCTAAGTAATTTTATGTCATTCTAATCAATGTTCTATCTATATTTCTCTTTTAATAAGACTTTCTGATTTCTAGAAAAACTAGAAATAATAAAAGAAATTAACACGTAGTGTCGATGGAATCAGCTGAACAACAAATACATTCCAAGAATGATATGATGTATTGTCAGCATTGTGAAAGTGAAACCGTAATATTTGACATGGTTTCAAGTGAGTTCGTTTGTAGCAGCTGCGGCTGCGTTGCAGACGATAGAATCTTCCATGCAGACAATGTAACTGGAACGCTTAGCTCTTCTGAATATGGTGACAGGACAAGGACAGGCATGCCTGAGTCGCTTGCAATACATCACAAAGGCTTGTCAACGTTGATTGGATTAGATGATACTGACGCAAGGGGCAAGACGCTAGAGCCCTCTCAAAAAATGAAAATGCAAAGACTACGGACATGGAATAACAGATCACAACTTAATGACTCTATCTCAAGGAATCTAGAGAAAGCATTGAAATTCTTGAATACATTTGGAGATAAACTGTATCTCAGTCAAGCAGTGATGGAAAGTGCGGCATACATATACCGTAAAGCGGCTCTTAAAAAATTGGCGAAGGGTAGGTCAACACTCGGGCTGGTGGGCGCAGCGCTTTACGCGGCATGTAGAGAAACCGCCACGCCAAAAACAGTAGCAGATATTGCAGCTGTCTGCAATATCTCAAGTAAGGATGTCATGGCTCACTATAAGCTCATCATTAGAGAATTATCGTTGCAAATGCCAGTGCTGCACGGTCCCGACTATGTCACTCTGATAGCCAACAGGCTTGACTTGAGCGAAAAGACAAAACGTGAGGCTCTTCGCATATATACATTAGTTCAGCAGAACCGCATTTCGCTTGGCAAGAATCCAAGAGCACTTGCAGGAGCAGTCATTTACCTTGCATCACAGAATTGCAATGAATTCCTCCGACAAGTAGAAATATGCCAAGTAGCGGACATATCTACTGTTTCACTTCGAAAGAGATGTAAGGAGATTAAGGCTACGCTAGGAATTTGACATAAGGTGAAAGGTCTTTTGCACCCTTGATAGTATCAAGATGTGCTGCGCTTAACCTTATGTAGGCTGCTTTCAAATTAGGATAAGCTTCCATACAAGAAAACAGTGTAAGGATCATGTTATCATGATCGAGCTTAAATCCGCGACAAGCCTCATGCCCTCTAACTATTGCCTTGGTTCCTGACGCTTGCAACCATCTAAGGGTTATATCAGGTCCAAAATACCTTCCAAAACCACGGCGGGACTTTTCTCGGCCCTGCTTTTCATCAACAGGCCAAGGATCATTCCATAGCAGTTCTTCAAATACTCTGCTATGGACTGAGTTTTTCTGAGCAAAGGCTAATGATTTTCTAAAGTTTGCAATTGCACCATCCTCTGTTGGGACTCCACCATGTACAAGGAGTAGCTTGTGCATAATCACTGTTACAAGCGTCAGTTCTGTAAATAAGGATAGCAGCTTCTTGTAAATTTCCCTCCAGCGGTCCCCAAAGCGATCTTCCAGCTCGTACGGAAAATCATGAGGGGAAAAAGGAAGCTCAGCAGGCGCCTCATGATTTCCCCTCATCAGTATAACCGATTCAGGATATGCATCTTTAAGATGACATAATGAGTACAGTATATTGACAGACTCTCTTCCTCTATCGATATAATCTCCAAGAAATACAAGCTTGTTCAATGCATTTGACAAGAATTGGGAGTAATTTATTTCAGAAAGGATTCTAAATAATGATTTCGAATCACCATGCAGATCGCTTACTACAACAAGGTCTTGTAAACTATTGATTTCCACCAGCCCGCCAATTACTCTACCACCCGAAATGCTTTTTCTTTGTCTTTGATCCTGTAGTCTATAGGCTGCCTGCTCAATTTTACGTATGAAGTCAGAGGCATCAGCTTTTGATGCGATCTTAGCCAGCTGCAACAGGATACGTGCTCATATATGACAGTTAAACATATTGGCTATATGATGTTGTTTTCTAACACTCAGAGCAATGAGACAAATGCTAGCCATTTAATAGGTCATCAGAATCTATCTTCTTAGAACTCATGCAATAGATAAAGGTCTCCACTATCCATATTTAATAACGTCATTATTGTTGCGCTCTTTGAATCCTTTAGCCAGGAATAATTCCCAGATTTCTTGATCATCTGAAATGTAATATGTTCTATGATAAATAAGACGGCTACTGAGAATTCAACCACCAGGTATTCTAAGGGTTAAAAATTAAGAAACTGAATAGCATAAGCCACAGCAATAAGAGGTGAAAAGGTTCAAAATTGAATGCACCCACTTTTCTCTTTTCCAGTAGACCCTGTGATCAAGTTCAATAAACCCACAACAGTAATATTGAGCATGCTGTTCAGGAAAATGGTGTCCCACGGTATACCGAATTTCCAGAGGAGCTATAAATCTTCTATGTTCTTGTTGAATTAAAAAGTATGTTTAACATTAAATCCGATAGCATTTGAGTTTCTGTAGTAAGTTGCCATTAAACGCTGCAGGCTGGAGCAACAGGGGATGGCTGGAGATAATAGAGTTCATACTATTAATGTGTGAAAATGGGGCGAGGAAGACCCATGTGATGTATCGCTGCAACCTCAACTCCAAGCAGATAAACCAGTACCTAGAATTTCTACTTGACAGTGGAATGCTGGAGATGATGCAGGAGCGACCAAGTTCAAAACGCTATATATACAAGACCACTGACCTGGGCAAGAAATTCATTGCTCATTATAAGCAGCTTGCCGCGCTCTTTACAAAGGCACCACCACCCTCGCTTACATAAATGAAATGAACATAGACTTTAACATAGAGCTTTGCTGTGAATATACCTCCTATATGCGTGGCAAATGATTCAAAATGGAACCTCCCTTTAGTATATAATTTGCATACAAATAGTAATATGGATTATATGAAATGTATGTGTATTTGAGTCCGCTTAAATGAAGAACCGCAGCCGCTATGAAGTCATTGCCGCCATCTTGAAGTCAGTAAACAAGGAAGAGACGCGTACCAAGATCATGTATAAAGCTATGTTAAGTAACGACCAGTGCAAGTTGTACCTTGATTCACTTATCAAGAGCGGCCTGGTGCTCGAAGTAAATAACGGGGACAAGACGCTCTATAGGATAACCCCAAAAGGAAGCAAATTTCTATCCTACTATGATCAGATGAAAGAACTTCTGCCCGTGGGTATTGAAGAGAACTTGGCTGATGAATACTACCACCTGAGCACCTAATCAGACAAGGGGATCTAGACCGATCGATAATCTATCATCAAATGTCAGAGAATATAGAGGAGAGGAGGGTACAAGTGACCGTAGGAACAACGTGTCGTTTAGCATTACTAATCTGAGGCGTATGTCGGAAATTTCAGATAGATTCTCCAGGATATCGTCCTGCGAATATCGGATGACTACTATCGAAAGATCCGTAGCGATTCTCATATTGGAGACTATATTTCGCACCTCCCTCCGAAATCGTTCTGCTCCGTAAACCCTTTGCATGACATCTGTCCACATTATATTAAGAAGCAGCTTGTCAGGATGTTTTTGCTTCATCTTGAGAACTGAGGCAATCAAGGGATCAGAGCCGCGACTTTTGCCCAGCGGTATTACATTTTCAGGCACCTTGTTAGTATTGCTTGCCAACAATACCTTAAAAAGGCCCTTTTTGCCGGCTGGCAAGGATGACTCGAAGAATTCTATTATTGTAGATAGGTCAATCCAGTCGAAGGGCTGTAATAGCACCGGATTCCCAGTTGAAAGAAAGATAGAGACAATCCTTCCTAGAAACACCATCGGGATTGTCATGCTCATCTGGGAGTCAAGCTCGAGCAGAACAAGGCCCTTTCTTGGAAGGCCGCTGCCTAGCGCAGTATCTAGGTTAGAAATTCCACTTCTGACATGATCTCCTGTTGTAATCTCGAAAAGGTCGGCTTTAATTCCCTTGTGCGCTTTAAACTTAATTGGCCGGTACGGTGTAAAACAGTGGAATATACTGCTTTCAAGTGTATAGATATAAGATGGCCGGTTTATGCGGATGCCTCGCAGCTTCAGCAGACATATTTCCCTTAATCTTACATTGTCATAGTAGCTCTGCTTTAGCTCCACTATGCCGTCCATGAGAAAGTCAAGCATTGTGTCAGCAGCGTGCTCGCTTATGAATATTAGCTTGGCACCTGCTCTTTCTCTCCATGTCTGAAGCACCCTTTCATTATTGAGGCGTGCCTCTCGGTCCATAAAAGAGGCAATTGGATCCCAGCTGTCGATTATAATTATTGGGGATTTGATATCCATCAGCTGATTTGTAATACGCTCAAAAAGTGACTCCGGCTCGTCTAGCCTTGCATCTTCGAAACTTGGCATTACTTTCTGATCAGGGCCAACATTCGCGCTTTTAGACTTGAATTGTTCGACAAAATCCGAGAGCCATGGATAATATTGAAACAGCTGCTTTGGGGATATTCTTGTCGAGATGTAAAAAAAACTGTTCGTAGTCCCAAGTGACTTTAGGATCGTAAGTGCAAGAGTAGTCTTGCCGGTACCAGCAGGTCCCTTTAGTAGAAGCGAGTATGTATCGCGTCGGACAAAACGTGCAAGGTCTTCTGGTATATGGGCCAGGCTATTACCATTTGTCCTCAGAGTATTTGCATTTTGGTCCAGCATGTACTGTTTACTACAAGCATATTGTAGAATTGCTGATATAGATTAATTGTTATTGATATAGATATAGTTTATTAAATATTGATTATGTCTTTATGGTACTAGAAAGTTCTACTAACAACAATAAAGAATAATGTACTCTCGTCTAGGAATTCGTCGGTGAATTTGACATGCGTGGTCAGAGGTAACGTTGCACTATCATGATAAATACTGAACTAGTACCTATGATTCAACTCGAGATATGGTCAAACTTGAAACTTTCAAATGCTTCAAAATGCAAATACCAAGGGCCTAAATAAGAGACGATTTCCGTCCTAATGCAGTTGATTTAGGATTTGTTAAAAGTGTAGAAGTTCACAAACCCTGTCATGATGATAGACAAAACATCTGGTTCTTCTAAGGTGTAGTTGAATGGGCGATCTTGTCTTAACGCTGATCTTGAATCAAAATTAGGAGAACCAGTAACGTATTTATTGAAAGAGGTAAGTCTTTTCCGTAACGTTATGGTAATTAATGAGGAATTACTCGCGGCCAGGAAAAGGGTTGCGGAGAGAAGACCTAAGTTCATCAGGCAAGAGAGCTGGAGATATAAGAGGCTTGCCGAGAATTGGAGGAAGCCCAAGGGAAAGGACAACAAGATGAGGAAGCAAAAATCAGGAATGCCAGCGATTGTAAAGGTCGGCTATAGGGGCCCAAGAGCGGCAAGAGGTCTACATCCATCAGGATACACCGACAATATCGTTTACAACCTTTCCGAGCTGACTAGGCTTGACCCAAAAAAGGACGCAGCAAGGGTTGGTCATACTGTTGGCAAGAAAAAGAGGATCGAGATAACTAACAAGGCAGTCGAGCTAGGCATCAAGGTGCTCAATACAAGTAAGGTCATCCCAAAAAAACAAGGGCAAGAGGAAAAGAAGAGAGAATAAAATGGTAGTCAATATTGCAAAAAAACGTGAGCTCGTGGCAAGGATTCTTGACGTAGGAGCTAACAGAGTTCGCTTTGAACCGGACAGGCTAGAAGACATAGCCGACTCGATTACTAGAGAAAATATACGCTCCCTTGTCAAGATTGGAGCGATATGGACAGTTCAACCTAACGGAAGCTCAAGAAGAAGAGCAATAGAAAAGCGCTCCGTCTGGAAAGTTCACGGAAAGGGTCCGGGATCAAAAAAGGGCAAAAAGACTGCGAGAGTAGGCAAGAAAAGGGTGTACGTAGTTAGAACGAGATCAATGCGGCATCACTTAAAAGTATTTAAGGAAAGGAAGGACATCACCACCGATATATACTGGCAACTATACAAGAAGGTCAATGGTGGCCAGGTAAGATCACTTGCACATCTCCAGGATCTCGTAAAAGAAGCGAAGTCTCACTAACGCAACATTTTAGGCGCCACTCTGCAATCGGTGAAGTCTAAGATACTATCACCAATAAAACGCAAACCTTCTTTCTTTAACAATTCTTTCTTTATCATCTTGCCAAGGGTATATCCACCGATGTTGCCATTTGACATGACGACTCTATGACAGGGAACCGTTATCAGATTTGGGTTTTCGCTTAAGATTCTTCCAACAAGGCGGAATGCGCTAGAATGCCCAAGAGCCTTAGCAATATCGCCATAAGTCGTGACCTTGCCTTCTGGAACTTGAGCCAATATGCCATAGACTTCGCTTGCCGTTAGTAACTGTTTTTTCATATCATGTTAATAGTAGGGAAAATTTAAAAATTGTACGTTTAGATCTTATAAAGTTCAAGGTTAGTCTTTCTAGCTAATTTCATTATTCGATCCTTCTGAGGTCCCAAGCCTTTGCTATCTAATATAATGTGAGTGACCTTCTCGACACTCTTTTCAATCATCTGGTGTAGCATATCCTCGTCGATTGCTTCGAGGTTGTGTTTTGACGCTACTGCTGCAAGACCAAATTTTGAGTTGAGTAGAAGATTATTGAATTTGATTGGATAATGAGTGCCTCCAAGCGCGATGCCTATTTTATCACACTGCTCAGGGCGGTTCTCAAGTATCTTTATTAATGTGTCGCATACCACCGATGCTGCGTTGTTGTCAGACCACTGTGTTTCCGATGATCCTAATTCTACGAATAAGACAGGCTTATGTAGCGATGTAGGCCCATGATGAGTGGCTTCTATGATAACGTCATATTGCGGAACTTTTTGCCGCACAGCTGTTATTGCTTTCAGATATCCTTTCTGTAGACTTGGATAGGATATTGCGATCTCATAGGGATTCCCGCCATAAGCATTATCCCTATCAAAATTTCCAGTGCAGTGACATGTGAGCGTTGGAATGCAGCTCTCTGACCTATGCTTTGAAAGGAAAATAAATGCATCAGCATTGGGATAGAGATTATCAAGGTTTTCCAAGGTAAGCAAACTGCCAGATGAAATACAGAGTTGGATATTCTTATAACGGTCAGAATTATACGATTGTTCGGTGCCGCTTTTGTCCCCGCTATCAAATCCCGCACTGCGCAGTAGGTGATTGATCATTGTCATGCCTGCCAGGTCCTGACTAGACGCTATCAGAACATAGTAGTTGTTCAACTTATGGTTCTGCAAACAGTCATAATTTTAGCCTTCTCACAGCATATCTACCAATATCAAAGAGACTATTGAATAAGGTCATACCAGAATGTCTTCGATACATAGAAGCATACTTTAAGAAGCCTAGAGTTCAGAGAATCAGACTATGATTGTTATCATGTCCATGGTCGTATGTATATCTAGAAAATAGATAAAATAACATGATATTTTAAAATATATTAAGAAATTGGAGCAGCAGTTTTCATGCATATCCATATGGTTCTAATATATCTCATCATGATAGACATTCTCTATCATATCTTCTCACCTGCACTATCTTCTATCCAATCTGGAAGGAATTCCTTAAGACATTTTAAAGATAAAGCATAAGGCATCCAGAGAAAATGTAAAAATGAGTTTTCTCAATAGTGTTCGAAGGAAGCTCGAATGTCTATAACGGATCAAGAAGCACATAGCTTTCAGCTCACAGTATGATATTCTTTTACTTTAGTAAATGAGACCAAATACAGAAGGAGGATCGAATAAAACTTAGTGATCAGAAGATCATCATATTACCTCCATTAGTCACACACGACATATAAAAATAGTCTAATTGATCTGTCTAAGGAAATAAAATTTATCATTATTCTAGCCAAGTAAATTTATAAATTGCATTAGGCCATTGCATAGTCAACAAGATGAACAATAGGATCGAGGGTACCGAACATGACATCGGAGCAGAAGATATTAAATTTGATGATGATAATAATAATAATAATCAAGACTATAACTTAATAGAACAAGAGGAAGTCGTCGAAGAGCCTACTAATACACTGTCAGCACAAGATCAAATCAACGAGTCAAAGACAGTAGATGAAGAGCAAGAGCATGAGTCTAGCGCCAATGGAACTACCACTCAACATTCGGCAGCCTCCAAAATACCAACGCAATCAAATGGGATTCTGCCTACTGCAAACAGCTCTAAGTTTTTTGCGATCCGCACGACGGGGGGTCAGGAGCGTGTGGTTGCAAATTTGCTCGAGACAAGAGCGAACTCCAAGAAATTGCAAATTCGCTCCATCCTTGTGTTGGACAGCTTTAAAGGTTACATCATTGTCGAGGCTCCAGATTCTAATGTTGCATATGAGGCATTGGCAGGAATAAGGCATGTCCGAGGTCAGATAAGGGGCGACCTACCATTCAAAGACATCGAAGGTTATTTGGTGAAGAAGCCAGTGGTGTCGGAGCTAAACGCCGATGACACTGTCGAAGTCATTGCAGGCCCGTTTAAGTCCATGAAAGCCAAGATAACTCGTGTGGATTATGAGAAGCAGGAAGCAACAGTTGTTCTCCTTGATTCACCATACCAAATACCAGTAACTGTTGACGCCAACTACCTCAAAAAGTTATCCCACTAGCCAAGTCCTGCATTCAACTCAACGATTAAATAAAGAAACTGGTCAAATTGCATCATCTAACTTTCCGGTGTTATAGTTGATTGTTGACCTGAATATGAAAGGCAAACATGCCGTAGTTATAGGCGGTGGTACCGAAGGTGTCAGAAAGGTGCGAGGACTCTTGGGTCAGGACTGCAAAATAACTGTGATAACTAGCAGGGTTAACCGCTTTCTATCCGAGCAGGCAGCCTTAGGCAAGATCAAGCTTGTTAAGACAAAGCTTCACGATGCTGACATCCTTGACAGTTACAAAGATGCATTCTTGATACTGGCAGCCACCAATGACAAGGAACTGAATCGCAGGCTTGTAGAGAAGGGCAGGTCAATTGGGGCGTTTGTTTATGCAGCAGACGATCCGGCTGTAAGCGATTTTTCATATTCTTCCATTGTCAACATTGAAGGCGTAGTACAGGTAGGGATTTCAACCTATGGCAAGAGCCCATTAATGGCGCGCAAAATAAGGATAAAGATAGAGCGGTTCCTGCCCAAGATAATCAAAAAGGCGGATATTGAAAATGCAAAACTACAGGAATTCGCTCGTCAAGCTGCACGGCCACACATCAAGACAGTCGATGAGCGGAAGGAGTTTCTATATTCAGTGATAAAAAACACGCATATTCAGAACCTTATTAAGGAGGATAGGATTGATGATGCTAAAAGCGCGACATTAGAGCTGTTGCAGAAATGGGAGAAAAAAAGTGCAAAATGACGACGACCATCAAAGCTACACCAGAAGCAACAGCAGCGCTTGTTCAGATTGTTAATGCAAGGGTTACCTATCAAAATACACCTATACATCTTCTTGAAAAGTTCACGTTTAATGAGTTCCACAACGCACATAAGGCCTTTCTTGAGCAAGCAGGCCTCAAAGAATGTGTTATCTTGCAGACATGCAATAGGGTGGAAGTATTTGCTGCTGGAAATGATATCGATGAGGATAAGCTTTGTCAAGTATGGGCTTCTACTTCAGGGTTATCAGAAAATGACCTAGCAAGAATTGAAATCAATAGAGGCAATGATGCAATTATGCACTTGATGAGGCTTGCATCAGGGCTGGAGTCATTAGTTGTAGGGGAAGATCAGATCTTGGGCCAGGTGAGGCGCGCCATAGAGTTTTCACGCGCTGGCGGCTACGCAAGTGTGACTCTGTCCATCATGTTTGACAGGGCGCTTAAGGCAGGCAGTAAGATTAGGACTACTACAGGCATCAACAAGGGCAATGTTTCAATTGCATCAATCGCAGTAAACCTCGCCGAAGAATACTTTGAGGACTTTAAGAACAAGACAATTCTGCTGATAGGTACTGGCGAGGCTGCTAGCCTTGTGGCGAAGGTGCTCAGAAGATATGATATCAACTTTATGATTGCAAGCAGAGTTCCTGAAAGGGCGCAGGCATTTGCAGAGACAGTCGCAGGAATTCCGATCACGTTTGACAGCGCGCTTGAAATGCTACGCGTAGTCGACGTAATATTTACAGCGACCGTGGCTCCATACCACCTAATCACTTATGATAGAATAGAAAAGGCGATGAGGAACAAAAAGGGCAGTAGTATGATGATCTTCGATCTATCTAATCCAAGGACGGTGGATGAAAGGGTTGCAATTATCCGCGGGGTAAAGCTGATAAACTTGGACCAAATTGCTGAGCTAGTCTCTAAGAACATGCGCTCCCGCATGAACGAGATCAACGCTGCAGAGAATCTAATAAATCAAGAAATGAAATCAATTGACATGATAATGAAGAGAATGAAGGCCGAGCCTGTTGTGGTCTCGGTGTTCAAGAACGTAGATACAATAAGAGAACGAGAACTAAAAAAGGCATTGGCAATCATTGGCAAAAAGGTTGGGCCTGAAGAAGTCAAGGTTGTGGAGCATCTTTCCTATGCCATTGTAGAAGGCATCCTTTCAACTCCCATGAATAATCTACGAAAGGAGATAGAGGACGGTAGCAACGACGAGCTGATGAAAATAGTAGCCAAGTTGTTCAATTATGAAGAAAAGCAACAACATTAGCTCCTTTCCAAATGTAAGACTTCGTCGCCTAAGGACGACACCTGCAGTAAGAGATCTATTGCAAGAGACTCGCCTTTCAGCAAAGGATCTGATAGCTCCGATATTTGTTCAAGAAGGATTAAAGAAGACAGAAGAGGTAGCTTCGATGCCGGATGTGCATCGCCTGCCGATGTCGAAACTTGTCAGTGAGGTTGATTCTATACTGAACCTCGGTATCAGAGCAATCATTTTGTTTGGCCTTCCAATGCACAAGGACTCGCAGGGAACATCAGCATTTGATGACTGCGGAATTGTGCAGAAGTCAGTGGAAGTCTTACGTAATCAGTTTAACAAGAAGGTGGCAATAATCACCGATGTTTGTCTGTGCCAATATACATCACATGGCCACTGCGGTGTTGTGGTAAACAACAAGATAGACAATGACAAAACTATTGACGTCTTAGCAAAGGTAGCTGTCAGCCATGCAATGGCCGGTGTAGATATCGTCGCACCCTCAGCAATGATGGACGGAGAAGTGCAGGCGTTAAGGAAGGGGCTTGATAATGCCAGATTTACTGATATTGCAATAATGGGATACAGTGCCAAGCAAGCATCGCCCCTTTACGCGCCGTTCCGCGATGTAGCATATTCTGCACCCGAATTTGGCGATAGATGCACGTACCAAATGCCTTTCCCAAATGCAAGAGAAGCGATGCGCGAAATAGAGACAGATATTGCAGAAGGAGTTGATATCATCATGATTAAGCCGGCCATCCCATACCTCGATCTTATATACAACGCGAGGCAAACCACCAACCTGCCTATATGTGCCTACAGCGTATCTGGAGAGTATGCGCTGATTAAAGCAGCGGCAATTAACGGCTGGGTTGATGAGAACGCAGTTATGACAGAGTTTCTTACATCCATAAAGCGCGCCGGCGCCAATATGATAATTACATACCAGGCCAAAAAGATGGCGGAATTGCTCAAGAAAGAGTAGGACACAATTCATCTTTTTATTTTGGTAAGCAGCATCAATGCTATGGAACATGTTTGCTACTGACTCAGGCTCTGAGCGAGCTACTAGCATAGAAGAATACCAGACCACATGCACCGATTTCATTACGGATATTAGTCGAGATTATATAGAGTGGATCAACCGCTACCATTTAGGCGAGCAGGAAACCTCAAGGAGAAAGAGGGCGATAAGTAATATCGTTAAGACGACTAATGACTGGATCGTAAAATATGGTACTACTATCAAAAAAGTGGACGTGGTCATGAATGACGGGGTGAACAAAATGGCAGAAAATACCGCAGGTTATCCTTTTCAGTTTGATATCTTCGTGAATAATATGAGCCGCTATACTACACATCCTGTTGGCGATATACGAGTGAACATCAAGGCAACTCCGAGGCCGGGGAGACGTGCACGCATTGGCAACTATCAAAAGGATCAATTGTTGCTCATAAATTCTAGCTCGCCAGTAAGCTTCTCGATAAGCAAACAGAGCATGCAGGCCGCAGATGTTCTTGACGACTATGTTATTATTCATGCTAGCAACTCCCACGTACACGATCTTATTTCTTTTACTCCAGTAGCAGAAGAAATCGAGAGTGACTATGTCACAGAGAGTAGAGGTTACACTACTATAATATTGCTGACATAGACACGTACGCTTTAAATAACCTTCTAGTACCGATTGTTTCCGTGCGACGGTCGTCCAGTTTGGTCTAGGACATCAGATTGCCAATCTGGTAACCCGGGTTCAAATCCCGGCCGTCGCATTCTTCATAATCTCTTTGATGTCCATATTTTGTAACTTTTCTATCTCCTTTTCAAGCCACGCTTCTACCTGCTCAGGATTAGTCCTTACCTTGGCCTTAACCTCTTCCAGCTCTGCTTTTCTTGTCTTCGCCATTTCTTGCACTTTAGGCATATATGCAGATGTAGCGCTCTCTATCAATTTGTCCATGAACTTATCCATCATTTTAGATCAGTCCAAACAAGAACCGGAGTAGAATTATCAGTACTATTATGCCTAGTACTACCCAAACAATAGTCCAAATCGTAGAAGCCATAGCATTTGTTGCTTAACATTTCATATAAGGACATTACAATAATCATCTAGAGGGCAATCTACTATAATTTTTAAGGATTATTGAACGCTTCCACATGCACAAAAGCCAAATTCGTCTATACGCTTATTGCAAATTGTACAGCGTCCGCTATATTCTACTTCCCATGCATGTTTGCCATATAGATGGTAATGGATGTCTATTTCAATAGGAACACCATGTTCGTCGTCTTGTTGCTTCTTGATATAGGGGCGTACCATCATTTTGATTTGGATAAGAGGTGTTATTAACTATGCTTTTTGAATTTGGTTTTGATTATTTCAAGAGCGCGTTCCGCGGCTTCTTTTTTTGGTAGTTGAATCATGAATAGGTTCTGGGAATTAGTATAGACAGGGGAGTTAGACGCAATGGAGATCATGCCACTTTCAGCTAATGCTTCAAAGAACTCGATCATATCATTTGCATATAACAAAAAATTTTGTTCGAGTTTGGTGTCAAGGAATTTGATCTGGATATCTACAAATACATTCTGACGATCATAAAATATATCAAGCATTGTATCTGCACGCACCTTTTTGCCATACACGGTGAGCAACAACTGTTCATAGTTTTTCTGATCTAGAAGTATGCAAGGCACCTTGGTGCCAGAAAACTCAACGAGTGTGGCTCCCTCTTTATGAATATTTGCCTGGAATTCTTCAAGTGTTCTAAAGTTTCTCTTCGGCATCTACTGGTTTTCCTTTATTGTTTCTACAAAATAATCTTTCAGTTCTATATTCTCCTGCATCTTTTTGTAGATGTATTCATGGTTCTTGCACAGATAAAATGGCATCTGTTGCGAGTGCAGAACATCATATTTCACATTCTCTTTGAGAAGTTCGAGCTGCACGACAAAATCTGCCTTGCTCCCACAGATATTGCATCTAAAATGCAGATGATCATGCATTGTGCTCTCTCCAGCCATCAATGGCAGCTCATCCATAAAAAGTATATGAAATTCGCTGATGATGTAGATTTATAGGGGTTAGTATAGTTAGCATAGCACCGCGTCATAC
>JALZFS010000102.1 GCA_030861405.1 Thermoproteota archaeon | reverse complement strand
GACATGTGAAAGGTTTTATTTATATATAAAAGATCATGAGACTGCTAAAGAATACATAGAAAGAATAATACCAAGTCGTTAAGGCTGGCTGGCTGCCAGCTATACTTATTTTCCTTTGACGTCGAAGAACTGCTGCAATACTTCTTGCGGCCGACGCGAAGAGTAATCATTCATTATTTTAAAAAGGAGTCCAACAACTACTATTCTAAGAGTAGACAACCCAGTCCTAAATGGAAATGCCCCATGCCCTTGGCCTGTATTTGGGTCCACCCATTCGTAGAATGCATGCAGTTCAGGATTGCCTCCATGTGAAGTAAATGCAGAAAGCATGACGTCGCAGTCTTCGATCCTGTCATATCTGGCTCGTGCCATCATTTCCACCGCTGCAATCCATGGCCAACAGGTCTGATTGTGATATTCATACGGCTTGAGAATCCAAGGGCCAGTTTCCTTCAAGAACCCTTCAGTCACCAGAGGCCATTTATCCTTCCACATCCTGCTTTTAATAGCTTCAAGTGTGCTCGAGGCCCTATGGTGAAGCTTCGGATCAAGGGCTTTCGTTGGCTCTTGGTTGGCCAATATTTCTTTTTGGAGCATTCTTAAGGCATTTTGCTGAGTGTTTGCAGTCATTGCCACCAAATAAAACGAAGTATCCTCAGTAAATGTCTCGCCATAATTTGATTCCTTGATATCAGCTTGGGGAGTCTCCTGTATATTCATATAGCAGCCATCCTGCTGCGACCACAACTTTTCATCAACAGCATTCATTGCCTTCTCTCTCAGATTCATCATCCTTCTTGCCTCTTCGTGCTGTTCTACGTTCGATAGTAGAATGGATAAGTCATTTAGAGCAAGTATCCAGCATGCCTGGCTGTACACTATCTTGCCGGCTCTGAGAGCAGTATCCATCCAGTCTTCATTATGCTTCTGTTCGAGCAAACCGTCGCTGTCAATATCTCGCTTTGAAAGGTAATCAACTGCTTTGAGCATGCGCGGAATAGTATACCTTGTAACTTGTAGCGGGTCAGTTGCGCCGATTTTTGCTAGCAGACCGGAGACATAGTCTGCAGAATCTTGGGAAGCCACAACCCTGTTCTGAGAGGGATCATCGATCGAATAGGAGTGACCATGTCTTATAGACCAGTTGCCTAAGATCCAAGCTGTTGTAGAGATCATCAGGGCGGTAGAATCAATGTCTGGGTTTTTCCCATAAATTTCCGAGAAACCAACCTGATATATCGTGGTAGGAAGTGCACCCTCAAATTCCTTTTCTTTCTCGTTGTTTGCAACCTCTGCTGAAAAGTTCATTTCAGGTGAGCCCCTGCCATAGACTATCTTTTCTCTACCCGGAGTGATTTGGTGCGCCCATATTTGACCAAGCTGTAATAATGTACCATCGACGTTTCCAGACAGAAACCAGTCACGCAGGATATAGGAAGCGTCCCTACACCATATGGCCTCGTAATACCCTCCCGGATTAATCCCATGAAGTGCGTGCTCTTTCGTTTTTTCAAGGAAAGCATTTGCCTTAGATACGAAAGGTTTCCAAGTTTTAGGTATGTCTGGATATGCCAATGCTGGCTCTTAGTATCCTAGTTCGTATAACGTTTATGGATTTCTCTAATTCTTATAAGTGAGATTAAGTGTCTGATCCACACATGACATCTGCTAATCCTGATCCTATCAACAACCATCCGAATTTTAGTTGCAGAATTTGTGGAAAGCAATTTGACAGCCTTGGCGACATGCAGAGGCACACGACTGTTGAGCATATTCAGAAAGGAGAAATTCGGTAGAAAATATAGGTCGTGTGTGCATCTCTAGACCCTGAATATCACACACGGTAGCGACTCTACTTCCATATCTATGTACAGTTCTTGCTAACTTGATTGGTGAAAATCAGATTTTGTACCTGATAGTAGCTCTTATTTGATCACCATTAGTGTTACAAGCATCTTGATATAGATGCTGAGTCCATCTAACTAAGAAAAACTCTGTTAATCAGGTCTGAACCCATCAGTAAAAATTTAATCTACCAGTGCATACCGTGCAAATATACATACCTGATCTTCTCCTATCTGCACTAGCACGAATGGATATACCAAGACCTAGAATGATTACTATCTGTGTGCAATGCAATCCGCCTTAGCAGATGAACTCGTTTTGGAAAGGCAAAGGCAAGGAATCCCTCAGAGGAAAATTAGGCTAACCTTGGAAATATCTGCTGCCCCTGAAGTCATTACAATTCCTTTCCCTACAGATAGTCTCAATGGATTGCCTACAAGAGATAGAGATTACTGGAGGAAAAAAGTTGACACATTCCTATCTCTGCCTTAGATCAATGTATATCCTTCTTCAAAGGACCCAAGTATAGAATATTAAAGCAGATGATATTGCTTATATCCCTAATGGCCTAATAACTATCAGATCTTTTGGAGAAGTTGAGACCCAAATGAGTGAAGCAAGGATGCGTAATAACAGTGCTAATAGCGTAAGAAAAGTTGCAGTTGTCACTGGCTCAGATAGAGGAATAGGCCGAGCTATTGCGTTAGCCTTTGCAAAGTCTAATAGATACTCTGGCATAGTTGTAAATGCCCGTAAAAGAGAGGAGACTGAAAAAGTAGCGAAAGAAATACGTGATGGGGGAACAAACACTGATTCAATAGCCGTCATAGCAGATGTCTCCCAAGAAACTGACTGCATAAGATTGATCGATGAAGCAGTGAAACATTTTGGTAGAATTGATGTTCTCGTAAATAATGCAGGCATACAGCAAGAGGTTCCTTTTGAGGATACATCGATAGAAATCTGGCAAAAAATAATAGCAGTTGACTTGACAGGTCCATTTGTATGCAGTAGAGAAGTGGTGAAACATATGCTAAATCAAAAAAATCCAGAAGGTGGCTGTATAATAAATATTTCATCAGTCCACCAAGTAATTCCAAAACCGCATTATATTCCATATGCAACTTCTAAGGCAGGAATTGAAATGATGACTAAGACCATGGCTTTAGAGTTGGCACAGCATAATATCCGAGTAAACGTCGTTGCTCCCGGTGCAATAGAAACAGACATGAATCAGGAGCTAAGAGAGAACAAGAATGAATTAAACAAGGTACTTATGAGGATTCCACTTAGGCGTATAGGCAGTCCTGAAGAGATAGCAAACATGGTTGAATTTCTGGCATCAGATAAGGCAAGCTATATCACCGGAAGTGCTTTCTTCGTTGATGGCGGAATGACTCTCTATCCATCTTTTGATCCATCATTTGATCTAGGGAAACAGAAAGATCAATAAACTACCTGATAGGATAATAAGGACAAGAAGTGTCGCGTGTTTCCGCCCCCCTTGTTGCCTCAAGGTATCCTTGCTAATTTTTTGCTCTCATCGGGTAGCCTTATAATAGGGCTGACAATCTTGGCATGGTAGTTTCGGCTGAGGCTCAGTCGTATTCGCGTTATCTGCTATGCCCCAACGACTTGGAGATAGTATTGTTCTCTGTCAATTTTTTGAGGCTGAACACCTTCAATTTCCAATAGGTCCTGCATTATACCTCTGCCCCGCACTATTTCGCCCGTGCTAAGCTTTACAGTACCGTTGATTAGCGCGCTGCTTCCACAGATGGGATTAAAAGCAGATTCCACATTTCCATGGTATTTCAAAAGTGTTCGTTCATTATTGCCATCTAGATCTTTAAAGAATCTTCCCGTTCGATAGACTATTCTTGGGTGATCGGATGTAAGGAGAAGCTCTCTCTCTTTAGTAAAAGTAAATACTACCTTAAAATTTTCAAGTTTCTTTGCCATCTGTAATAGCCAGTTGAAATAAATTACATTAATGGTTTTTTTGTCATTTTCATTCTGATACTGACTGTTGTAAAGTCTAGGATTGGAATAAAACAATATAAGCTTAAGGTCTGGATCCTTGATATCTTCCATGTATTGTATTAAGCATCTCGCAGATTCTGCACCATTAGAACCTGCCCAATAAGCTATATCCTTTTCCAATCCGTCAGCAACTTTAGATAGGAAATGAGTCTTACTCCTGCTTGGTGTTAGTCTGATCTTATCACCTATCTTTATTTGCTCAAAGAAGTATGCAGCAAACCCGTCTCCCTTACCAGTAACCGGATTTATGTATCCATATGGTTTTTCATCTTTAATGGTAAGTTCGAGCTGATCTCTTGTAGGAGATGAAGCTATCGAGTAGGCCCTTTCAACTATTGTTTCCTCGCTCTTCCCCGAAGAAGTTGGACGTTTGAGAGGTACAGTCAAATTCACATACTGACCTATATTAAAGCTCAGTCTATGAGATGCGGAAACTGGAGAAAGTGAATAAGTATATGTATCTGGTGTCTCTTGTGTTCTATTCACTATCTGATATTCGTATAACTGTTCATCAGTTGACTGGTAGCCTGTCATGGTTACCCTCCCTACAGCTACTATACTTAATGGTTTTGGATATCTGTCCAATCTGTTAAGTTAGTCCCACATCAGATGTACATAATGCTCGTCATTTTCTTTCTTTCTTACTCAGACAAGCCTATTTTGGCTTCCTCTTGAAAGTTGAGCGTTACGTTGCTTTGACTTTATCCTCTTAATTACGTTAATCGGGCATAATATACAATAAGTGGAAAAGGCAGCGATCAGTGCCAATGCATTTTATGCCATACAGAAACGACCTCAGTTATGAAATCAATTTGGGGAAACACATTGTATTGGTGGCATAGGTACAGATTTGATACCGTGCACTCCGATTGATAGAATTGTCGTCATATTATTAGCAGCATCTCAACTTGTCCTTTGGATTAGTTTCATTTTCATACCATATTTGGGTCGCAATGTAATTGCAGGATCCAGTTTGATACGCTGACCAGAAGCCAGCCGCATTTTCCACTTTTGCGATATGGTCGCAATGATAAGTGTACCTTCCATCCATGCAAAAGGTTCTCCGATACAACCCCTTATCCCTCCTCCAAATGGAAAGTAACTAAATCTGGGCAGCCGAGTCTTAAATTCTGTTGTCCACCTGTCAGGATTGAATTGTTCAGGATCCTCATAGTAGCGTGGGTCATGATGCATAACATATTGACTCATGAGGATGGAAGATCCCGCGGGTACAGTGTATTCCCCTACTCTGTAGTCATTTTCAACATAGCGGCCCATTGTCCACACAGGCGGGTAAAGCCTCATTGCTTCTCTAAGCACCTTTTCAGTATACTGTAATTGTGGAATATCCTCAGCTGTTGGGATTCTACCGGCAGTGCCACCATGTCCGTCAGTAACTCCAAGAACAGAGTCTATCTCGTCGTGAAGTTTCTTCTCTATGTCGGGATGTTGGGAAAGTAGATAGAATGTCCAAGTAAGTGCATTGGCAGTCGTTTCATGACCTGCAAGAAATATGGTCATAACTTCATCTCTAACTTGCTTATCTGACATTTTGTCATTAGACGATGTTGGCGATGAAGCTGATTGAGCGCCTCCACCATCTAAGGAAGTAGGATCTGCTAAGCTAGAATCTTCTTGTGCCTCTAGTAGTTTGGACACCAAATCATTATAACCTTTACCTCCATCAGATCCTTGAGATTGAGCATTATGTCGTCTATCCGAAATTACCTTGAATATCAATGAATTTAATTCCTTTGTGGCTTCTCGAGCTCCTCTTGGAGCAGGCAGAATAGGAATTTTGTCAAGAACATGACCTATTGGATTCTGAAGTCGTTTAGAATAGTTACGCACCGTCGTTAAGGCTTTGCCAACTTGCTTGGCCTCTGATTCTACATCATAATTTAATACTGATTTACAGATGATAGCAAGCGTCAGTTGCATCATTTCTTGAGAGATATCCAATGTCTCTCCATCCTTCCATTTATCACGAAAACGAACAGCATAATCTGTCATAATCTTTGAATATTCCATGATTCGTTTCGGATGAAATATTGGCTGTATTAGCCGTCGTTGATGGTTGTGAAAATCCCCTTCGCTTGTGACAAGTCCTTCACCTAAGATGGCCTTTGCGGCCTGAAGCCTCTTGCCTTTCTTAAAATTTCTATGATCATATATGAGCA
>JALZFS010000091.1 GCA_030861405.1 Thermoproteota archaeon | reverse complement strand
TTTGTGGAATGAGTGATCTTGCAAGCAGGAGAAGATTGCGCTTGCGCTCCCTTAGCCTGCGTACAGAGTAAGGAAGCCAGTATCCACCATAAGGAATGTATTCGGCTACTACAAATCCCTTTGCAATAAGCTCACTTTTTAGATCGTCTCGAATGCCCATTAGCATCTGAAATTCAAATTTGGAATTCTTGCTTAGACTTATGGCCTCCTCGATCAGAGCAGAGTCATGTGTCGCAATCGCAAAATAATTTTTACTCTCAAGGAGCATTTTCATTAGCTTTGAATAATTGGCATTGATTTCTTCCTTTGTAAAGAAGGCATGGTCTGCTGATTCTTGGTATGCACCCTTGACAAGCCTTACCTTGCCTGCGTGCTCGATAATGTGTAATAGGTCGCTCGCACTCCGACGCAGATACGATTGTATCGCCACGCCTATCATATTATACTGCTTGTACAACTCCAGGTAGAGTGCAATTGTGTCTTCTGTAAACTTGACCGATTCCATGTCTATCCATATGAATTGTCGAAGATCAGTAGCTCTGGCGGCAAGCTTGCTGAAATTTTGTAAGCACATATTGTAGTCTATTGCAAGGCCAAGCTGTGTAGGCTTAATAGATACACACCCATGCACCTTTCTTTTTTGCATTAAATCCATTACGACCAAATATTCGTTAATGTTCTGCTCAATTAATTTGGCATCTTTAGTGTCCTCACCAAGGAAGTTTAGGATTGCAGGCATGTTACGACTGTTTGCGTCAACGGCTGAGGTCATCGCTTCCTCGACACCGTAGCCAGCAACCCATTTTTTTGCCACCCGGAATAACAATCGCTCGATTAGACTAGCATCATAATTGTGAGAATAGGTGGCAGGCATGATCATTATGATAATTGCCCTCTACGAGATAATACCTTAAACAAGTAAAAAACGCTTTGCTCAGATCGGTCTGGCTCTCATGCAGATTTGCCTAATGGCATTTTGTAGTTGCAGTCTAAAGGCTAGTTCTATAAGATCTTTATATAATATTATGTACAGACTGGGTATTAACGGTCTTGCATTTTGGAAGGTTAAAAAGATAGATTGTGAATAGATTGTCCCTCTTGGACATATCTTTTACCAAGTTAATTGTAAGGGAGTGCCATAACGATGATAATTGATACGTTGAAGCAGGCATGCCAAGAAGTGAACGCAGAAATAAAAGGTCTTGCAGGGACTGCCTCCGCTGCCAGGCAGATGGGTAGAGGGGCAGGAGGAGACATATCAAGAAGAATTGACCTGATAGCTGAAAAGACGGTGATTGATCTCATCAGGAAGCAAGGAATTGAAGCCACAATAATTGGTGAAGAATGTGGTACGATCGAAGGCAAACAGGGATACATTGTCATGGATGCAATAGATGGAACCACTAACGCCATTCATGGGATACCTTTCTTCTGCTGTTCGATTGCATATGCCACTGACTTCTCCCTAAATGCAGTGGCTGATGCAGCAATAATCGACCTTGCAAGGGGGGACCTTTATTATGCTTCGAAAAACGAGGGAGCGTTTTTGAATGGTAAAAGGATCTCTGTCAAGCGAGAAAGCCTTTCAGACTCCATAATTGGAGTAAATATGTCAGGAGTCAAGCCTACGATAGTTGAGCGGCTTGTCCCGGTTATCCCAGAGGCATATCACATCAGACAGTTTGGTGCTAATGCACTCGAAATGTGCTTCCTTGCAAGGGGCTTCTTAGATGCATATATTGATATGCGAGGAAAGATTCGTCCAACGGATATCGCTGCCGGCTACCTGATAGCAAGGGAGGCGGGAGCCAAGATATATTCAGATAATGGCTCAAGTCTGGACTCTAATCTAGATGTCAAGACGAGGCTTTCCTATGCTGCAGTAGCAAATGATCAAATACACAAGCAGCTGATGAGTTTATTTGCATAGATGGATGCGAGTACTGCATATTCGCTATTTAATCGAAGCATTATGCTTATTTTATAATACTGCTGTATGCTGCCTGGTCATTATCATTCGCTGATTCTTCCTCAATGTTACTTCTGAGACGCCTGCGGCCTCTGCTATAGCAGCTTGGCTCTTTATCTCGCCACTGCTGATGCAAGCAAGGTACAATACAGATGCAGCAAGTCCCATGGGATCCTTGCCTGCTGCAAGCCCACTTTTTATTACATCCTGGATCATGTCTATTGCTTTGCGCTTTGTCCGCTCGCTGATGTTTGAATTGTTCGCTACCCGTGAAATACACTTGATCGGGTCGAGCATAGGGACCTTGAGGTCAAGCTCGCGCAAAAGTATCCTATATGCTCTTGCCAAGTCCTTTTCTTTTGTGTTCGTAGCAGTGATAATATCATCAAGTGTCCCAGAAATTCCCATCTCCCTTTGTACAATATAGATAGCTGCGCCTAGCACTGCTCGCATTGTCCTCCCCCTCACCAACCCTTGTTCTTGTGCTCGTCGATAGATATAAGCAGTCTTTTCTATTATGGCATCAGACAAATGTAGGATGCCTCGTAGTCTGTCGAGTTCTATAAATGCGCGTCGAAGGCTCCTTTCATCACGCCCCTTTATTCGGAAGTCCCATGTACGCAATCTGTCAAAAGTTGATCGCATTGCTGCGTTGAGGCCACTGCCAGCATGAGTGTCCGGCCTGCCAATGATAGTTGAGAGGCCCATGCCTGAGCGCGCCAGAGAAGTAGGGCTTGTCCTTAATTTTGTATCAGGCTCCCTGTTAAGAATGCTCCAATCTTCGTGTTCATCTCCTATCCGCTCATGGATCACAAAGCCGCATTTAGTGCAAATAAGTTCACCCGACTCAACATCGATTATCTTTTGACCATCGCCACAATTGGGGCAGATTATTACATTATCGGAAGGCTTGAGCATATAATAATAGTCGGCGCGCTATATCAGATATAATACGAATAGAGAAACGTTGGAGAAGTTGATTATAGAAGAGTACGCAGGCAGTACATCTACATACTGAAATTTTGATGTCCAGGCAAAATTCAGAACTATCCCTATGACTGCAATTATTTAGCCCAAAGCTAAAAAGGACGCCAATTACCAATAATCATCATCGAATGAGCTTATGGGATACAGGGTAATTTGCGAGCGCCACAATTTAAAGCAATTCTGCGGCACGATGACCGAGGCTAAGGCTGTTCAAACTCAACATCGGAGACAAGAAGGATGCTTAGAAGCTGAAATAAAGAAGCCAGGAAGGCAATAAAAATAAACTAGAGAAAGCCAATAAAACTTTGGTCACAAACAGTTATTGTGCCATACCTTTGATGAGCGGTTTCCCTAATGCATCCTATAACTTCTAGGGCAATTACAAAAAAAGTTGCCATCGCAATCAACTGTCAGCATTGGATATTATAACATTCTCGAGGAAGAGAAATAGTGATATGTACAACATTTTTGTGTTGAGAAACAAAATGATTGTCGATCTTATCTGTAATAGATGGATCGCACTTCGGCAGAAGTATACAGATTTACTAACTACAATTAGCTATACATCCTTCGCTTCAACGTATCTCCGTAATAGAAAGCAATTCTGTACTCATCAGACATTATTGTGGAAATTAGAATGAGTGATAGGTAATTATGGACATTACCTTTTGAAGACATTCTACATATGTTGGTATTATGAGGTAATCTCACTCGTATTTTTAACATTCATCTGGTAAGCTGCCATCATCATTCGCCTTTTATCAGGATCTTGGTCTAATACAAATTTGTAAAACAGCTCGTTAATGATTGAGCTTTCATCGTTTAAACCAAGACATTCTACGAGTGTCCTTAGCTTAGCTTCGGCTTCTTTTGTCAGCTCTACAAGGGGCATATTATATATATCCCCCTACTATGTTCACTTCTTCCATCTTCAGATTCTTTTTTCCTTCTATTCGCTTAATATTGATGTGAGTTTGATAAATTACACCCTGTACATAACAAGTATCCAAATAATTTGATTGTCAACCGTACAAGTTTTAATACGATAAAGAAAGATATCGAAGGAAAAAAGGGCCAAAATCAAGATTGCTAAAAGAGCAACCGAATGATTACATGGGCAAGCTGGACGATGTTAAAATGATAAGAAAAAATTTAATTTAGAAGCTAACTGAACTTAGGCTGTTAAAGCCAAACAGATTAAAGTCCTAATTTTAGCTTGTGCAATAACGTTGTCTATTGAAAAAATCTGAGGAAAAAAGAAAACATCAAAGATTGACAGATGGCTACCTATTATGGGATGCAGGTAAAGGCAGGATTTGTGATTATTGTGGCATCAATATCGACATTCCATGGCTGGATGTTCTCAAATTCTTTCACGAGGATTGTTGGAAGCAATACAGAAAAGATGGCAAAGTATATCCTATGCCAGAATATGTATAGAGTAGCCTTTACAATTGAAATTATTTTATAACAGAGAATGTCATGCTATGAGTCGGATTATTTGTTTGATACTAGGGATAGCATCTTTTTACATCAGCATCAAAAAACATAAAAGGCTATAGTATACTGAATAATAGAAGAGTTCGGTTCCTTCACTTTTTTAAAATTCATAATTTGCGTGCTGTCAATATCGGAAATTGAAGATTTAAGAATACAAGAAATCCTTCGTTCCTTTGGATAATAAGACTTTTCTGACAAGGATAATAACAATGGAGACCCAAGCCTGCAGCAGGAGGAGAGATCTAACATAAGCAAAAGCACCAAAGAATCAGCTATAGGATGGACGGTTATTCTAGGTGCATCCCTTACCATCGTTTTAGCAATTACCACCTACGTATTGAAACCAGTCATTGATACTATATATCTAAGATACCTTCAGGTCGCAGAGGTGACTTTGGTAGGCTTCGTTGCAATACACATAATCAGCAAGATTTCTTACAGCTTGTCGCTAGGATATTCTGAACAGACAGCCAAATCCATTAGGAGTCTCATCAGAATTGCAGGTGCAATAATTGTTATTTCATTTGCAATTTCTTATCTGAATCAAGACCCTATACTTGCGGCATCGCTTAGTACAATATCTGGCCTTGTAATCGGTTTTGCCGCTTCAAACTTAATTGGAAATGTTATAGCTGGAATATATCTGGCAATAACACGACCATTCAGAATTGGAGATAGAATCAAAGTATTTAGCCAAGAAGGGAGTGTAAGTGATATTGGGCTTATTTACACTAGATTTTTGCTTGACAATGGAGACGAAATGTTAGCTTCTAATTCATCAATGGTGACCACCAACATAATATTGAGAAAAAAAGAAAGAGAAAACCAAGAACAGTAGGGATATACTTTACAAATGCTAAAACAACCCAGAGGTAAATTGATACTCTATAGCTATACAAACATCATCAAAAAGTTGAAGTGAGAATACTAATTCAAAGATATCAAAAACGTTTAATTAACAATAATTAAAGATATCCAGTTGAAAATAATCCGGCCCATCTTACAGTTCGTCCTTAGGAATTATGACACATCATAGGGCGTCAAGAAATCGCATAAGGGATATACTTTTCAACAGATTATGAAATTAGTGGAGATATATAGACATCATCAAATTGCACGCTGGCATCCTCAGTATATAATCCAATCTTACCTTGTCCTATAATCGGATCATCATCATAGTAATTGACAACTCTTTGCCATGAGTTATCTGCAATTTCCAACCATACTTCGATGTGGTTGCCTGACATTTTGATGTACCAAGTATTCCATTCGTTCATTTGCAATTTGGGTTCATTTGCAGTATATAAGAAAATCTGAGCTTCAGCATGGTTCTCGTTTTGCTTTTTGCCAAGTTCAATTCCGTTAGGCTTCAAGATAAAATAGTAATGGTGCCAATCATCTTGATAGCGCCACATTAGCCAAGCCACCTCCCAGGGATTTGGTGTAGAGTTCTGTCTCAATTGCTGGCTTGTCTTGACCTTTAGATGCATTTCCAAGTCTTCAAAGACCTGAGTTGTAAGAGTTAACGCAGCATGTGTTTCATTGCGATCTGTCGAAGTTTTTGGTTTTTCATAGAAGACAGTATTATTATTATTTGAGGATGTTGATGATGAGGATGACTCTACTGTAGCAGTACCACATATACCAAAACCACTATATTTGTTAAACCATTTGCCATTTGGAGATGTTTGATTATCTGTTATCAGATATGAAGGTTCTTCAAAGTCGTCATAGAGAGGTAAGGTGAGCACGGGCTGCCTCGAAGTCAGCGGGGTCGACATGAGCAAAGACAAAACCATCATAATCATAATTATTATATTATGCATAATCAACGAGTATTAAGGATCTTCTTTAACAATTTGTTCCCTTGAATATTAGCCTTTAGAGTTTACTGGTCACTATATTCAAACCCATTTTGGTATTTAACTAAGGTATCATAATATACTAGACGTAGACTGAAATCCAAAGCAGAACACGCTGCCTAAATTACTCATGATCAAAATATGGTTGGTTATTGCGCAAATAGTATAGCTTCTAACGCTATTGAAATTCAATCCGAGCATATGTGATTACCCCATGCTAAGTTAAGAAAAATAAACCAGGAGTTGGAAAATATTCGTATGACAGCCAAGGAAGACAGAGTGAATAGTAAAAAAGAGCACACATCATTGCCATTTGAAGTTAGCGAACAGACAATAAGATCATCATCTTCTCCTGCAGGAGAAGAAGGACAACAAAGCTTTCGGAAGAAAAGAATTGAAGCATTTATCACCTCAGAAAAACTTGATGCAGTGCTAAGTGCTATAGGATCATTAAAGTTGGCAGCAACATACTACGATTCAAAGGGTAAGGGCAAGGGGGAAAAACATAGAATATCCTATGGAAGGGGGGTGGGAAGCTCAAGAATGGCGTATTCTGATAGGAAGACAATTGTTACAATAGTAGATGAAAATAGAGTGGATGACGTGATAACCATCATAAGATCGGCTGCAGCAGGAGGTAGCGGAACAAGTGCGGGGATAATAGTCATTTCACCTGTAGACGATGTCCTCCCCATCTGAACAATAAGGTATATGATTTCGATATATCACTAAGTTTGTTTTATGTAGTTTTTACGGGGAAGAAAGAAGGCAGACAAGAAGAATAGAAAATGAGAAGAGCACATCTAAATCGCTTATGATCGTTTTCTTGCCACTATTGTGTGCGTTTGGTCTACATACCATCTAATCTTGTCTTTAAAACCTGACCACCAAGTCAGAAAGGAATCGCTGCTGTCTGCTTCAAATATCAAGAATCCGTTGTATTCCGTACCCCATGCGTGAATATATTCACCTGCAAGCCGTACATCAGAGGGTAAGCTCCTTTTCAGATCTCCCCATTCTGCGCTAGCTTTTTGTGCCTCCTGATCGCTCATCGCCTTAAATTTATAAAATACCAAGAATGCAGTTGGTGTTACTGACATGTTGGCAGACTATTCCTTTCCCCTTACTTAATCTCTTCGCCATGAAGCCATTCTCACTATTAACTTCGCATAGGACATTGTAAGTCATTTATTAGTTCATAGTACATACGCTTAGAACCCTATAAGCGACAAGATAACCATATCGACATACTTTCAATTATGACTACGAAATTTAATCACGCATCTTGCCAATATCGCTAGCGATAGGATTATAACTGATTCTTGCATATACTGCGTATGAACTTAAGAAGGCAGAAAGAAAATAGCGGATTGCCCTTTCAAGTTAGAGCGATCTCGGCTCTAGCAATTTCAGCAATTGCAGACGCAATGGACTACATAGGAGCGCCAATTTTTGCCCTTCCAGTCATAGGTGACATTACCGATGGTGTAGTGATTGCAGTGCTATATCGTCTAACCGGAAGCAAGACTTCTACGGCTATGAACACGGTGGAATTAATTCCATTCATCGGAGATTTCATCCCGATGTACACAATAACAACACTTGTATGGATCGTGAAGGAGTCACAGAAAAGGAATAATAGAATGCATCAGATAGATACCTTACGAACAGAAAATAAGAGCCCACAAGTTATCACAGGTAATAGTAATGATATTAAGAGTAAGATGATACTTACTATGAACAGCGAAAATGAGAACCTGCGGACAAGATTAATGAGAGCGTATGCCGTCTTGAGAAATAAGACCTCTTGACTTAATGGAGAGATGACAACAAAAATTTCACAAATGCCTGGTTTTGCTTTGTTTCGATCGAATAGATGCGATCGCTTGCTCTGATGATGCGATGAGTGGCTATAAACTTCAAACGTGAAAGAGAATGTCGACTCGAGCTTAGAGCTGTTATGCGCACCTTATAAGAGAGCCAAATTTAGCTGGACAGTCGGGGGTGTTACACATTGCATTCGGAATGGCGGACTGCCACGATTTCTTACTTTTTCTTGTAATCTGCCAAGATTAGAATTTGAAATAGGGAAAACTAAAAGCGCCCGGGCCGGGATATTCGTTCGGTTAGAGAAGAAACCGAATTTCGAACCCGGGTCGGAGGAGTGACAGTCCCCCATACTGAACCGGACTGTACGATTCTGGCTTCTCACCGCAAGCAACCAGGCATCTCTATACTACCCGGGCGCATGTAACCCAACTTTTTGGGAAACTAATTAAAACGTTTTGGTTCTCTTGTATGGTACGTAGAGCCTGCCTTACATGCATTACTACGCATAGTGATACATACTTTATCATCTTTTCCTTTTTACAAGAACTGCCGTACTGGCATCAATACTCTGCCAGATCACATCATAGCCCAGCTTGACTAGGAGCTCTGCATGGCAGGATTCTGGAATTGCCTCATTTGAAAGAATTGTGCAAGCATCAATAAACTTAGTCGTTCCAACCAGCAAAGATTCTAACTTGTGTGCTTTGGGTTTTGGTATCAGGTACATTCCTGCTTCAACATACTTTTCTTTATTATCTCGTAGAGAGATTTGCCGCACTACCTCTGCAGGAATGCTATAGCGTTGTGCAAGTTCATTTATTGATATAACAACGTTTTCATCGCTATTGCCCAATTTAATTTTCAAATTGGGATCATTTACTTTTCTTTCAATCATTTCTCTATCTATGATTTTCAAATAATCAAGGAGAGGTTTTACTGGAACTGTATCATTCTTGTAGAATATCAGTTGCTCTTTTGGTATTATAGAGGTGAAAGAGGACTTTGAGCAATCGAGGTCTGCATTTACCGCAATAAATAGAGGGCCCGCATAATTACTATTACCATTGTTTTTCTTGATACCGTCAGAGATGAAAATATCAGTCAACTTTTGCATTTTCCGCTCAAGGTATTCTTTTGTCCAGAACCCAACAATTTCAAGATAGACCCTCCTATCATACTTTTCGAACATAAAATCTGGAATGAAAGCTTTACCATTTGATAGTACCATAGGGTCAGGCTCCCTAATCAGCTTCCATCCAGTTTCAGATTGCTCAAATCTGTTGGCAAATTTCTCTTCTACTGCGCTATCAAAATAATAATCATCATGGTAGTTAGGCGATCTTGCAGGTTCTTTTTCAGTAGCAGAAGAAATAGAAGGAAAGAAAAGATATGGATCTGTCAGTAATTCAGGAATTTCATTTTTTGAAATCTTGAATTCATATATTTTCCTCCCCTCCATTGTTTTCCTTACGATCCAGGCATCCAGACACCATTCACCACTGTCCTCCGCTCTACCTCTACTATCAGAAGGGAAAATTATAGATGGAAGCAACTTTGCAAGCGACGTGCCGTATCTATCAGTCAATTTAAATAGGCTCAAAGGCCCTTCAAGAGAACAGGTAATCCGATTTTCTTGTTGTTGCTGCCGTTGTAAGTGATACATCAAACCGAGCCTCTTCACACTCCTCAATACACGCTTCCAATTCAAGCCACCGGACATGTGAAAGTCAAGCTTTGTGCAATTAAAGAGCAAAGTTTGCATGAGCGATAAATTGTACCATCCAACCAAGGATTTGGCATCTATTGTATCAAAATAATCTAGTATTAGATTATCATCTAAATCATCCCACATTACTTTCAAGACTGCATCACTAGAAGGTAAGTTCAATTTAGAGGCTACAGAATCAGCAATTTCTCTTCTCTCAAGCTCGGTAAGGGCAAACCCTCTTTTTGATGATTCTTCGAATACGGCCTTTCTAATGAGGACTGGCTCAACAATCGAGATAGTGCCGCTGGCTAGGTCATGACTGTCATCAAGGATACTTTTGCTTTTGAAAGTACATCGTCTTTCTAATAGAGAAGAAAATCCCCTTATGAGTTTGTAATCAGTGACAAATTCTGATTCTTCTATAGTTGTGAGCCTGTCTGCAAGCGCTGCTTTGTTTTCCTTATTCTCACATGCCTGCTCAAATTCTTGTATTATCTTCTTTGCGAGATCTATTTCTTCATCTTTACTACAAAACAGCGGAAATATCGCTCCGTTTCTTGTCCTGACCCTAAGTAATTGTAGTGTCAGCATCTTTTGTATTATGTGCTCCTCTTCGCTTCCCCTGCATCATAATAGTAATTGTTATTACGCATTATCTTCAAAGCCTTCTTTCTTCTTGCGCTTGTGAGCGTTTCTTTTGTCTCTGAAGATATTATCTCAATCAACCGTGCTTTCTTATAGTTTCTATAATTACTACTAGTATTGCTAGTACTATTATCTGGCTTAGGTCTTAGCAACCTTCCAAGCCTTTGTATGAATTCTCTTGCGCTTCCAGTCCCGCTCAATATTATACCAAGTTCTGCATCAGGAATATCAACGCCCTCATCTAGAACCTTAGATGTGACTACAGCCATGTATCGACCTTCCTTGAAGCCTTTTAGGACATCTTGCCTCTCCTCATTAATTGTTTTATGAGTTATAAATGGAATGAAGAACCTATCAGATATTTCATGTACAAGACTGTTATGTTGAGTAAATATTATAGTCTTGACACCTTTATTTTCTGCAAGGATTTCTCTTAGCTCATCTATTTTAGCCCTGCTGTTAAGTGCAATATTCATTGCCCTGTTTCTTGCTACCAAGGCCTCCCTTGCTGTTCTGTTTCTCCCAGACATCATTATCAACTTTTCAAGAGAAATCATATATCTCTGAAAGCTTAGTTTCTTAATGCATTGCTGATATAGAGTCATATTTCTTCGGTATTCTTCAAGCTCATCTGGCAGCATTTCCACCATTCTCCTTTCGACTTCATATGGGGCAAGATGCTTCTCCCTAGCAAGCTCATCGGGGCTGGCTTGAAAGACAACTTCACCGACGAGCCGCGGCAGATCCCTATGGAGCTCATCTTCTCTTTCAATCGTAGCAGTAAGACCTAGACGAAATGGCGCTACCATTTGTTCAGATATAGTTCTATAACCCATAGCTGCCAGATGATGTACCTCATCGAATATCACAAGCGAAAATTTGTTGCCAAGAAAAGATGCACGTATATAAGCTGAGTCATATGTAGATACTGTAATTGGTTGTATGTCATCAGTACCTCCACCAAGGTTCCCTATTCGGATATTTGGAAAATATTTTGAGAGATTTATGGTCCATTGATCCATGAGATCAAGTGTTGGAACTATAACCAAAGAAGCAGCATTTGTTTTCTCTATAGCATTTATGCCGACAAGGGTTTTGCCTGAACCTGTAGGTAAAACCACACAGCCTCTCAAACCTGCACGGAACCAGTTGTCAAGAGCCCGCTGCTGGTAATCTCTCAATGAAGGCCGTGATGACGACGATGATAATGACTTGGAAAATGTCATTATTTGTTCTGATAAAACATGATCTGTATACTCTATACCGCTTTGCTTGAGGTATTCTATTATATTGGAGTAATAGAGAGCAAGTGCTCTTAGCACGTTTGTCCTTGGGTCTAAGACAGCAAATGGGATATGGGCAAGACCCTGGATTACGATAGTGCCTTTATCATAAGTTAACGTAGCTTTGAGCACTAATAATTTTTTCAAGAAAGCACATTAAAATCTTTAGTTATGCCTACAGCTGTATATGAATTATTAGCTCTGTCTATTGTTCCATAATCATCGGCTCCTTTGGATTAGAGTATGAGATTTCTCTCTTGTATTTTGAGGCGTCGTAGAATGCATTTCGGAAATGACAGAACGATAATAATAATAAGAAATCGATATGATTTCTCTGCCCTTAATTGATGTTTTTTGCTGCGATTCGAACTTGAGGATGCTCGAGAACTGTGCTTTAATTCCTGTCACTTCTGCCACTAGTACCAAAAGATTTCTTACAAATAATCCGTAAACTCTCATGTCATATGTAGCTCAATATCCTGCATTATTATTCGGATCATAGGATGCAACCGTAGATCACGTGATATCAGACAGATACCAATATCAGATATACAATCACAATAATACCAAAAGCAATTAAGCCCAGGCTTGCGACGTATATTATCGAATGCTTGGAAACATACTCTCCACCCTGCTCCATAATGCGATGAGCCCTCTTGTAATTAAAGAGGGCATATACTATCAGAATAATACCTAGTCCAACTATGCTCAGACCAAGTAATGATGACGGTGAATGAGTACCAGACGCTAGCAGATCTTGAATTGAAGTCATAGCAGTATGAGATCCCTGTTCGATGCTGCTATTTGTGTTGCCGGGCCCTTGGCTTATAACAAATCCAAATTCCCGTAAGAATAGGCTAAACCTTGCAACAACAAAACCCAGCCCAATGATTGCTATAGATGTTCTCAGCCATGCAAGAAAGGTTCTTTCATTGGCAAGGAATTGTGTTGAGCGATCCTGAGAAATGGGAGATGAATGAATCTCCTTTTCTTTTTCATTTACATTATTAGCTTTATCGTCGTCCCTAATTCTACCTGCAACCACGCCTTTTATCAGGATCTTGTACAAGATAAATAATATATCATCTGCTCCCTCATGACAATTTCCTGAATGGTTTCTATTCGAGGTTGGTGAGTCTTATCATACTATCTCAGTCTATCTGCTTTTACTGCCTTCGCTGAGCTAATGAAGATATTATCCAGGGAAAAATTTCATCCTATATCGCTTTTCACCCAATTAATAAGCTCAAGAAACCCGGCCACAAAGTGAAAGCTCTTTAGTTTGATAAAATACGTTTTTGCCAGAATAGAAATGTACATCTATTCGCTCCCTAGAAAAGGCCCGTATCTTAAACAAAGATGGTGGCTGCATAAAAGAAAAGAAGGCTAGTGCAGCTTTTGAAATCTGCTCCCATTATTTGCACTGACCACTCCTATTTCCACAACAGGCCGCTCACCAAGAGCCCTTTCTATTGCCTTATTGCTCAATGCGACAGCCTGGTCAAAGGTCATGTCTGCACTATATTCGTGTTGTAGCACATCTAGTGCTACATCAGCTGATTGGCCAATTGCAAAGCCAGAGCCTCGGAAGAATGTCCCACTGGGATCAACCTGATAAAGCTGCACACCAGTTTGGTCAACACCTGCTATGATAACAGAAGCTGCCTGGGGCCTAACGGCATACACTGTATAGTTGTGCAGGAATGACCCAAGATGCTTTGTAAGCGAGCCGACGTCTATAGGGCTTTCAAAGTTGAGCCGATGCTTCTGTGCCTCAAGCCTTAACTCATCTATAAGCTGTAGTATATCACCAATATACCCCGAGCCTGTTGCACCGAGATGGCCATCTATTGTAAATATCTTTTCAGCAGGGTCTATCAAAGGCCGAACAGGCTTGATGTGGCTCGCCAGAAGTGCAAATGCAGGTGTCTTGATCCCTAGTGTAGTTGATCCTCTGCTCACCGCTTCAAGTGCGCTATCTACTAGCACCAAACGGCCCTCAGGCCCATAAAAGTATGGGTACCTTCCACTGGAAATGTACCCTGCACCTCCTGCTGCATCAGCCACTATACTTTATTCACCTCCACTGTTGCCAAGAGGTTAGGAATTGCAAGTACCTCTATGCCATTGCCAGAGCCGGGGTCTCTTTCCATTGCTGCTGCTACCGCTTTTGTGGCTACTGCCTTGGCTTCCTCATTGGTGATCTCCTTATGATACATACTCTCAAGTACTCCGTATGCAACGGGAGACCCCGAGCCAGAGGAGGCAAAGTCCTCGCTTGTTATTGCGCCGCTCATGTCTGCTGCGTGGATGTGCCCTCCTTCTTGGTCAACACCGGCGACCAATAATTCAACAAAATAAGGCTGATAGTTCTTTAGGCCAGAGTAAGCAAGGTTTGCGATTAACCTTGCAGATTCCTTGGTTGTAAATGGAAAACCTCTCCGCAACTCAGCCAATCTGCGCTCTGCCTTCGCTACTTTGATCAAATACTCTGCATCGGACAACTGTCCCGCTATTGCCACTGCAAGTGTGTCGTCTACCTTGGTTATCTTTTGAGTTATTTTTGAGCCGATGAAAAAGCCCTTGCTTGCCCTCTTGTCAGAGGCCAGCACAACTCCGTCCTTGGTCTTGATACCAACGATTGTTGTCATTTCTGATCATTGTATAGGAAGCAGGGGAATTAATTGACAAGTATTATGGAAAATAGGTCACAGTCGCCGCTGCTAGCACCTCTAGCCGTTTATCTGCATTATTATTGCTGTAGAAAATCATAGTTGGTGCAGAGTCGCGATATAGCACTCACAGCAAGCAAAGGATTTCCAGCAAAGGCAGAAGATATGTTATAGTTTCTGACTGAAATTTATATTCAGTTAAGGCATTATTGCAGATAACTGGATCACTTCTTCAAAACTAGTTGATTGTATTAATGTTCCAATGATGATCTAGTGCATATGTGTCAAGTATACTCTGCATAGCCTTTGTTATGTGCTCATAGATAGCATATGATCCTACCATCGCCTGCATTTTTTCTTTTTCAGTTGAGGCGTCGGTCTCAATGACAATATAGTCTCCAATCAATCGGAGGTTGATTTGAAATGAGGCATCCTCACTTGTCCACTGAAGCGTATAACCCGTTGCACTGCCCATCATGCCTACCCAGCGAAGGTTTTTGAACCACCTGCCGATCAAGTGGTGTACAACTTCTGAGGGCTTGACATTGAGCGGTATGTATGTCTGCAATAACTGCATGTATTCTCTACCCTTTGGCTTGTGTTGTTGCAACTCGATGGTAGACATTGCAGTTTCTCCACCCTTGCTAAGCCGATAACCCATCGAAGACCTTTCTATAAGATGCATTTCTTCCAATCTATGTAATGCTCTTGACAAGCTTTGCTGGTGGAGATTGAGTTTACGCATCAATCCCTTAAACGAATAATTTGATCCAGCTTCATTTAGCAATGTCAAGATCTTGTTGTCGTTGTTATGGAAGTCACTTGCAGAAAGTTGCTGCTGCTCCTCTTCCACTAGGATTTGTGCCCCCTTGCCCGAGATCAACTGCTTTTCCCCTACAAAGTCCTCTGCTCGGGTTTCGTCGTTGATGGATGTTGTTGATGATGATTCTGTTGAAATGTCGCTTTCCACCTGCATATATATTATAAGGGCTTCTGCATGATATAAAACATAAAGTAATCGTTTAGAGAGCAGGTAAGCAAAATGCTACTAGTACACCTCAATTGCCTCTTCCTTGAAGCCCATTTGAGCCAATAGGCCCTTAGATGCTTCCCGATGATCTCCTTGAAGAATTATCTGCCCGTCCTTGAATGTACCCCCTGTGCCAATCTTGGTCTTTAGCTGCTTTGTAATCTCCTTCAAATCTTTTCTGTCCTGGAGCCCAGATATTACAGTAACAGGCTTACTGTACTTTCGGATATCCTTGGTAATTACTATGGCTGCTTCTTCCTTTTCGATCTCCTTGATAAGGTCATCCATTGAATCGTAGTCAGACACTAACATAATCAATGCGGATCACGCTCAAAAGTGTTTTCATAAAAAATAGAGGATTATGGCCGCTCATCTACTGGAATTGGCACTTGGAACTGGCGCCCATAGCGGTTGACAGTCAAGGTCAGTTGGTCATTGATGTGCTTTTTGCGTACGTGCGAAGCAATTTGTGCGGGATCTTCTACCCTGTTACCATCTATTTCTTCGATGATGTCTCCTTTTCTTAATCCTACATCATCAGCTGGGCTGTAAGGCTCAACCCTCGCAATGAGTGCTCCTTCAGTAACGGGCAAGCCGTAGTAGCGCGCCAACTGCGGAGTAACCTTCATCGAAGCAACACCTATCCATGGCCTCATTACTTTGCCATTCTCTATCAGTTCTTTTAATACAGACTTAGCAATATTGATTGGAACTGCAAATCCAATCCCTTGTGCATAGGGCATGTTGGCAGTGTTGATAGCAACTACCTCTCCGCTAGTATTGATAAGCGGCCCCCCAGAGTTGCCAGGGTTGATGGCTGCATCTGTCTGTATCAACTCAAGCACACCACCCCTTGTCTGTATGCTCCTATTCAGCGAACTGACAATGCCAGCTGTAACTGCGGGTCCCCCTGTGAGACCAAAGGGATTGCCAATTGCAATCACTATTTGACCTGCCTTCAGGTTGCCGGAGTTGCCAAGCTGAGCAGTTGGCAGTGGCTGATCTGAGTCCACCTTTAGAACTGCAAGGTCAGTACTCTCATCGCTTCCAACTACTCTTCCTCTTAATACCTTGCCCTCGGGTAACGTTATCTTGAGCCGTTCTGCGTCGTCGATAACATGGTTGTTTGTAAGGATATAGCCTCTTTCATCTATGATGACCCCGGAGCCGACTCCTTCAATGGGGAATATTCTGAACAGCTGATCTTGCAGAATCCTTACGCTTGCAATATTGACGACACTCTTGCTCACTTTGTCAACTGCACCAATCAGCACATCTTCTGAAACAGGTATCATGCTACTATATATAATGGCGAGAGGAAGGTAAATTGACCGGCTATTTTGAAATCAGGTCACACTACCGGGATAACAATGAATAATACCCTCTAAAGATTTGAAGTACATAAGGTAATTTATTGATAGACATGTCAACGTTTGTTAGCCGGTATAAGGCTTTTCTGCACTTTTATTGCCTTACTATTCTTGGATAGTCGTAGCTGCCATAACCGGAGCAATATGCAGCAATTCCCCATTAGTAATATTCATATACACACATCGCGTGTAGGCATCGCATAACCCCATCCCCTCTATTAGGCAAGCCATTATTAGATTCATTACACTATCTCGATTGCTATCGAAAATTACAAATGCCAATTGTCGTTGGATCCTTATTGCATGCATCCAGTACTTATAGCCAGAATACAAACTAAGCTGTAGGATATTGAATATTAAGCATCTTATTAGATGTCAGCGCAATAACCACAAGAATGATGCATCAGGTGTAAAAGCTAAGATTCTTTGAAGGAAGGCAGCTCTTGACAATCAATCTTAACTTTAGATGAAGCATCTACTTTATGATCTATAATGCGCTGCAAAAGTATCCTTCTCGCGGGAGCTAAGATCGCGTACAAATTGATCCCTGACGAGCCGGCCATATACCACTAAGTCACGGGACATCATCTGCAATCTACTTGATAATTTTGAATTTGCTTGTTCGCGACTTATAAAATCCTGAGAACCATTTATCGATACACCATAAGGCATGCTCCATCCATAGCATTGACGAACAACTGTGCGCATTTGGTCCATAACTGTGAGCCCTTTCTCATGTGATGCAACAATGTAGCCAAACAACTTACCGGCAAACTCCTCATAAAAGTGGTCAAGAAAGTTCTTGAGAGCACCAGACATAGAACCATGGTAGTCCGGCGATGCAAGTATGAAGGCATCTGCCCATGCTATGGCCTCGGCTGCATGTTCCACCTCTTTTAACCCCGGAGCAGTTGGGTCGTATAGTGGTAGCACTATTCTGTTGAGCTCTAGCAAACGAACTTCTACACCATGCTTTTTAGCATACTCAAGTGCAATCTTGAGCGCCTGTGTACTATATGACCCCTGTCGTGTGCTCCCTGCTACTCCTAATACTCTGAAATTAGTTTTCATCTCTCTTATGACTATTGAAATTCGAAAGATTAATCGACTTGCTTTGGCAGGAGCTGGTCACATTATTAGTTGTTACTCGCATGTTTCTCTCTTAGGCCTGTATGGAGACAGCTATTTAGACCTCCTTACCATAGTAATCATTGCATATCTTACAGATTTTATCATGCTATATAGTGTTTATCATTGTGTATTTAACTTTGGTAGTAATTTCCTACCTAGTCATTTATAATAAGCCCATCAATAGTATACTAGCATTATATACAAATATGCTATAAGATATACACAATGTCCCTAGTTATCGCATTCTTCCACTAAAACTAAATCGATAATCGCCTACTACAAGATAAGCACTCGACAATTACCTCTTCTTCAGTATTCTTTACTACTTTAAATTTCTTTGAACCGCACGATAAGCACACAGGACATGCCCTCTGGCTCTTCACCATACTTTTATTGCTACCACCTCTGAGGGTTGCTATCAGAGCGGGATAGCACCTTTATCCTTTCTATACCTTTAACCTGCTCTATTACCTTTGCAACCGCAGGTGGGACTAGATGCGTCCAGGGTTTATCAACTTGCATGAGATGCCGTATGTTTGTGCCATTGTATTCCTCTCTCTTTAAAAAAGTTGGATTCCTAACTGAAATACTCGAGTCTTGAGACTTTACAAGGTACTTGACAAACTCGTTGCCAGAGTATATGACATCAAATGGTGGAACCATTGATCGCAGGTAGGCAATCCATCTCGCATTGTTCTCGTCATTTGCAATAGGTATGACATAACATCTTGGGAGATCTGTCTCTGTTTCTTTTAAAGCTTGAAATATCATCAGCAACCTCTCTCCAGCGCTGAAAGGATCCTTATCAATAAAGTTGAATTGTGCACTTCCGATAATTATCACAAGCTCGTCACACTCACTCAGAATTTGTTTTGCAAGCGACATGTGACCGTTGTGAAAGGGCTGGAAGCGTCCCAGCATGAGTCCACGTTTTGTCATTGCGGCTTGCCTAGCTTATTCTTCCATTGCTCTATTTCCTTTGCTTCTATCTTTCGAAAGATCGGCTCGATCCTGCCAAGATGATGGCCCGCAGGAATTGCTTTGATATCCTTAGCAGACTGCCAAATCTGCTGATGGACGTTATTACCGCCAACCTTGAGCTGCATCCAGATCTTTTCACATGAAAAAGGAATAAACGGTTCAAGAAGAATCGCCAAGCTGCGCACTGCATTGACCGATACATATACTGTTGTATTTGAAGTGTCCTTGTTTGCCCAAGGCGAATTTGTCTGGAAGTAATGGTTAAGATAAGTGCTATATTTTAAGATCCTCTTAATTGATTTATCGATCTCGTTGCTTGCAAGTAGCCTACCGGTTTCATCCACCGCTGCTGCCAGCTCCTTTTCTATTATCTCGTCAATATTGTTTGGCTTAGGCACTATTCCTCCAAATGATTTTTGTGTAAATGAAAGGGCCCTATTTATGAAATTGCCGATATTGGCAATGAGCTCGTTATTTATCCTTTCATAGAATACATCAAAGTCGAAATCCAAGTCATCTTGGGAGTATGTAACTACAGATGCTATATAGAATCTCAAATAGTCGGGGTTAAAGGCTGAGGTAAAATCCTTCAATCCAATATACCAGTTTCTGCTCTTTGATATCTTTTGGTTCTGTAGCATAAGGTGACCCCTTGTTGGAATATAATCGGGCAGCTTGTATTCTAAGTTTATACCAATGCGTATCGCCGGCAGGAACAGATAGTGGTGGTAGATAATATCCTTGCCAATAAAATGATAAATGTCTGATTCATTCCAGAATTTCTGGCCATCACCATCTCTATCTTTAACGAATTTGATGAGAGACGAAATGTAGCACAAATGATTATCAAACCAACCATAAAACACCTTCCCCTTCGAATTAGGCAAAGGTATTGGTATCCCCCACGAGAGGTCCCGGGTTATATCCCAATCTTGTAATCCCTCGTCTATCCAGTGCAGGACATAGTTTTTGACATCAGGCTGCAAGTGGTAGTTGGACAGCAGCCATTTTTTCAGGTCGTTCTCAAAGCTTGCCAGACGGAAAAAATAATGTTTGCTCTCCTTTCTAACAGGAGGTCTGCCGCATATGGCGCATTTGGGATCCAGTATTTGATCGGGGACACGGCCGCACTTTTCGCACAGGTCAGAATATTGGTTTTCAGCACCGCAGTACGGGCATCTGCCAATTACGTATCTATCTGGCAAAAATTTATCGTCATAAGTGCAATAGAACTGGATCACATTCTGGTCATAAATGTGGCCGTTTTCCAGCAACCGTTTGAAAACGTACTGAACAAACTCAATATTTTCTTTAGAGCTTGTTTTGTAAAAAAAATCAAAAGAAATACCCAATGACTCAAAATCTTCTTTGTCCTGCAGGTTCCAATATTCAACATATTCTTTTGGGCTCTTTTTCTCTTTTTCTGATTTTATCAAAATTGGAGTACCGAAATCATCGGTAGCGCAGATGTGATAAGCCTTTACCTTGTTGAGCCTTAAAAAACGGGTGAAAATGTCTGCCGGTAGATAGGTGGATGCAATGTGCCCCAAATGTATTTCTCCATTTGCATAAGGGAGCGCGCTTGTAACAACCGCGCTCTCATTATTGTCGATACTACTACCGTTGTTGCTATTAGCCTGCATCACAGTTGCAATCAAGATACAGCAATTTAACCTAACTGGAGTGCATATAGTGTTTTTGCTCTTCAGTCATTTCGTCTATCCTAATGCCCATTGCGTCAAGCGTATAGCGTCCAACCAGCTTATCCAATTTTTCTGGCACACCATGTACTTTTACTTCCATCTTATCATGGTTTTTTGCAATGTGCAAAATTGATAATAGCTGGTTGGCAAAAGATAACGCCATCACTTCTGGGGGGTGGCCATCGGCAGCAACTAAGTTAACCACTCTACCCTTTGACAACAGGAAGATCCTTTTTCCATCAAAATTAAAGCATTCAAGGTGTTGCTTGATTTGTAGCGGTCTGTGGCTGATGGCATAGAGATCCTCAGTATTGATCTCGACATCAAAGTGACCTGCGTTTGCCAGAATAGCACCATCCTTCATTTTTAGAAAATGCTCCCTCCTTATCACACTTCTTTGGCCAGTGCAAGTAATGAAAACATCGCCAGCAGTCGCGGCCTCTGACAGTCGCATTACCTCAAATCCATCCATCTTGGCTTCGATTGCTTTTATAGGATCGACTTCAGTGATAATTACTATAGCACCCAAGCCTCGTGCTCTGGCTGCTACTCCTTTGCCCACCCAACCGTAGCCGCATACAACGACGTTTTTCCCAGCCATTAGTATACCAGTTGCACGGAGTATACCGTCAAGAGTGCTTTGACCAGTGCCATATCTATTGTCAAAAAGGTATTTCGTACGTGCATTGTTGACCGCTATGACTGGATAAAGGAGATGTCCAGACTCTTCTAATGCGATAAGTCTCTTTACCCCAGAGGTGGTCTCTTCCGTGCCGCCTATTATGCCCTTTACCTCTCGATGATGAGCCATAGAATGGAGGTCACCGCCATCATCAGTTACCATCACAGGTCTAAACGCAAGAACATCGTTAATGCACTCCCGATACTCTGATTCAGTCTCGCCGCGCCAAGCATAAACATTTACTCCTCTGTCGTACAGAAAAGCTGCAATGTCATCCTGTGTAGACAATGGGTTTGCAGAACAGATTGTGATATCTGCACCTAAATTCTTTACAGCCATTGTAAGGACAGATGTCTCTCTAGTGATGTGAAGACAAAGACCAAGCCGAAAACCTGCTAGCGATTGAGCGCTCTCATTTGCCGCCCTTATCTTGTCGATTATACTCATCCGACTAGCAGCCCATTCATATGATTGTCTTCCCTTGCTTGCAAGCTTGCTATCCGCTATTTTGCCGGGCATGATGACAATAATTATTATTTCTGAATCATATACCTTGCAATAAAAGCTACTGGTTTTCGTACTCTTGCTCGCGGTACCTTGCTCTTCCTCTCCTTATAATGGCAAAGAGTGCAAGTATTACAGCTATCCAGACTGCACTCAACATTATGTTCATGAAACTGACATAGAGATAGGGCATCGCATCACTCAAATCCTGCTGGATGATCTCTAACGATACATGAATGTCCAGCATACCCGAATTATATTCAGTACTATAAGGCTCCATTGATGCTATGGAGTTTGCACGGGCCACAATTTCATTAAGATTCCTCTGCGTGAGCGCAAAGTCTGTTTTTGCAGTGGGAAATGCCCATACAGGGTTTCCGCTCTCTGGCAGCTCCCTTTTAGCTTTTGTCACAAAGCTTGCCAAGTCTTGGGGAGTCTGGGCAGATTGGGCTCTCTTAAGATATCCAAGGGCGCTGTCGATAGGGTAGACTGCCTGCTGATAACCATACAGAGCCATCGCTACTCCAAAGATGATGAGTGCTAGAACGCCTGCCATCATGAGCCTGTATGACGATGCCATGCAGAAATTGACAGCGTTATAGCACGGGGAGTGATATTTAGATGTGGCGGAGGCATAAAGTATATACTGTATGACGGGTTGTTGTCAGATAACTAATTTATAGCCAGGTTGGGTAAACGCCATAATAATTGACATTTGTCAAAGTGGCCCAACAGGGTGAGATTAAAGTGAATAGAGGCAGGGAGCTTAATATTAATAATACAAGAATTGCGCTCTTTTATGCAAACGGCAGATACTATGCAATTGAAGCACTCTGTAGACATCAGGATGGCTCGCTTGCTCCAGGCAAGATAGATGGTGAGGTTGTTGAATGCCCGCTGCATTCGTGGCACTACAACATCAAAACAGGGGAGTTACTCGACTATCTTGAAGGGGTCAAGTTGACAACCTACAAGGTGGACGTTAGGGGAAACGATATTTACATTGACATCTAGCAAAGTAAAAAGGAGGGGCAGCCTGCTTCGAAAAATTGATAGTGAAATTATACAATACACTAAGCAGGTGTCTCGAGGCTATAGACTCGCAAGACAGGACTATAAGGATCTACGTTTGCGGAGTCACAGTATACGACAACTCCCACATTGGACACGCAAGAACTATCATCATATTTGATGTATTGCGTCGATACTTACTTTCAATAGGCTACGAAGTTATTTTTGTACAGAACTTTACTGATGTAGATGATAAAATAATAAACCGCTCAAAAGCAGAGGGCAAAAAGGCTGAGGAAATATCACAGAAATATATTGACAGCTATTTCCACGACTTTGGAAGCTTGAACGTAATGCAAGCAGATTACTATCCAAAGGCCACAAAACACATCAATGAGATGATACAGCTAATTGACGGCTTAATCAAAAAGGGACATGCGTACCTAGCGGTCAATGGCGTATATTTTAGAGTCAAATCATTTCCGTGCTATGGCAAGCTATCAAAAAAGTCATTGGAGGAGCTAGAGTCAGGTGCAAGGATAGAAATTGATCCATTAAAAGAGGATCCCCTTGACTTTGCACTTTGGAAATTCTATTCAGACGAGCCAGTATGGCCAAGCCCATGGGGCAACGGGAGGCCTGGTTGGCATATAGAGTGCTCGGCCATGTCACTTAAATATCTTGGAGACACATTCGAAATTCATGGTGGCGGATACGATCTGCTTTTTCCGCATCACGAAAATGAAATAGCCCAATCGGAGTCATATACAGGCAAGCAGTTTGTGAAGATATGGATTCATACTGGCATGGTAACCATCAATTCCCAAAAGATGAGCAAGTCGCTTGGCAATATTATTACAATAGAGCAAGCTCTGAAAACATGGGGCTCAAACCCACTTAGGCTCTATTGTCTGTCAGTACATTATTCAAAGCCTCTTGACTATACTAACGAATTGCTAAAAGAATGGATCCAACGCTGGCGCCAAATAGAGACATGCGCATATGAATTGCGCTCAGCTGTCGATATCGGCGGTGAAATTGATGCTGTGCGCAGGATATCTGATGAAGCCATGCGAGCCTTTGAAGACGCAATGGACGATGACATGAATACATCATTTGCGGTGACAGAGTTCATGAGGTTTGTAACAAGACTAAATAAATACATCGCAGCAGACAAGCTTACGAAAGATATGGCTGACAGCGCCTTGCCAACCTTTAACAATATAATGAATGTTCTGGGGCTGAAAGTAATTGAAGCGGATGATAGAGAAAGAAAACAAATTGAGGAAGCAGTTACACGACGCAACAAGTTACGGTCAGAGAAAAAATTCAAAGAGGCAGATAAAATTCGGGAAATTCTATTGAAACAATCGATAGAACTGTTAGATCATAAGGGACGGACAGTATGGGTTAAGAGGGAAAAAATGGAAGATGCAGAAAGGTAACTAAATGGCTCGATTATAACCTTTGAGAATTATGGAAGTCAGTATAATATAGATGTCAGATAGTAGATATAGAGGGTCGAGGACAACAGATCAATTCATCCTCAATATTAGTCGCCTCAAGTTAAACAGCAAGATCCTTAGCAACCTCCTTTTTGGTAAAGTTGCAAAGACAATATTGGAGTATATTAAGCTGCGACCTTGAAAACGTGACAAACGATACCAAAGTCTTGTGACATTACAGGGATAACAAAAGAAGATTACAAATAATGCACAAACTCATGTTAACTGTTTCAGCAAGCTTGTAGAGTAATCAAATGCTGCCTATAAAGGTGAGAGGATTGGAGCCTCCTTCAGTATCTAGCTTTTTCTTGTCTTATTCTTTCCAAGTCTTTCTGCAATAATTCAATAGTTTTTGGTATCTCTTTTTCAGCACAATCTAAGCAAACCTGCTGCAATGAAAGCGGATAGGTGAAATACTTCACATGAAGGGCAATATCTCGCTTACACGATACACATTTTTTTACTTTGTAGGGGTCAGTATTCTTAATGATCAACGTCGACCACTTCGCCTTGTTCTGGGGCGTATGCATCATAGCCATATTTTTCCTTTATTTCTTCGGCAAACTTCGTGCACGATGGACCATCTCCATGCACGGTCAGCACCTTAGGATTACCTTCAACACGGTCCAATATTTCAAAAAGCTCACTCCTACTATTATGGCCAGAAAATTCAAACCGCTTGACATCGGCATAGCATTTTTTTATTTTGCCATCTAAGTTGGCAACACGCCTTTCTAAGAGCATCCTGCCAGGCGTCCCTTCGCCTTGATATGATACTATAGCAATGCCGTTCTTGTCACTGTTGGCTATCTGTTGGGTGTAAAAAATTGCAGAACCTCCAACCAGCATACCGGCTGGCGAAATTATAATGCATGGCTCGTTTACCACTTTACGTCTTCTACTCCAGCCTTGTATCCACTCCGCTTCACCTATGGCGCGCCGGAACATTTCTGCATCCTTTAGGAATGCAGGGTGACGACTCATTATCTGGTTTGCTTTTAGAGCCATACCATCCATCACCACCTTGTGCTTGAAATTGTAAGCTTTAAGCACGCAAGCTATTTCCTGTGCCCGCTCAACTGAAAATGATGGGATAAAAAGGGTGCCTCCACGCTCCACTACGTCATACGCAAACTCAATGAGGTGCCTCTCGGCCTCTTCTCGGGGCTGTTGTTCAGTCTGCGAATACGTGCTCTCTATTATCATCAGGTCTATTTTGCCAAAGTCAAGGTCTGCAGGCCGCAAAAGCTTTGAGCCTCGGGTGTTGATGTCACCAGTGTAAAACAGTTTCTTGCCTTCATGCTCTGCTACAACTGTTGCGCCACCCACAACATGACCGGATTCATAAAGTGTTACCCGAGCATCATTTACAAGATATGGCTCTCGATATTGCAGGTTTCTAGAGCTTCGAAGCATCGTCATAACGTCAATGTATTCAAATGGCAAATAGAACCCAGAAATTTTTATCATGTCCTCAATAAGCAGTTCAGAAAGCTCAAAGGTCGGAAGGGTGCCTAGCGCAGGAATGTCAGTTGAGCCTGAAAGGTACAGTGATGGAACAAAGCCAGAGTGATCAAGATGTGCGTGGGTAATGACTATAGCATCAACTTCCTTGGGCTTGACATGCATCGGAAAAATGGGCTCACGTTTGAGCAGGACGCCATAATCCATCAGTATGTTGGTGTGGCCACAGTTGACGAGAAACGCCGAGCGGCCGACCTCTTTTGCCGCTCCTAAAACCTTAACTTTCAATTTATTGCTACTAAAAGCTCTTAGCAATACACGCTTTAAAGCTTGCTAATTCCATTGCACCTGCCATAAGGGTTCAGGGGTTGCAGCATTTTCCAGATTCTGCAAGTAACCGTATCCGCATTCATCAAGCACAGATTCAAAGCTATACCGAGGATTGGAAGATAATTCTTTTTGAACCTGCCTTTTGAGTGCTTCTTTGACAATTCCAACTTTTTGTGGACTGGCATAAACATACCACAAGTTGTGTGCCCCACGCATCTTGGCAAGCTGGACTCTCCTGCCTTCGGGCATTTTTGTATAGTACTTGTTCATAATCTCGGTATTTACATCCTCCCAGGAAGGCGTTCTCCACCATGCGACCAGTTGAAAACCATGACCATCAAATTCAGCTGCCAGGCTGATACCTTGATCGAGGGTTGTGACAATAACTTCAGTGCTACGCGCGATTGGATCACGAAAGTCTTGTCCAGGCTCCATCCAACCCACAAAAATAAGATCGTACTTTCTATCTATCCAGTACGCATCGGTAATGCGGATATAATCAGGCTTGACAATTCCAAGGCCGTAAAAAATTCTTGCATCTTTTTCTATTCCCTCCGCGTTTGGAAGGAACTCTCGGACACGCTTTAGAAAATCACCGTAAGCACAACCTACATCTAGGTATCGCGGATTGCTTGAAATTGACTTTGCAATCGCAACTACACGCAATACATCAACCTTGCGATAGGAAAAGTACGATCCCTCAAAAAAAGGAAAGCTGTACCGCTCATGATGTAGAGATACAGCATTTGCCTTAAATTCTACTAGGGCCTGAAGGGCCCTTTGCAGATCTTCAAGTTTAAATGGCATTTAATCAAACTTCACTTCCCACAGATTTTTGTTGTTTGCAAGCCCAGGCAGCTCCTCCATATAGTGGAAACCACATTCATCAAGGACGGACTCAAAATCAAACCTATCCGTTGGGTCTTCTTTTTTCAACCAAGATTGCAGGCTTGATTTGATGCTGCTTGTAAGTTCCGGTTTCGTATAGACATACCAAAAGTTGTGGGCGGTGCGCAATTTTGCTAACTTCTCCTTATGGTATGTGTCAAGGGAAGGAGTATAGTAACGATTCATGAGCTCTGTATTTACATCTATCCACGACGGCGTCCTCCACCATGCGACGCGCAGAAAGCCAAATTCATCATAGTCGCAGCCACAGTTTAATCCACATTGACCGCCTGTATCAAAGGTAGTAATGATACACTTGGCATGTTTTGCAACAAACCTACGAAAATCCTGTCCAGGCTCCATCCAACCCACAAATGCTACATCCATCGGTTGATCTAAACCTTCAGCAGGCATTATCATAATGTAATCAGGCTTTGAAATATGGAATGCATAGAATATGCCGCCGTCTTTTTCTATACCTGTTGCACTAGGCAACAGAAGTCGTACTTTCTGAAGAAAATCACCATAACCACATCCTACATCAACATAGCTGGGATAATTGGAAAATGCCTCCGCAATAACTTTTACCCTGGCTATATCGACCTTACGATATGCAAAATATGAACCAGCAAAAAAGGGAAAGATGTAGCGTGCATGATGTGAAGGCGGGTTGCAGCTAAGAAATTGCATATAGGCTTTGTATGCACTTAGCAACTCCAGAGCTGCGAATGGCATGAGCTTGTTGTTTTCTTAATCCCTATATTTTCTAATGCGTTGTGTAATCGTCAAGATTATCGTATAACAGCGTTTGCAAAATCCAAAACGCTTATTAAGTTCAGTTCTTTCATTGGTGATATGGTTAGAAAATTTGATGACTGGTGGAGAACAGTTCCAGATGACTTGAAGCAAAAGGCTCGCAAAGGCGATGAATCAAACAAGCCGCTACTCAACCAGGTTAACTATGTTCTTCTGCATCTTCATTTGGCAGGCAAACATGATGCCAAGCCAACACACGATGAGCTGA
>JALZFS010000057.1 GCA_030861405.1 Thermoproteota archaeon | reverse complement strand
TACATTTAGACTAGCATAGGTAATTGAAGCCCACTATGCTTTTTTATGAGTATAATGAAATTTTTACCATGAGCCGATCCGCAAAAGAATGGTCGAGTCCACAAAATGCTCTGGCATATCTAAATGTAGCAGACAATCTTCCACATCGGTCAGAAGGTGAATCTGTTCTGATAGATCATCTGCCTGAAAATACTAAAAGAGTGTTGGATCTAGGGACAGGAGATGGAAGACTGATAAGGCTAATAAAGGCCTCTCAGCCTCACATAGAGGCTGTAGCACTAGATGTTTCCCCAACAATGCTCAAATCAGCAAGAGATCATTTTGCTAGTGATTCTAGCGTTAAGATTATAGAACATGACCTCAGTCAACCGCTGCCTGACTTCGGTTACTTTGACGCTGTTGTATCAAGTTTTGCTATCCATCATCTTAAACATGAACGCAAGCATGAACTCTACGAAGAAATTTATGATATTATCAATCCAACAGGGGTATTTTGTAATTTAGAACATGTAGCATCACCCTCCGTTGAATCGCATGTTAGATTTCTCAAGGCAATTGGATACTCCCCAGAGAAGGAAGATAGAGCTAATAGATTATTGCCAATGGATATACAGTTGGGCTGGTTGAGAGACATAGGATTTGTAGAAGTAGATTGCTATTGGAAGTGGCTTGAAATGGCTTTGCTAATAGGATACAAGGCATGAACGACTACTAGCTTTATGAAAGACTAAATACCTGTATACGAAGATGAAAGAGATCTACTGCTGGAAAGCAAGAGATTGATGCCCATAATAGATTGGATTATTATGAGTCAAAATAGGACAGAGATGAAACAGGGTTTCAACTAACTATACTTTTAAAGTTTGTGACCTAGATAGACAGGCGCACCTTCGTTTCAGGCACGTATATAGCTCATTTACCAGTCCTAGTGTTTATTAGCATCTGAAAGTTTGGTAGCTATGTAAGCGATAGTGGTTTACGGGTCAGCAATTTTGGTATATGCCTATCTGATGTTGAAAGCAAGTTTACTGATTAATGCGGCTTTTCGGCGCTCAAGAATTGTCAATATCGACGGATAGATGTTACAGCCACAGTTCTCGCACATAAAGGATGTCGCTTCGCCAAAAATGCAAGTGGGCTTGCGGTTGCCAAAAGCATCATATGACTCCACAAACCATGTAGGGCAATGTTTGGACCACTGATTAGTTCTCATCAGGTCAAGCTCTTCGTCCATGTTTAAGATGTATTCTCGGTAAAAGAGGCGCTTCAGCCTTTGTATTTCATCGATATCCTCTTGCCGTTCTACATGCGACAAATATAACGTATCCTTTTGGCTCATAGGAGTAGACCACGCAAAACAGATTCCATTTGCTCCTAGGTTCTTTGCCGCTTCGACAATGCGCTGTATTTTGGTGCGATTAAGCCTGCTAAGAGTAGTGTTGCAATAACAATCTGCAGGAGTATCAGATGAAATATTTTGTCTTATTTTCGCGAAGACTCCTTTGCCTCTGATACGGTCGTGCGTTTCCTCGTCTCCGTCCAGGCTCACAATATACAAGCTATTTCTGAACTTTGGGAAGCCAAAAGTTCCATTTGTTACTATCCAGGTTTGGTCAAAGGTTTCTGTGGCCACCTTGCACTTTTCACGAGATTGTTCAGTAAGGAGGGGCTCGCCGTCAGTTAATGTTGCATGCCTGATTCCACGCTTGCGCAAAGCTAGACACAATTCCTTGAAAGAATCTACAGTAAGCTCCCGCTGAGGTTGTAGGGTCTTCTGTGCTAATTTAGCGACTGCTCTAGGAGAGGCCGTATAGCAAAATGAACATGACAAATTGCATGCCAGGGTTGGAGCGAGTGAGCATGCAAAAGGCTTCCTATCATGTAGTATGGACGTCCTAATAATGCGGTAGTGAAAGGACGCCTTTCGTAATGCTGTAATCAATGTTACCGGTACAGAGGCGCTTAGTAGAATATATCAATTGACGGCTGTAGTCGACCAATTCATTGTGTACCTTGAGTCTAGTGAGGGATTTTAATTGGTATGTCGATGGTTTCTTGTTGTCATATTTAGAATTTCGTTATGATATTTTCTGCCACATAAATCCATCTGTTGATATAAGCAGGGTCCATAGGAATCCGGCAGAAAAAACTTCAAAATTGAGACTCAATCCAATTGCTAGGCGGGTTCGATGGGGTTTGTTGTTGTTATAGTGGACGTTCTTGCGTCGGCCTAGCTTTGAACTTTTCTGCAACCGCGGGTTCTTTTCCAGCTTTATACTGTCCCCTCTAATCAGAGATTGTCTCAGGTCTGTAGAACCTAGCACCTTACGATCTCAGGAAATCTTGGCGAACTCGACTCGGAAAATTCTCCAGAGCGCGAGTCTTGGTTATCATCCCCACCAAAGAGCTTGCTCTGCAAAGAACATGTTTCATCGGCGGCTCAAGAGTATGGTTATCTGGGCAGCCTCCCCCATAATCCTTCGAATTTGACCCGTGCCGGCGCTTCCAGCAATTACTAGTGGATATTCCAGCTCGCCTGAATCGGTCACAGGGCCCAAAAGAGAGTCGATCGAAATCGCTCTTGTTTCCTGGAGTAGGCCAAGGTGCGTGCATACAGTCTTTGGACTTAACCCAGTAGCTTTCAAAATTGTACCAAATGGCACCTTGGGGTCATCTGCCAAAGCATCCATTATTGACAGGTCAGTTATTGAAACAGGCACACGTTTCTCGCGTGGCTTGAGAGCTTGCTCCGATGCCTGATACCCAAGACGTTGGCGACACTCTCGACAGCTTCGCCGGCATTTTTGGTCAACAGCCGCATATGAATTCATCCATCGACTTTCCATGCTATCCAAGAAACATCTGGCGCTGAAAAAGCCGCAATTACATCTCT
>JALZFS010000046.1 GCA_030861405.1 Thermoproteota archaeon | reverse complement strand
TTATGATCAACACCCTTCCGGGAAGGGAAAAAGTTGTACTTGATGAGATAGCAGAGGTGCCTGGTGTAGTATCGGTCGAAGGTGTCTACGGCGAATTCGATATCATAGTAAGAGTCGAAGTTCCTGTGGGAAACGCAGTAGATCTTGTGATCAACGAGATAAGAAAAATAAGAGGTATTAAATCAACACGCACGGTATCGTCTATTGACGGCGAGCGCAGAAGCGGGACTGGTATGGACCACCTTGGACCGCCGTCCGACTAGCGATAACTATTATCCCTCATTACTAATCAGGTAAGAAGTGCGACACCTATGCCATTATCTCTGCATATCTCCACGGATACAATTTTTGGGATAACGCCTGAAGGCGTGATTCTTTCCGACTTACTGATATATATCATTCGTATCATCAATCTCACTCAAGCTGTGACAACAAAAAGTTGCATCATGTTTGTATTTGCAATAGTAGCTCTTTTCTATAATAGTGTCAATGTGCTAGATGGCTTCCGACTATTGATGAGGCCGGAGATGCGTTAAGCACAGGCTACATGCAGCAAGCAGAATTTTTTATTTCAGTGCAGGTTCTCGGTAATGTCATACATACGCTTATACGATTGCTTTAAATTCTGCCACCTTTCCATTCTTGCCTTTGTTTCCTGCATCTTGGCGTTTAGGTCCTTGCTATCTTTAGCAAGTGCAAGATCTGCAATCGATGCGGCCTCTTTAAGGTATCGGTTGATATACCTTTTGGTATACACGTTCGCCTGCATAAGAGCGCTGATAAGCTCGGGCTCATCAGTAAGTATACTTTCTGCGATAATGGATTGAAGACCAAATGTGGTTCCTGATACTTGCTTTAGCATTGAAATGTTGCTTGATGCTATTACCTTGGCAAATACGATATTTGTGAAGTATGTCAAACCAAGAACAATCGCTATCAACTTGTCGTGATCCCTGGCATCATGCAATACCGTTATCGCTGCCTTTTCAAATATTTCATTGGCTATTTTGAGCTCGGTCCTTTTACTCCTCACAGGGATTAGCAGCACCTTGGCGCGCATTTCTAGGCTTGCGCCAGGTCCAAACATTGGATGGATGCACAGTGGATGGATGGTCAGTGGGACCTTCTTCAGTGCTGCAAATGTTTTATTTTTTATAGACGATATCTCTGTAATGATTGAGCCACGCTTCATATTCTTTGAGCATTCTTTAATACACTGAGCGGTCTTCTCTTGGGGAACTGAAACAAGTACCAAGTCGGCATCCTTTACGCAATCGCGCAGACTTTTCTTCATTTTAACATTGTCCAAAGGTATTGACAGTTTTTGATGGATATCAAACGTCGAAACGTCGAAACCACGCCGGCCAAAGTAGCTGGTAAACCAAGACCCCATTCTGCCTGACGCGCCTACGACGGCTACCTGCTGCATTTATGAATCTTCCCTTATCACCGATGCCATTATGTTAAGCCCCTTTTCCAATATGTCCTCTGACTGACAAGCAGATATTCTTACAAACTGTTTGTAAGAATTTCCAAACCCGCTGCCTGGTGCTATTGCTACGCCTTGCCCTAACAGCTTCTCAACTATAGGAATATCGTCGTCGTATGGGAGCTCCGCAAATACGTACATGGCTCCCTCTGGCTCAATAAATCGAAGCGACATTCCTTTAAGCTTGCTGCATACAAAGTCAAGCCTTCTTTTCATTAGTTTGATGTTTTCAGATGGGTCCGCTTCAAGCGCGGCCAGAGCGGCCTGCTGCATTGGCTGTGCTACACTGGTAATCCCTGCTGCCTGAACCTTTGCCATTTTTGAGATTATCTCCTTGTTTGCAATACCGTAACCTACTCTAAAGCCCGTCATAGCATAACGCTTAGAAAACGAACCTATCAGGATGCTTTTATCATAAGCATACTTGACTATGCTATTGAAATTAACGAAAGAATAATCAGCATAAACCTCATCGCTTAGCAAGTAAAGATTATGATCGTCGGCAATCTTCACTATCCTCTCCAACGTCCGGCTATCAAGCACCTTTCCCGTGGGATTGTTTGGATAATTGAGTGCGATCATTCTCGTGCTTGGGTTTATCATCGCTTGTAATTGTTCAATATCCGGGTGCCACTTGTTTTCAAAGGTAGTATTGAGCATACGTGTCCTTATGCCAATCATATCTGCGCATTCTTTGTATGCGGGCCATGCTGGCTGGACAATTATCAGCTCCTGCCCAGCTTTTAAAAGTGAGGTAATCGCGCTGAAGACTGCAAAACGGCCGCCAGGGGTGACTATGACTTGCTCCTTAGATACTCCGATTCCGTGTTTTATGGCTATAGAATCTCTTAGCTCAGAAATCCCGCAAGTATCCGTGTAGTGGTATTGACGTAGCCCGAATGATTCCGCCAGAGACTTCCCGACCACTGCAGGAGGCGAGTAGTCGGGTTCACCAACCTCCATGTGAATTATTTTCTTGCCCGAAGCTTCAAGTTGCTTTGCCTTTGCAAATATACTAAGGTGCGTTTGCTTTTGAATAATCTTTTGAGGTTGCTTTTCAACCTGGACATATTCAGATTCGGCGAGCAAGATGTTGAGTAGTTGCAGTGCGAACTCTTCCCTCATGCCGATCTGATTTGCTAAGGATAACACCCTCGTACGTACGTCGTGTTCAACTTTTTCGTCCTTGATATCAATGCCCAATGTGCCCTTTATTTCGCCGATCTTCCTTACAAGCTCGGTACGCTGCTGAACATTGCACATTATCTGTATGGTGACTTCCCGGACCTTGTCGCGCAGCGACTCAAGTTCTTTTTCTTCATTTGTATTATTACTCATTATCGATATCACTTCAGCACCGGCGGTATAAGACCCGCCCTAATGGCATGGTCTGCTAGGACCATGGAGACAATACTTTCTACGACAGGGGGAGCCCTTGGCACTACACACGGGTCATGTCTGCCGGGTACCGTAAGGTTTGTCTGCTCCCTCGTGGAAAAGTCAAGTGTCTGCTGCCTCTTGGCTACGGAAGCTGCTGGCTTGAAGCCTACTCGAACGACAAGTGGCATCCCGTTTGACAAGCCACCTAATATTCCTCCTGCATTGTTTGTTTTGGTTACCACCTTTCCGTTGTTGATGATATAGACATCGTTATTTTCAGACCCACGGCTTTTACTTCCGGCAAAGCCAGAACCGAACTCGACAGCCTTAACAGCAGGTATGCTAAACAACCCTCTGCTAAGGTCTGATTCAAGAGACCCAAATATGGGCTCGCCCAAACCCACAGGGACACCCGTACTCACGCATTCGATTATACCACCTAATGAGTCCCCGTATTTTCTAGCGTCTAGTATTGCTTGCCTCATTTTTTCTGCGGCTACTGGATCAGGGCATCTTACATCATTATTATATCTGGCACCAATATTTTCCTTGGTTGCTTTGTTGTTTGCAGTAATGCCCCCTATTTCAGTGGTGTATGCAAATGTCTCGATGCCAAGGGTATTCTTTAAAAGCTTTCCCGCTACAGCTCCAGCCATCACAATAGTGGCGGTGAGTCGACCTGAGAACCTCCCACTTCCACGATAATCTGTAAAGCCTCCATACTTTATCATGGCAGGGTAGTCAGCGTGCCCCGGCCGGGGAATATCTTTTATGGTTTCATAAGGTTTTGAATCTGAATCCTCATTCCATATAATCATGCATATCGGCGCACCTGTAGTAAAGCCATTGAAAACACCTGATAGTATTTGCACTCTATCTTCCTCTTTCCTCTGAGTTGTTAGGATCGACTGTCCAGGTTTTCGTAGATCAAGGAGGCTTTGTATATCTGATTCGTTCAAAGTTAGACCGGCAGGACAGCCATCTACGATCATTCCAACGCACTTACCATGACTTTCTCCAAAGCTCATAGCGACAAAGCGCTCACCTAGTAAGCTACCTCCCATCTCTACTATGAGCACATGAATCAGTTCGATATATTGTCCTTTTGCTGTTATTCTCTGTCCGGTGCAGGCGATATATCTGCGCCAATAGACTTCATATCAGATATGAAATTAGGGTATGAAACATCCACGGACTCGGCGCCAGCTACCACAGATTTCTCAGTCATCATGGACGCGATTGTAAACGCCATGAACAGCCGGTGGTCATTGTAAGCTTCAAGTGATGCGTTCTTCATTTGAGTCGGCGCCTTTATCTTTAAGCCATCCGGAAGCTCCTGGATGCTTGCACCAAACTTTACTAACTCTTTTGCAAGATTTGCAATTCGGTCTGTTTCCTTCAGCCTAGCGTGAGCGACCCCTTTTATTGTGACAGGGCTCCTTGCTTTTAGGGCGAGTACTGATACGACGGGCAGAAGATCAGGAGTATCGGCTAGGTCAAAGTTCCCACCTTCTAAATGCTCTCTGCCCTGGATTTGTACGTAGCCATTTATCTTGTCCACACTTATAGCACATCCCATACTGTGCAAAATACCTATAATCTGAGAGTCCCCCTGCGGCAATGTAAAATTAAGTCCATTCAACTCGATTTTCTCTCCTGCAAGTGCCCCTGCAGCAAGTATAAGAGATGCACTTGAAAAGTCGCTTGGGATATCAATGTTCGTGGGGCAGTACTTAGACCTACTTATGTGGTATTCTAGCATGTCGTCTGCGTGATCAACCCGTCCCCCAAAATGCTTTATCGTAGCAAGTGTAGCAAGAACATATGGCTTTGAGATGAGGTCGCCATTTATTTTTATTATAATATTTGAATCCGCGTAAATGCCTGCAATGAGTAAGCCTGAGATGAATTGACTTGAGACAGTGCCGTCAACTAAGGTTGTGCCGCCTTTTATGCCGCCGCCCTTTACTATAAGAGGAGGAGTACCGTTCTCTTTTGAAGAGCGCGCTTCTACGCCCAGCTGCATAAGCGCGTCCAAGATAGGTTGCATTGGACGCCTGCGAAGACTTTGATCGCCCGTCAGTACCGTATAACCTCTCTTTATAAGAGCAGACATCGCAGTCATTATTCTTATTGTGGTGCCGGAATTCTCAGCATTTATCACGTTTTCCGGAGGAGCGTGGCAATCGCTGCCACTTATCCACAGCGTCGTTCCTTCTGACTTTATCTGCGCTCCGAGAGCGCAGCAGCCTGCAACTGTCGCTAAAGTGTCTCGTGCCATTAGCGCGTTTGTTATCGTTGATCGTCCATCAGCAAGTGATGCAATCGAGATGGCTCTGTGCGTGTAGCTCTTGCTTGAGGGACAGCGTATGCTCCCACTTATCTTAGACTTTTTTACGAGAACGCTAACCATCTATAATATCCACATTGGCCTTCTGATTATTAACTTTGGAAATGATTATCTGACCGTCGAACTTCGATAAAGCTAATTTAATTGCTTCAACGTTATTCTCATAGGCTACGGCAGCAATCGAGGGACCATTGCCAGACATGCTTGCAGAGATAGCTCCATTTTCAAGCGCGGCCATCGCGGGGGCATACCTTGACGAAAGCGCAGCCGAAGCAAGGACGCCGTTAAGCTTCATTGCTTTCCAATATTGGCCGGCTTCTGCAAGTCCGAAAGCGTCCATGAAGATATCAGAAAGGTTATTCAGCTTGCGGACATCTCCCCTTGCGATATTTCTTGGCAAAAATATAACTGCATTTAGTCCCTCAGGCGCTCTCTCAGTACGAATTAGTGTTCTGGAAGTATTATCAGTTACTGTAAACCCCCCAAAGTAGCAGGCTGTTGCATCGTCATATGCCCCTGTGAACGACACCTTGGCGTCAAGCGATGAGCGCACTGCAGCCTCGAGAATTTTGTAATCGTTCACATCATCTCGTTTTGCAAGCTTGCTGCAGGCAAGTGCAACAGCATTTGAAACCGCACTGGAACTTTTTAGTCCATACCCTATTGGTATTTCTGAAGATACCTTTATTGTAATCAAGTTGGCTTCAATGATCTCTATTGGCATAGTGTTTTGAACTATGTTGTTAATGAGTCTATTGCGATTATTACCTTGGGCAAAATTTACTCCCCGTCCTTGAGTTACTTCAACCTCAGCTACAACCTTTAGTGAGATGCCCAGTGCAGACCCCTTGCCTGTGGCTAAGGCGTTCACTATTGAAATTGCTCCATGCATCACTGCCCTCGCCTTTGCTCCCGATATCATACTGGCTCACCGAAGATTCCGAGGAGGTTTTTTTTCATTGTGTCCCTTGGCGCTGGCAAGCCAGTCCAAATCTCAAATGCCTTTGCACCCTGTTCAATGAGCATTTCATAACCATACACGACTGTTGCTTGTGCATATTTAGCATTTTCAATGAGATCAGTGACTATAGGTCGATAGACAATGTCATATACTATAGTCCCTTTGCTGATGTGTCGGTAATCAATTATGCTCGGCTCATTTTTCATTCCAAGCGTCGTAGCATTTACTATCAAGTCGTGCAAAGAAGAAACCGCCTGAATACCTTCAATGGGCGCTGTTTCACAATTAAGCCCAAGCGCCTTTCCTATCTCTGCAAGAACTGCTGCTCGACGGATGTCTCGGTTTGCAATGAGCACTTTAGTTATCCCATGCTCCTGTGCAAGCGCAGCAACTACTGCCCGTGCAGCTCCGCCAGCGCCAAGTATAAGCACTCTCATGCCGCTGAAATCTACTTGCCGTTTATGTAGAGGCTCTATAAAGCCGAAAATATCGGTGTTGTACCCCCTGAATATTCCCTCTATGTTGTTGACTGTGTTTACAGCCGCAGCATTCTTCGCGGTTACATCGAGCTCATCCAACAATTTGATGACTTCAACTTTATGCGGCACCGTCACATTGAATCCTGAAATATTTATACTACGCATAGAATCGATGGACTCTTTTAGCTCACCAATAGGAACTCTAAATGCAATATATACACAGTTCAGGCCCAGTGCTCCAAAAGCTGCATTTTGCATAGCAGGTGACAATGAATGATCGATAGGATCGCCTATGATGCAATAAGTCTTAACCGATGCCTGCATTATTGAGAGAAAATATTGCCAGCCAACCATATATATCTCGTTGAAGGCCACAATACATAGCACCGTTTAGACAGCGGGATAGAGGCTACTGCCCAGAAAAATGAGTGTTCGTTCCTTGTTGGTTGACATAATGCCGATACATATCTGTACAATGTACTTACCCTGGCAAAGCTATTACTCTAGAATCGTAAGGGGTTGCCATGGTAGAACAAATGGGATAGATAGTTTGTACTGCAAAGATGCTGGTTGGGTTATATTCGGCTATTCGGCTAAATAAGCAATAAATCAAAAATGCAGACCGTTTGTACTAGCCTATATTAATCACAATTTCATCCTATCATATAGCTTTTTCAATTGTTGTATGCTTAACTGACCAGGTGCGATAACCCTGTCCAAGCTTGCATATGTGAATGGTGCGTTTCCAGCA
>JALZFS010000040.1 GCA_030861405.1 Thermoproteota archaeon | reverse complement strand
CTCGCTTGTAAAGCCAATATGAGGAAAGCGTGCAGAATATATCATGAACTGGCATCTTTACAGGGCTATTCATAGCAAACAAAAATTCCTGATAGGGATCAGTTATTGCTGCAATATGAAGCTCTGTATCCAATCTTTATTCTCTCTACTCCTTTTATCATCTTGAATCCTAATAAAGAACCAATATCGGAGTGGGCCCAAGGGGGTTTGAACCCCTGGCCGACCGGTTATGAGCCGGTCGCTCTGCCAGGCTGAGCTATGGGCCCAAACGAAAAACGTAAAATGCTAATTATGTATAAAGGTTTGTAGAATCTGAATTGCTTACTAGCAGTATATCCTGCTACTATAGTTTTCATGCACCGAATCAAGCAGCATATTCTGCGCCTTTAGCGATTCAATAGCTGCCCTTAAGGCTGCTTCATGTTTTTCTGCAGGGATTTGCTGTAAGATTTCTCTCCATAGCCGTGCATGCCTTACGTCAGCTTCCTCATGTACTTCAAAATATTTTGTTGCATCTTCACTGTCGACACTATAGAACTTTTTGAGTCCATCGATTTTGCTCCTGCTAATCTTTGGAAGCTCCATTTCGTAGGCATACATGGCTGCTACAGCTTGTTCAAATGTAAAATTGCCAAGGGTCATCAATTTGGCGACAGCTTCTTTGGTCTTCTCTAATCCGCCATAGTTGACAATATCGCTCCTTGAAACTCCAAGTGCTGTTGCAAATCTTATCCATAGCTCTATATGCTCTGCCTCTTCGCGGGCATTCTTTGCGATGCTCGAACCTTCGTCGTCTGAATTTGCTGTCTTTTTGGCAATACTTTCAACAAACTGGGGAATTATCTTGACGAGCTGAAAATACTCCTTTGAATATCCCTGAAGATGATCGATTGTAAGCTTACCTTCTGACCACATCTTGTAAAAGGGGTGCTTAAGGAGGCTGTGCTTTTCGATTTCTAAATCGATGCCTTGAATAAGATCGTCCATATCCATGATAAGTCTATTATCCATGATAAAAAACCTTCTGAAATGTAGCAAGAAAGGATTTTATGTGAAGGTTCTTACAAGGTTTGCGAATGCTCCGGTGGTGTAGTAGCCACCGCATTGTCTATGCGGCTGCACAGTCCGGTCAAGCATAGCGGCCTTTCGAGTCGCTGATCCCGGGTTCAAATCCCGGCCGGAGCATCCTTTTCTCGTATTCTGTTCTGTCTATCCTATTTAATTTCGGCTCATTAGGTTCGACTCTCGAATCCGCTATGCTTGACCGGACTGTGCAGCCGCTATTAGTAACGGCGTCGTGGCCTAGAGCCGTGGCAAATCCCCTCTCATTTAACAGGGGAAGCTCAGTTTGCATGAAGAACCTAATTTTCCTATTAATACGATATCGTAAATCATGCTCTACCTTCTTTGACAAACGACTAGTTTTTCCTAAAAACCATTCTAATTCTGACCGTGTGAGCAATGCGGTCTGGATTTCAGACATAGAAGAATATACGGGGCTTGAAAATGTTAGTATTATCTTGCTCTTTATAAGACCAAAGAGTCAACAATTTAGTACTTTAATAAATCGTAGTCGATCAGACTAATTGAATGCCATTCATCATTTGATCTTCTCATTTTGACACTTAGTTTCATTTCTAAGTTAGACTAGAAATTTTCTTGTTAGGCAATCTTTAGCTAATTTGAAGTGAGGCTAATAATGTCAGAATGGACAGGCAGCGTTCTTGGCGGGGCTTCGATGACGCCCTTAAAGCCTGAGATTGATAGTAATGGTGATCGTATCCTTCTTTACTCTACTTATTTCCAATGGGAAGTGGTGGATTTTCCCTTTAGCATGAATTGGGATAATAGAATAGCAGCAAGAGACCCATACAACCGCTTTAGGTTTGGGATACCTCGTGAAAAAAACAAGGCTGATTTTGCATTTATACAACACATGTTTGCAAGTCTGAATAAGAATGGACAGGCTCACTATACCATTTACATTTGCATCTGAATATACCGCTAGATTAAGCTATTTTCTTACCTTATTTGATAGTAAGACGGATCAGGCATATCTGAAGTTTTCAAATCGGTTGTTACAAATCCTCCTCAAATCAAAATTGTTATGGACTGGTTATCAGGGTATTTGGTCAAAGCATGAAGAGGGTATGGATTTTCATTTTCGGACATAGAATAATCTTCTTGCTTTGCAAAGCATATCTGTTTATCTGCATGAAGACGCCTCAAAGTCGTGTCACCAATTAGAATTCCGTTATCTTTCGCATGCCCTTGTATCTTTGTGGCTAGGTTCATGGTCAAACCTATCAAATCCTTATGCTGTTTGTTAGAGGAATCACCTATATTCTTCACCACCGCTTCTCCAGAGTCTATTCCAATCCTAAATGCAAGTTGTGGGAATCGTTTTGTAGGAAGGATCTCATTCAGAAAGTGTTCGATATAGTATTTCATTGCCATTGCACAATCAACAGCTGCATCATCCATTGGCACAGAAGGGAATAAAGGAAAATAGACAATCAACCCGTCTCCCACATATTTCAATACGTAGCCTCGATAATTAGTTACAATAGCAGACATTTCCTTAGCAAACAAGTCAATTAGGCGAGCGTTTTGTTCGATAGACAGTTGTTGGCTAAGAACAGTTGAACCCTTGATGTCGATACGTAGAATAGCAAATTTCATCTGATAATCTCTCTCGAGTTTGACTAGAAAATCCTCCGAGATATCCGCATGACGATATGGTGGCTCTCTGTCCTCTAGAAAATCCAATACAGTCTGTCGTCTTATTTCGATATACTCGTCATATCTAATCGTATGTGGAACTGGAGAGTATATTACCTTCCCCTTCTGCGATTTAATAGCGTCTTCTATCTCCTCAATGGAAACATATGAGTCTTCGAACTTATCGTAATATGATTGGACCCCATCAATGGTCCGAAGTTCATATCTATTTGGACTAGGAATAAGCTGATACTTCATGAACAGTTTTCCATCTTTTTCAAACATCTCAGCAGGAACTGTCTGAAAATCAATTTTACGAGGAATATCTTTGCTTGGTATGACTTGAATTCATGTAGGTAACTTAAAAAACTGGCTGAAGATTATCGTTACAATAGAGATACACAATGCATATGGAATAGTAAATTTCCTTTAAATTTCGCAAACATCCGATTAACAGAGTAGAAAGTGGGAAGATGACCTGGGGATTAATGGCCTACCTCAATTTGCGAGGCTAACTGGTATGTCAGTCTGTACTCCAAGATTGTTCCGTAAACTTAAATACAAATTCTGTCAAGTGCAGGTTTTTGCGAGTTTTTTACATAAATTTTTTTACTTTGCGCTCCTGGTAATGAGTTAGAGTTTCATTGCTGTTTAAGTGGTCCGAGTCAAATCGGTATTTCCAATTACTATGAATACGTTTTTGAAGGAGATCAAGCAGTCTGTTAAAAGAATATACCTTCCCAGAGCCAATCTGCTAGCCATCAGGAAATTATATAGATCTCCTAACGTGAAATAAAAGTCATGTTCCTTGGGTTCGCCAAATAATCTATCAAGGTTGTTGTAGTTGTTGTTGTCTCCTTATACTTTCCTCGGTAACCATTTCCGTGAGAATGTTCACGACACCATATAATTCCTCCAACCCTCCCGCAAGGTCTGAAATCGCATTTGCAAAGCTCCTTTGAATTTCATCGTTGGGTAGTTTTTTGCCAAGCTCCTCGAAGTAATGTTCCATTGTGCTGTAGGCTTGTTGTCTCTCCTCTGCACCCATTTTTAATTTCCTTAGTGTCTCGATAATCCTCCCGGCTTGATCTTCTCCTTCTTGTCCTGTTCTGTCTGCTCCTACTCCGCCCTTTCCTTCTCCTATTCCCGTACCCATATATCGACTAGACCAAGATTCACTTTATTAGACTTGCATATAATCTAAATGATGATAATGTAAATTCTAGTCCTACATTAGATCGACATAAAGTTAAATTCACTAAGTGCAATCTTATCCTCTATGGCAAGCGAAAAATTCGATACTTGTCCTAACTGCGGAGTCGGGAAGATGAAGCCAACAGGCGGAGCAGTATCAGCAACAAGCGCAGATCCAGATACAAACCGACTGACGGGCGGTAATTATCAAGAATTCAAATGCGTCAGCTGCGGCTATCCAGAAGGAGGCCAAGCCAAAGCAGTTCAAGTCAACAAGCAGGAAGGGATAGTAGAAGAATCTATGAACACTAGTAGCAACAGCAGCAGCGACATTGACAACAAAGACAACCAACCCTTTTAACGGATCTTATTGTTATCTTAATACGGCTGCTGATATTGTCAATACTCGCGATAAAGCTGATAATATGACAGGCACCAGAAGCGGCCTATCAAGATTCAGGGATCTGCTTTACTAATCTGATTGGACAAAAATGTAGAAACTTATATGAGCTGATAAGCTAAACTGTCAATTGCCTTTCTTGCTCAATATCCTTTTTCATGTTTGGGGACCAGTAATGTCTGACAAAGATCTCAGGAGAGATTCTACCTTCCAATAAATTGACCATCTCGCTTTCGATTCCACAATAACGTAGGTGTCTCCCAAAGATCTTGCGACAATAGTTCATTCTCATTGGTAAACCCCGCTTGTGCATGTAAGCATAAATGGATGCGTATGATTGAGGATCTGCGGTTTTAGCTATTTGCAAGAGTTTGTCTGTCATGACGCTAATAAAGGACTTTTTTGTGCTCCTTAAGAAGACGTCCTTCGACTTGAAATGCTTCAAGATAAACAGGTCGGGATTTAGATAATTGGATAAGTCTGTATGTATGAGTTGAACACTTTTACAAGCGTCGAAAGGTCGAAGACCTGTTAATGCTCCAAACGTTATCACGTTAGCATGCGCGCGAGGAAGAACTGCCAAAATCTGTTTAACATATTCAAGCATTTTATCGTAGGTTGTTCCGTTATTCATGATTCTTTCAAAGACATCGAGCGTGTTAGTAGATGACCACTTTAACTGGTGTTTTCTTTGCAGTCTGTTCCATTCTTCATAAACTCTGATATATTTTGCAAGGTTTGCAAGTGCATTCATTGTGTGTCATTGCTTTGCCGGTTGCAGGGTGTGGAGGTCTTTAATGTCCGTGCGCTCTAATACATAGGAATATTTTTTACCATATTTCAAAGCCAACCGGGCCATGTTTGGTCGTTGGTTTGCATACAGATATTCTTTGTGTTTATCCCAGTCGATAGCATTTGTTGTTAATGATGACGGTGATGAAAATGCGACGGTCGGGGCTTGAAGCCGGGTATCATGTGAAGCAACTCCTCCTCCTTTCGAGTCGCTGATCCCGGGTTCAAATCCCGGCCGGAGCATCCTATTTTCATATTTTTTTGTGTCTTTTAGTTGTGATTTCGGCTCATTAGAAGCGACTCTAGCAGCCGCTATGCTTGACCGGACTGTGCAGCCGTTGCTAATCGCGATAGCATCGTTACTTAGATCGGCCCAAATCTGTTATCCTTCAGGATCGCAAGTTCAGCATGCACGAAAATTCCCACTTTATTTATTCAATAGCGCTAGGGAATTCAAACAAAGGCTAGGAGCTCTTTAGATGCTGGACCATCCAGCCATTAACTAATCTGTATACTTCTTCTGAGACCTCATCAAGGCTATGCCCTGCCCCTCTATACACTTCAAGCCGCTTGGGTTCGTGCGCCAGCTGATAGATCTGTTCAGAACAGTAGACAGGTAGTACATTATCGTCGGTGCCATGGATAAGTAGAAGCGAGATTCTTCTGCTATTTCTTAATTTAGCCATCGCATCTGTTGCGCCGTAACTTTGCGTGGCAATCGTCACAACAGTAGAAACTACATCTGATGCAAGAGCTGCCGCTTGGATGACAACAGCACCGCCAAATGAATGACCTACAAGTCCGACTGACTTCAATCTTC
>JALZFS010000027.1 GCA_030861405.1 Thermoproteota archaeon | reverse complement strand
GTCTTTTGAATTCTCTATTATGCAATGGTCCACCAAGGAAATGTTACCCTTATTTCTCAAATGGGCTGGTGGCAAATTGCAATTAATTGAGCAATTCGAGAGATTGTTTCCTTCTCAGTTCAACAATTATTATGAACCTTTTATTGGAAGCGGAGCTGTATTTTTCTATGTAAAATCAAAGCTAAAACCGAACAAGGTAATCCTGTCAGATATCAACGAGGAGTTGATAAATTGTTTTATCGTAGTAAGAGATAGACCCTCTGAGCTTATTGAATTACTATTTATTCACAGGAATAACCATTCAAAGGACTACTATTATGCAATTAGAAATATTGAAACCAGTAGATTGGATAGTGTAGAAAGGGCCGCAAGGTTCATCTACCTTAACAAGACTTGCTTTAATGGTCTCTACAGGGTCAATTCAAAAGGTCGGTTTAATGTTCCCTTTGGCGACTATGAGAAGCCAGGCATCTTTCATAAGCATATGTTATTTCAAGCAAGCCAACTCCTACAAGGAGTTGATCTACGAGCCATGAGCTTTCAAAAAGTTGTTGACCTTGCACGAAAGGGCGACTTTGTTTATTTGGACCCTCCTTATGTTCCGTTATCTAAGACTTCTGGCTTTACCAGTTATTCAAAAGATGGTTTCTCCATAGAACAGCACAGGGCACTATCAAAAATGTTTAGGATACTTGACTCCCAGGGATGCTTTGTTATGCTTAGCAATAGCAATCATCCATTGATAAGAGAACTTTATAGAGATTATGAGAAAAATATTGTTTTAGTAAGCGCAAAAAGAGTGATTAATTCAATAGGAAGCAAAAGGGGAGCAATAAGTGAGATAGTCCTAAGAAATTATGATACTGTCCAATGTTGACAGACGCATGTTTACAGCTGCCAAATGTCTGAAGCAAACTAAAGCAAATGATATAGTATGCGACCAACGGTAGGTTAGCAAACATCGCTAACATACCTTGTGTTGCAAATGTGAATATGCGTTAGTTAGATTTGCTTGGTAATTTTTAAAGGATTGCATCATAGCTGCATAACCACTAATTAATTACATGCTAGGTATCTACAAATCTAAAATCTTCTTTCACTGTGCTGAGGACCACATGTGTGGTAGTTCTCTCTACATATGGCAATGACAGATCCTTTTTAACAAAATTAGAAAGATCTTTGCGGTTCTTGAATTTGGCAATGACCATCATATCAGTCAGCCCAGTGATGTCGTATACTGCACATACGTTAGGAAACCTGGCTATCTGTCTTTCAAGATCTACTATTTTGCCTTTTGTAGCAGTTATCTCTATAATAGCTGTCAGGTCATAGCCTAGCTTTTCATGGTCAAGCAAGGCAGAGTATGATTTGATTACCCCATCGCTATGCAACTTTTCTACTCTGGCAAGCACGGTAGGGGGGGAAATACCAATATCTTCAGCCACTCTACGATAGGACATCCTAGCATCTAACAGTAACTTTTTGAGTATCTTGACGTCTGTTTCATCCAAAGTCAATCTACGGGGAAGGAATTAACATATATAAAGTTCTTTTGGTGTTTTGCTTTCAATCATTAGATACTTTATTACTATACCTTATATTCTACAAGTGCTAACTCTTAGCATGACGATAGCGCATGATTATTACTCGATAGAGCGAAAAGAAGACATTCTGGACAAACAGGGGCTTCTAGATACAGAATTCATTCAGGTGAGATACACAGATGTTCCCGGCAGGTTCCTGGCCAAGTACGTTTTCTTACAAAATGAAGATCCGCAGGACTTTTTTAGAACGGGCATAGGAGTTGATGGCTCCTCTGTCAGAGGATTTGTAAGCATAGATGAATCTGACCTCTTACTCCTTCCAGACAGGTCAACTCTCAGACGTGCACCAATATCAAGCTACAAGGTTGCCACAGTGATTGCAGACATCTACTGGGGATTTGGAAGAGGAAGGTTAGCTAGAGACCCTCGTTACGTCTGTCAGCGGCTAGAAGAGCATCTTGCACAGGAAGGGTTAGTCTCTCAGGTCGGGCCGGAAGTTGAGTGCTTTATCTTTGATGACATCGTTCTTGATAAAGATATGCCTAAAATTGTTTCAGTGGAGCAGTCTTGGCATGGTAAATATCCGATCCCAAGAAAAGGTGGCTACGACGCTCCTCCGTTTGAGGATTCGCTTCTGGAACTGAGGTTCGAAATTGCAGATATGCTAAAGAAAAACTATCTGATCAAAGTCACAAACCTCAATCACGAGGTTGCAAGCTGTGGACAGATAGAGATCAACTTTATGCATAGCACCCTTACAAAGGCAGCGGATAACGTCCAGATATACAAAGACGTTGTTCGAAATGTATCGAAGAGACATGGCAAGGTAGCAAATTTTATGCCCAAGCCCATATTTGACGAAAATGATCCGCACAGTACTGAGAGCGATAATGGCTCCGGAATGCACACCAGCGTAAGCCTCTGGACCAAATCAGAGTCAGACGCAAGCAGCAGCGGCGGCAGCAAAAATAACAACATCTTTTACGACACAAATGATGATTATACAGAACTGAGCCAAGCAGGAAGATATTTCGTGGGTGGCATTTTGAACCATGTGTCCTCACTAGCCGCGCTGGTCGCTCCAACAGTGAACTCATACCATCGTCTAGTCCCCGGATTTGAGGCTCCTGTTTATGCGGCATGGTCAAAAGGCAACAGATCTGCCATAGTGAGGGTGCCGGCAAACTATAGGGGGAATGCAGAATCAAAGCGCATAGAATTTCGAGCACCTGACCCATCGGCCAATCCATACCTTGCTTTTTCTGCCATACTTGCAGCCGGCCTAGATGGCATGAAGAAAAAGATGGATCCGGGAGACCCGGTCAACGAAGACATTTACAAGATGTCAGATTCTTCCAGGAGCAGTAGAAGCATCAAGTCTCTTCCAGGCAGTCTGCAAGAATCACTGCAGGCGCTAAAGAGCGACTCAGACTATCTCAAGCCTTACTTTGACGCCGACCTTATTGAAAGCTATCTGTCACTTAAGCAACGCGAAATCTCA
>JALZFS010000020.1 GCA_030861405.1 Thermoproteota archaeon | reverse complement strand
ATCGACATTGACAACAGCTTCACCAGCATCCTTCATCTTTTCTTTGACTGCCTTGGAAGCCTGTCCTAACTCATAACCGACAGAACTTTTGACTTCAGTAGCAACATCCCTTGCCTTTTCCTCCACTATAGATGGCTTGTGCTCTTCCACGGGAAGGGTTGGCCCCTCGGGAATCTCACCTGCCTTTTGCCGTATTTCCTCAGCAGATGGCCTTAGGCTTTTGTCCTCCGGCATTGGCGCATCTCTATCAACTGCATACTGCTCAAGTGGCTCCTTCACCTCTATAGAGCCCCCAGAAAGTGTGATTTTTGACTTGGGAACGTCAAACCGTAAATTCCCGGAATCACTAAAAACAACTATTTGGTCATTAGTTTCCTTAACAACACGTCCTATCGCCTGCTCGTTTACAATCACCGTCTTATTGAACAGGTCCTTTGGATACTTGCCCTCATAGCTAGCTAGGTCAGTATCTGTAGGTGCTTCTTTCTCCATCAGCAAAGCAAGCGGCTATACAGCATAAAACTGATATGAGGAAATGGAGTAGAAGAAAGTTAAATGCCAAGATTATAATTGACGTAGAACGTTTTTTACCTATCGTGGAGATACAACAATCCCCTAGCCCCAAGGTAGCGATAAGCCTTTCGTTCTCTGCGCTTGCTATGTTGTATTCTGTTATGCTGGTTGGAGTGTACATAACTTCGTCACACCAAGGACTCTCTTGCCCTGAGTGGCCCCTTTGTCCAAACGGCTTTGGCTTGCCTTCAGAGAAGTATTTCTTTGAACACTATCATAGGGTAATGGTGGTGATTACAGCTGGTCTTATATTTGCCACTGCAGCGTATTCAGTCAATAAATTCAAGCCGGCACGAAAAACTGCAATCATTGCTGCAATAGTTGTATCAGTCCAGATAATATTTGGTATGCTAGTGGTCACTACGGCGCTTGAGCCCTTCCTTGTCGCAACTCATCTATCGACCGGTATACTGCTGTTTGCCATGACCCTTATGACCTTCTTGGCATCGTACAATTTTAGACGTCGATAGACGTTCATATATATACACTTATAGATGATATCCTTGCCCGCCCGATCCTGCTATTGTGCTTGTAGTACAAGTTACGTAAAATTGCCATAACTAACTTCTAACGCCTGGCATAACACTGTCTCATTTACATCAAGAAACTTGCTCTCTCCGACCAGACATAGATTGTGCTCCTTCCCGAGTTATGAAATTAAACTATAGTACTGCCAAGCGGCCTCAACAGATATTATGTTATAAAAAGAAACGGCGGCAGCTTCTGCTAGATCTATAAATGAACTTATAAGCGAGATTGAGTAATATTCATGAATAATCATTAAATATGCTGTTTATATGAGACAAGAGATCATTGCGCAGCTGAATCACAGTAGCACGCTTATCTCCATCTAGATCAGTAGTCAGCAAAGCATCAAGTCCCTCTACTAAATACTTGATATTTGTCAGTGTTAGTAGGACCTTTCCTTCGTCTTGCTTTTTGCTAGCCATTGATTACACATACGGGATTGGTTGTGCTTATTATTAATCTCACTGTAAAGCTTGGTGCAATAACAAATAATAATCATAGTATATCTAGTGCATGTGGACAAAGCTCGTCACATATGGCTGAGAGCCAACAGCAAACTATAATTAACTTGTATAATTCTGGCATACCGCCAGAGATAATTGCATTCCAACTTGATATAAGTACAGAAGAAGTCGACAAGGTAGTCCAAGGTATAGAAGACAAGAGTAATAGCTCCACCAAGCAGGCACCTGAAGTGCCTTTGATGGCATCATTCTACCTTGATGCAGTAGTTGACCTTGACAAGGCGATCAGTATGGCTCAGCAGAGGGTGTGGAAGGCACTCAAGGTGGAATCAACTTTCGATATCTCTACTGAAGAAACAAATGAAATTCTTGCCAAATACTCCAAGTCGAAGGTTATGCTTGTGATACTTCACATAGACCTCGTTGGCTCGACTAGGCTGTCCTCTGACTTGCCTGCTGATAGGCTCGCCGCCATAATTCAAGCATTCACACAGGAAATGTCGATTACAATATCGGCCTATGGTGGCTATGTGCTGAAATATGTCGGCGACGCGATTATGGCTTTCTTCCTTGCAAACGATGACAAATATCTGCCATGCGTCAACGCAGTCAACTGCGCACGCTCGATGATTAGGATAATAAGAGAAGGCATAAACCCGATCTTGAACCAGTATGATTATGCTGAAATGAATGTGCGAGTTGGTATAGACCTCGGCGAAAATGTTGTTGTACAATATGGATGGGATACATTCAAAATCGACAACAAAAAATTCAAGACGCCACACTTTGACATCTTGGGTCACACCATCAATATCGCTACGAAAATGACAGCGCTTGGCAAGCCGGATCAGATAGTAATTGGGCAGATGGTATATGATGCCTTGGATGACCGGCAAAAATCAACATTTTACCGGCTCCAGATAAGCCCCGATGTGTGGAGTTATATGAGCGATTACTCAGGCGGCATTTATCCGCTTTACGGTACATATGGAGCATATCTGCATTAAATATATATCAGAAATATGTATATTATCATCATTAGATGCACTCAGTAGAATATGTGGATTCTTTTGTGAAAATTGCTGGTTTGATCGGAGGCGAGGAGTACGTCAAAGTAGCCCGCGCCCTCTTAAACACCGAGGATGTCACAGATGAGGAGATAGCGAGCGCAACTGGACTCAAGATAAACATTGTACGCAAGGTTCTATATGATATGTTTGGCAAGGCACTAATAACTGGCATACGTGTCAAGGATGAAAAGAAAGGCTGGTTCGTGTACCGCTGGCGCGCCAAGCAGGATCAGGTTGACAACTTCATTGATAACCAGAAGAAAAAGATCCTCGACAGGCTACATAATCGTCTTGAGTATGAAGAATCTACAGAGTTTTACCATTGCGGAAACCGTGATTGCCCACGGGTGAAATTTGATGTGGCAGTTGAATTGTTTTTCAAATGCCCTAACTGCAAAAGTTCGCTTAACATGATAGATAATACCAGAATTAAGGAAGCGCTGCGATGCAAGATAGACCAGATAATAACTGACATCAATTCAAACAAAAAGTAGATGGAGTGTTTGACACTGATTAGTAGTATCGCTCAGTATTGCTATAGTTGTCCTCGGAACTTATTATTGACTATATGGCATTTTAGAATTTGACCTTTTATGATTATTCTGCATCCGTTAAGGAGAAGAAGAATGAGAATCTAAAATTGATCTTGCCTTTTTGAAAATATCCAACCACATTTGCCACGTCAGCTTGCCCGTATTAGTATTCTGCCTGCTTGGATGATAGGATGCAAGAAGTACCTTGCCATTTATATCATAACTTGCTCCATGGCTAAACATAAGGCCTCTCACTCCTGCTGCCCGACAGTACGCCATAAATCCAATCTTGCCGAGCATAACAACTACTTTCACATTATCCAAAATCTGCAGTTCTGTAAAAAGATACTGAGAGCAATTTGCTAGCTCCGATAAGAGTGGTTTATTATCTGGTGGTGCACATCTAATTGCTGCAGTAATATATGCATCATCGAGGACAAGCCCGTCATCCTTTGATCTGCTGGTCGGTATGTTTGCAAACCCCGTTTCATACATTACCCTTGCAAGCCAGTCACCTGAGCCGTCACCCGTAAACATCCTTCCTGTCCTATTCCCCCCATGCGCTGCGGGTGCAAGTCCAACTATTAGAAGCCGTGCGTTTGGATCGCCCCAACTTGGCACTGGCTGTGCCCAGTACTTTTCATGTAAAAACCTCTTGACTTTTTCTTGACCAATCTGTCTAATGTACCGTGACAGCCTTGAGCAACGCGTGCATCTGATCACCATATAGTTGAGCTGACATAGCTCCTTGTGTTTCATAAGATGCCTTAGTAAACAAATACATTATTAGAATAATCTTTTTATCACCCGTCAAGCGTTCGTCTTACGTTTGTCTACTAGTATTAATACTGGCGATGATGACTTAACCTGGATAGCCGGATGTGTGGTATTAAGCGACAACCCTCCACAAGAGCTAAAATTCTGGAGGAAAAAATTCGGGATCAAACAGGCAGACCTTGCAAGAAAAATGAGCCTGACGCCTTCTGTTCTAAGTGATTATGAGAAGGGCCGCAGACCCTCCCCAGGAGCCAAGTTCATCAAGCGATACCTACTTGCACTCTACGAGTTAGCTAAGTCAAATGTAAAATCGGCTGGACAAGTGATGCCCTCACCAGTTGCCAGCGTACATATAAACCAGCCATAACAGGCCCTACATATATGCCCCTTATTATAGTATCAATGTATCCTGGTAGAACCAAGAATCAGAAGGATGAATTTGCCAAAGCTATCACCGATGCAGCAGTTGAGATATTGAAGACCAAGTCAGAACATGTAATCATCATCTTTGATGAGAAACCTAAAGAGAATTGGTTTCAATCTGGCAAGCCATTGTAGGCAGTAAACTATTTTTATTTTAGCCTACTCTTTACTCTAATTGACGAAAATAGCAGTAGTACAGATGCACTCATATGAAGACAAGCATGAAAACTTGAAAAAATCTGTTCACTTTATCGATGAAGCAGCGAGTAAAAATGCAGAGCTTGTCTGCTTTCCCGAATTCCAGATGGCTTTTTCACCTAGTAGCCAATCCGCAAGCCAACTCGCTGCCATCGCTGAAACCATTAATGGCAATTTTATTTTGACGCTTGGAGCAGCTGCAAAGAAACATCGGATTGGAGTTATTGTCACAATTTATGAGAAAAGCAAGAAGCCTCGTCATGTCTATGATACTGCTGCCATGATAAGCCGCCGCGGTACGATAACATCAGTGTACCGTAAACTACACCTTTATGATGCACTTGGGTTCAAAGAATCTACAAAGTTGGTGCCTGGTAAATCAATTGTCAAACCAGCCAAGACGCCTGTAGGCAAGGTAGGTCTTTTGATCTGCTATGATTTGCGGTTTCCTGAGCTGTCAAGAGTACTGACAGTTAAAGGTGCAGATATACTTGTGGCACCATCCGCATGGGTCGAGGGGGAGATGAAAGAAGAGCACTGGAAGACTATGATCAAGGCAAGGGCTATTGAGAACGGCTCCTACGTCATTGCTCCTGACCAAGTGGGCAACATTTACTGCGGTAAGAGTATGGTGGTGGATCCATTTGGTGTAGTGCTTCTGGATATGGGCAAGCGGGAAGGCATCGACGTAGTTGATATTGATAAGACGCGTATACAACAAGTCAGAAGATCTTTGCCGCTGCTAAAGAACCGTAGGATAGACATCTACCAATTGTCCTGCCAATGATAATATTTTAGAGAATATACTGTATTTGATTTGGTGTTAGCAGTTAGTAGTATCGCTTATGGTAATTTTGACAGACAAGTACAAGTTGAAAATAAAAAGTCACCGCAGATATGCACAATCTGATGAAAAAATCGGAACAGTAATTAATTGTTCATGCTTCAAACTTGGCGGCTCCAAAACACGTCTGATGATCAGCCTGTTTTGACATTAAATTAATCATAGTTAGAAATTCCGCATTTGTCATAATAGGAAATATTGAACTTTCCAATCTGATAAAATTTCCTATAATGACGGAAGTGCAAAGTTTCATTCGTTATTAGAATCTCACTTCTTATGCGGAGTATCGATGTAATTCTGATAGTTTGCATAAATGCAAAGATGACCTGCAGTTTTGCTGAACACTAGTTAGAGTTATCTAATTTAAAAAGCTAGATTTCGATACCTGTAATTTTAGCAGACAATACAAGAGAACACTGATATTATCAACATATTAGTGCATCAAGTAATTGTCATTCGAATCCTCTTTGAATCAACTCCTTACCTGTGCACATGATAAAAGAACACTATCTTTTTATAATATTCAAAGATGCAAGAGAGAAGTTGCTGTCGAACATCCATAACGTAGCAGCTGTCCTATGCTTCTTATCTCGATAATAACATAGCCTGCCATAGGCTATGTTATTATCTTATGCCTTGTCCTTTTGAGGGACAATGTATATTTATACAGATTCTCCATTGTTTTGCGCCTCGTGCAAAAACAATTCCCACCACTGGCCAGCTGCAGCTGGAACACGTTTTACCCGTAATTTTAACTGAGCCCTTTTGTGGCAGTGGAGCAGTCGCCTTGCATCCTACAGCATAATTTGAACATCCCACAAAGCGCTTTCTTGTGGCATGTGATTGGACTATACAAAGCCGCCCCTTCTGGCATATTGGGCATTGTCCAAGCGCTGTAGCCTGTGCGCTGTCTGCGGACGCAGCATCATTTATTTGCACTCCAATATCTGCTTCCTTCCCTATGAAGCAAGCTAGCGACTCGACCAACCTTTCTACGGCCTGCTCAATTACAGAAACACTATCCACGGATCCTTTCTCAACATTTTCAAGCTGTTCCTCCATCAAGCTTGTTAGGTCAGTTGAAACTATGCCCGGCATAAACTCTCTCATAGAATCAGTGATTGCAAAGCCTAGCTGTGTTACTTCAAGTCCATCCTTGCATGCTGTTACATAGTTCCGCTTAAATAGGGTAGATATTATCTCCGACCTTGTCGCTTTGGTTCCTATCTTTTCGTATTCCATCTTGGCAAGCAGGCTTGCTTGGTTGTAGCGGTAAGGTGGCTCGTTGAATCTCTCTACCATTTTGACATCAAGAGTCTTAAGCAAGTCACCCCTCTGTAGTTCGGGAAGCTTGGTCTGTTTGATAAGCTTAGTATATGGCTTATAGAAAACCATCCAACCTTCATAGGTTGGCGTTCTGCCTTCGGCCTTGAAGATGTAGCCGTTGACATCGATTGTGACATCTACACGTCTGCTGAGCGCTGGGTCACCAAATGCCGCAAGGAATCTCTTCACTATGAGATCGTATAGCTTGAATTCAAGTCCGCTTAGTTTGCCACGAGGCTCAATACCAGTTGGATAGATTGCGGGGTGCGCTGGATCTGTCAGCCGACCTTCCTTCGGGGCAAGTCGATCCTTTGATAGAAGAATTGATGTCAATTGACTATAGTTGCTGATCTTTGACAGACGAGAAATTATTTTAGCATAGCCTATGGAAGGTGGAAGCTTTTGGCTCGATGTGCGCGGATATGAGATCAGCGCCCGCAAATACAATTTTTCTGCTATTGCGAGTGCATAGCCGGGGCTAAGCTTGCTTATTCTGTATGCTTCCCGCTGCAGATCGCCTATGTTGAATGGCACAGGTGGATTCAATAACACATTGCTGTATCTTACAGTGTTTACTGCTCCATTTTTGCTCCGGGATGCATTTGCTATTGAGTTAGCTTCGCTAAGCGTCTCGACCTTTGGTTTCTCATACTGTGCAGAAAATACATGTCCCCCTTTATCATACTGAACAGTTATTGTCCAGTAGGGATCTGGTATATGCCATCTGATCTCGCATTCTCTGTTGACTGCAAATTCAAGAGTTGGTCCCTGCACTCTTCCAATTGAGAGGTTGCGATACCTGCCGGAGGTCTTAAACGACCTAACAAGCGCCCTTGATAGGTTCACGCCATAAATAAAATCTAGCATATGACGCGACCTGCCTGCCTCTGCGAGCTGTCCGTTCGGCTTGGCCAGCTTGGCAAAAGAATCTCTTATTTCTTCTTCAGTTAATGTTGAAAATTTGGCTCTTGATGCTTCTGAATATTTACCGCTGCATGCATATTGTAAGATATTGTAGCCTATTACTTCACCTTCTTGATCGTAATCGCATGCATGTACAAATGATGAGGCATCTTTGGCCAGCTTGGAAATGACCTCGATGGCTCTGCCTGCCCGTGGGTTATCCGGAATAGGCGTCCATTCCAAGTCAAGCACCGGATACACCCTTCTGTTTTTGGTAACATCAGCTAGGCCATACAGATGTCCAAGTGCTGTGCAGATCTTATAGTGGCGCCCATCTTTTTTGACATCAAAGATAGAAATGCCGCCTGGTCGTGACTCTGTTGGCACGCCAATCGCCTGAGCTATCCTCCTTGCAGCATCAGGCTTTTCACACACGATAAGCGTATACAACAGCCAGTGATCTTGGCATACATGTTCATATTAATCCAACCTTTTTTATAATTCAATATTGCTCGTTTGTTCAATTATTTTATAGACTTGATATGTTATCTCATTGAAAAGGCATATCTTTCTGTCTTTCTATCTTTTCTCTCTCTGGCGAAAAAAGCACTGACTACTGATGAAATAGCATTGCACAGATCTTGCCTGAGATCGCAGAAGGTGCTGGCACTTTAATGCGAATTAAAAAAGGGCTCAAGAGGCCTGCCATAATCACTCCCTTGGAGATAGGGTATAAGTTGATCAGGATGAAAGGTCTGCCGCTATAAAAGTGGGAAAGAATCAATGTCATAAGGCCTGTGTTAAGAGTTGTGGGCTAAATTTTTGCAGATCCACTGGTTAGCCTATTCTCTGCTAAACATGTACTATGATTCTTACATATCAGGGCTGTTTAAGCTATTTATAACACAAAAATCAATTTTTATATGATGACAATCAACAAAGTCTGCGTTCTTGGTGCTGGCAGCACGAAATATGGAAAATTGAATCAAAGCATAATAGAGATTGCACTAAATGCGGCCAAAGATGCCGTTGAGTCAGCTGGAATTACTGCAAAAGAGATCCAGGCCGGCTACATTTCAAATGTTTTCGGAGTTGCCGACAAGCAGGTCCATATGGCGCCTGTTATCATGAGTAATCTTGGGATCCCTTACGTTCCTGGCCTCACTATTGAATCTGCATGTGGCTCCGGCTCGGTGATGTTTAGAGAAGCTTATGCCAATGTGGCAGCTGGATTCTATGATTGTGTTCTTGCGCTCGGCGTTGAAAAGGTGACGCATACTGGCACCGGACGCAGTACCACTCTTTTTTCTTACTGCTCTGACTTCTTCTATGAGGGTGGCAATGGCGCGACGTTCCCTGGGCTTTTTGCATCGATCGCTCGCGCTTACCTGAGTACCCACAAGGCAACCGAAGAAGATCTAGCTCATGTTGCAGTCAAGAACCATGAAAATGGGTTGATGAACCCTAAGGCGCACGTCCGAAAGAAAATAACAGTAGATGACGTTCTAAAATCACCAGTGGTGGCTTCGCCGCTGAAGCTGCTTGACTGCTGTCCCTTCTCCGATGGCGCCTCTGGAGTTATCCTATGTAGTGAAGAATTTGCAAAAAAAAGTGGCCGGCCCTATATTGAAATAATTGGATCTGGCCGAGGCGCTTCACCAGCAGCCGTTCAAGGACGCGAAGACATTACTACCATACCAGGTACGGTGGCTGCTGCAAGGCAGGCATACAATATGGCCGGAGTAACTCCAAAGGATATTGATTTTGCCGAGGTGCATGATTGCTTTACAATAGCGGAGATAATCGACATTGAAGATCTTGGATTTTTTCCAAAGGGCAAAGCCGCCCACGCAGTGAGGGATGGAGCAACGCGCCTTGATGGTGATATCCCAGTGAATCCCTCAGGTGGCTTAAAATCAAAAGGCCACCCAATTGGCGCGACGGGCGTCGGACAGATCGTTGAAGTGTTTGAGCAGTTGACCGGCAAAGCGGGTGAGCGTACCATTCCAAATGCTGAGATCGGCCTCACCCACAACTTTGGCGCGACAGGCGCTAGTGCTACAGTTCACATATTCAAGAAAGTGGATGACAAAAAATGATTGAGGAGAAATTATCTGCTAACAAAAGTACGCATGAAAAGTTCATTGAGGCTGCAAATAAAAAAAAGATACTTGCTCAAAAATGTATTAATTGTGGCCATTTGATGTTGGAAACTGTGCTCTTTTGTGAAAAATGCGCTGGCAATAAGTTTGAGGAAGTTGATCTTGAAGGCAATGGCATTGTCGTGACATACACCATCCAGTCAGTTGTGCCAGAAGGCTTTGAGGATGCTGGCTCATATGCATGGGTTGTGTTCAAGGTAGATAATTCGCAATTGCGAGCCTCCGGATTCCTTCCTGGTATCAAGACACCCGCCGATCTGCCTATAGGCACCAAGGTGAACGTTGCAGGTTACGACTCTAAACACGGCCTTATACTTCAGAAATAAATAGCGTGCACTCTATGTAAGTGCATCTAGAATTTTCTTATGATCTCTGCTTCATCTCTATCGCTATATGCCTGCATGAGCCTTTTACAAAATACAAGCGCCAGTAGTTCAAAGAATTTTTCTTGCTATGATATTGCCCCGCCATTGCTACATAGGCACTTCTAGGTTTAGGTAGCAATATTCCCGAACACAAAACTGATCGCAAATAGGCTGCAATCCCTATAGGCCCCAACTTCATGTCTTGGTATTTAAGACGCGGCCTGATATGGCCGCTTTTTAATCTTTTTTGAAGGCAATAATAATTATTGTCTCTAATTCCTTTATTGTAAACAAGATCTCTGTTGATAGTTGACTATACCAGTTTTTGTAGCTTAGCTTTATGGTAGCTTTTGGTATATTGTCTTCAACATCTGGATTTTTTTCATTGCATTGGCGTTGTAACATTAAGATGACCGGAGGAGACAAGCGCCAGCAGTTCATGAGCCAAATTGCTAACGCGACAAGTGTAGTATACAATCAGCTTGGGCGTCTGAAGATGCTCGATAGAAAGTTCGGATCAATGGAGACGTACTTTTTAGAGCAGATATCCGCCAACATCAAGGCAGGTAATAATGCTCGGGCAAAGATCCTTGCAACCGAACTAGTGAATGTAAGGCGCCTCCGCCGGACCACACAGCACACCGGTCTTGCTCTTGAAGCTGTAGTTATACGTTTTAGTACAATCAACGAATTTGCGGCGATCCTTGATACAATAGACCCGACTATTGAGATGATAAAGGGTATCCAGATGGAGTTGAATAAGGCAATCCCAGCTGCCAAGGACGCGTTTGTTGAGGTCTCTGCTGTCACTGCAGATGTGCTTCTTAACGCCAACATCAAGGCAGATGCCCGGATTGTGACCCCGATGGACGCAGACGCTCTTTCAATTCTTAACCAGATCGAAGGAGAACTGGAGAACGAGGCAAAAGCTAAGCTCCCCGATGTGCCAAAAAATATTTCCTCTCAGAAGCGAGAGGAGGCCCATACTACAGAGACGCCTGTATTACTTGAAAGCTAGAGTAATCAACCAAGTCAATTGAGCAGTGTAGCGTAGATCATGCTTTTAGTAAAAAGTATTTTACAAAGTCGTTTTAATCATTTATACCAATTATGAGGCATGATGGAACAATCGGCTTATGATTATCAAAGGGATTCTAAGAAAGGGGGACTTTTAGAATCCGCGTCAAAGCGTGTGAGAATGATTTTCTCTGTAATGGCGAGTCCCAATAGGATCGACATTCTACGAATTTTAAATGCAAAGGGTCCCCTAACATACTCGGAGCTAAAGGCTCTTGCTGGCTTTAAATCAAAGAAAGAGTCGGGCAAGTTTGCGTATCATCTAAGAAAGCTGCTTAGACAGCTGCTGGTTGCCCTCAACAAGGCAGAACGTCGATATACAATTACGAACCTTGGCAAGCTGGTACTGAGCCTTGCACGCCAGATTGAGGAGCGCTCAATCATAGAGAGCGGTAAGATGTACGTAAGGACAAACAAACATACCATTGAAGAATTCAACTCCCATAAGATCATCCAGTCGCTTGTAAGAGAAGCCAACCTTCCTCTCGAACAGGCACACAAAATTACTGAGGAAGTCGAGAACAAGATCTACAGGTTCCAGACTGCTTATCTTACATCATCACTCATACGTGAGACTGTTAACTCTATTCTCATCGAACATGGCCATGAGGAATATAGGAATAAGTTGGCACGAGTGGGCCTGCCATCCTCCGACATCATTCAGATGCTCTCCAGTGAAGAGACCGCCAGAAGCGGGATAGAGAGTGTCTTGTCAAGGACTGCTGGCGCAGCCTTCTCTGAATACCTTCTGTTCAATATGCTCCCCAAGGATATTGCAGATATGCATTTGGCAGGTGAGATCAATATTTCTAATGCAAGTGTCTGGAGTTTATTACCTGATACCATATTCATTGATGTTTCAGAGCTGGAAGGTGGTCTGGACTTGAAAGGGCGATTACTGAATACCACTAGGATCCCGCCGATCAAAAGTTCCGACGATGCCTTCGCAATTCTTCCTGCCTTAGTGTCTCTGTTTTCAAGGGAAGCATCGACAGAAGTCGTGCTCGAAGGCTATGCTCCTGCATTGCTCAATAATATTACGGATCCTGAGGGCATTGCCTCGCAGTTCGCCCGGGCTCTTTTAGCGTCATCAAGTGCACCCTCCTATCCTATTGGCCTGCCTCTGACCACCCTTGCAATAGCGACTGATGACCTTGATCCTAGGCAGCTCAATGCACTCTTGGACGGCTATCGCCGGCACGTAGATAATACACCCATGCCCCGGTTCGGCCTTGCACTCGAAGGCACAGTGAAAGATAGCCTTGACCACATCATAGCAGCAGTACGAAGCGGAGGCATCATTTCGATTGGCAACAATAAGGTGCGGGCAAACAACGGCATCAAGAAAGCAGGCGGCAAGATTGCAGCAGCAATGTCGCTACATTTACTTTCCATAAATTTACCCCGGCTTGCATATGAGTCGAATAAGGATGAAACTTATTTCAGGGCCAAATTGGCGCTTATGATGAAGCCATCTATTGCCGCAATGTCGCTGCGTAAGAAAACGATCGTCGACTATGTCAAAAAAGGAATGGTGCCAACATTTGCAAGCACAAGCCAGTTAATGGAGATGAGCACAGCAAGTATAGTGATCAACCTCACTGGCGCTAGAGAATCAGTCTACAATATACTAGGTGAGTCAAGTGAGGTGCTTCAGAAGGTGCTCAAGACTGCTGCTGAAGTGGCCGCTGGGCAGGGAAAGCAACTTGGAGAAGAGGGAGCAGGCATTGCGATGATTTCAGATGATAGCGGCACAAGGTTTGCCACGCTTGATTCTGAAAAATATGGTAAGGTCTCTCTCCTGCAATCGCAGAATACCACCAGCTATTCTCAAGGAATGGAATTCGATGGCCGGGATATCCTTAACGATGGCAAAGCTGCAATTCAAGAATCTATGACAATTGACACGCTGCTGAATGGAGGCTTTACCGCGTCGCTTGATCTGACAAATCTATCGCTGCCAGAGATGAAGAGCGTAGTGGAAACTGTTGCACAGGAGCTGCCGTTCCTACGCCCCTGTATCAGATTTGCAGTATGTACGACGTGTGGTCGGCGCTCAAAAGGCGGTGTAGAAAAGTGTGAATTATGCAAGTCGCCCCACATGCTGCCTCTCTATTCATAGCCACAGGCTATCTGCAGTATTCCTCTCCCCTTCTTTTGATATGATAAGGAGGCGAGCAGTTTATACTGCTGTTAGTAGAGTTGCATTATAAAACCTTATTCTGATTATATGATATATTTCTCTCTTAGGAACTAAGTTTCATTTTATCTTACGATGCAAGATATGTTAGTAAAAACTTAGATCCGTCTTTTAGTATTAAATGTCAGGGCAGGATTACCCATTATATATATATTTTACAAGTAACACTCTGTACAATTCGGGATGGCGGGAGTTACAGAGTTTAATAATAATTCCAAGGAGAGGCTGACCACAAAGATACGGAAACGTGATGGACGCATAGTCAATTTCGAACGGTCCAAGATTGCAAACGCAATATACAAAGCGCTCGTTGCAACTAGCAAGCCTGATTACCCTTTGGCTGAGCGGCTAGCTGCAAAGGTAGTACAAAAGATGGTTCAGCAAAGTGAAAAGACAATTCCAAGTGTAGAAGATGTACAGGATATGGTCGAATCAATACTTATTGAGGAGGGATTATCGGAGACAGCAAAGGCCTATATCCTTTACAGGCATGAAAGACGTAAACTACGCGACGAGAAAATGAAAATTCTCAACAAGAGGGATCTTGATGAAGTTGACAAGGCATTTGACATCAACTCATTAAGAGTGCTTGCAGCGCGCTATTTGCTGCGGGACAGCAACAATGAAATTATTGAAGGCCCTAAACAGATGTTTGAAAGAGTTGCAACGCTGGTCGCAATTGCAGACGTAATTCACGATCCTGCGGTATTTGCAGTTACTGGAGGTTACTCGCAGAATCTCCAAGAGGCTGATCGTTATTACGGCAAGTTGGATGACTTTGACAATAAACTGCACATAGGCAGCTACTACCTGAACAAGTATCATTTTGAAACAATGATCCGTCATTATATTTACTGCGCGGATCGAGGACAGATGAAGATTAGCTTCAAGGAGCTGCTTAGAATGATTGCAGAGGGTAAGATGGTGCAGTACGAAGAGAGAGTCAAGGAATACTACAACCTAATGGTTTCACGTGACTTCCTGCCTAATACTCCAACTCTGATGAATGCTGGCGCAAGGCTCGGCCAGCTATCCGCATGCTTTGTTCTTGACATGCCCGACGACATGGGCCGCATCATGAAAGCTTCCACTGACGCTGCCATGATCTTCAAATCGGGAGGCGGGGTTGGCGTCAACTACTCTGACTTGAGACCAGAGGGCGACATTGTCGCGTCGACATCAGGCGTCGCATCGGGACCAACATCATTCATGCGAATTATTGACACAATAACCGATGTCGTCAAGCAGGGTGGCAAGCGTCGCGGAGCCAACATGGGGATTCTTGAGGCATGGCATCCCGACATTGAAAAGTTTGTGACGGCCAAGACGAAACCTGGAGTTTTTGAAAACTTTAACGTGAGTATCGGAATTTGGGAGGATTTTTGGAATGCACTTGTCAGCAAAGATGGCAACCACAAGTACATCCTGCGCAATCCTAGGACAAAGGAACCGATGAGACACATTGATGCACAACAACTTATCGATCTTGTTGCGTTGAGTGCATGGAAGAGCGCCGAGCCCGGTGTAATATTCTTTGATAATATTAACAAGTATAATCCACTTATCGGAGCAAGGCACGGGCCGCTGCGTGCCACGAACCCATGTGGTGAGCAATCGCTCTATCCCTACGAATCGTGTAATCTTGGCTCGATCAACTTAGCAAACTTTGTTAAGCGCAAAGCTGATGGTGCATATGAGTTTGATTGGCAACGCTACGAGCAGGCGATCAGGCTTGCGACAAGATTCCTCGATAACATTATTGACATGAACAAGTATCCTGTCGAAGAGGTTAATATGGCGACAAAAGAGACAAGGAGAATCGGCCTTGGGATCATGGGTATAGCCGATCTGTTATTCCTGCTTAAGATTCCTTATGATTCTAAGGATGGATATGAATTCATGAACAAGCTCGCAGAAGCAGTATCTTATTTAAGTATGGATGAAAGCGTCGCCATTGCGAAGTCCCGTGGACCTTTTCCTTTATTTGAGAATACTGATTATATCAAGGGCCGCATACCTGTAGCGGGATACTATGAGCTGCCAAAGGAGACGCATACGTATGACTGGGACACACTTAGTGAAAAGATTAAAAAGCATGGCATACGCAACTCCTGGACCTCCACTATCGCTCCAACTGGGACACTCTCGATGATCGCTGACACCTCAAATGGTGTAGAGCCGGTATTTGCTCTAGTGTATGAAAAGCGTGTGACTGTGGGCCGCTTCTTCTATACTGATAAGATATTTGAGAGCATGCTAAAAGAGAGCGGGCTCTACTCCGATGAGATACTAACCAAGATAGCGAACAACTATGGCTCCGTCCGAGGCTTATCTGAGATTCCTGAATGGATGCAGAGGATATTCGTGACTGCGATCGACATTCACTGGACAGACCATGTTATGGCTCAGGCGGTGTGGCAGAAATGGATTAGCAATGCCATTGCAAAAACTATCAATATGCCTGGTGACGTGACAGCAGAAGATGTTAAATGCGCATATTTGTTGTCTCATGAGCTGGGTTTGAAAGGCGTTACTGTCTTTAGAGATGGTTCTCGTCATGAGCAGGTGCTTCATATCACTGGCCAGAACACCGGTGAGAAGACCTTTTCCGTTAAGCCTAGCAATTATGTTGTTGATTATGTTCTTAAGAACATTAAAGAGCCATATGTTCTAGAGCAAATACAAAAGATATTCAAAGAATCAGGCGTAGAGGATGGAAAGCCTACTGCAATGGAAGGATTCTCCCCTCCTGAAGTCCAGCCTGCATCAAGGAAGCCCTCAACTTCAATATCTTCCATGATGCTGCAGCATACGGATCTAAACGAGGATCGGTGCCCTACCTGCAATACCAAACTGATAATCACAGAAGGGTGTAGTGTATGCATAGAATGCGGCTTTAGCGGATGTGGATCAGGTTAGGTGGTCTTCTGCTGTTGTCTTTTTTCTCTGCCCTTTGGGTTAAGAGATGAAGTAAAAATGCCTACCATTTTCGGAAGGTTTGTCGTGATCATCTGGGGCTTTCCCATGCTTGTCTAATAATGTTGTAAAGCAGTCTTCTAAAATAGAGTTTAAATTTTGCCTTGTTTTATATTATAATAGTAAATGTCAAGTGTTAGAATCAATGATAGTCCAAACCATTTTATGGTGTTGGATGCCATTGAAAGGGGGGCTAAGACTATTGATAAAATTGCCAAGGTTACACGCATAGATAAGGCTCACGTGGAATTAGTCGTAAATGATTTGATTACTCAGAGGCTTGCCATTCGCACAGAAAAGAAGAGCTTCCTTGGAAGGACAAAGGTAGAGCTGACTATCAGCCACACTGGGCTTCAGGTGCTCAACATCAAGAAGCAGGAGCTAGAGAAGCAGTGGCAGCAGGTTCAGCAGTGGTATAATAACGGCCAGACTCAGCAGGTCCAAGGCTACATGGACAATAACCGTATGTGGATCCCGATGATGTTATTCTCTGGTGTCATGAATGCCATGTTCTTTATGTCTATGATGTCAATGCTGGGAATGGCATTAAACCCTATAGAAAGTGGCATTATAGGTGACGAAGGGACTGGAGCAGCAGTTGCGGATTCTGGTGAAGCCACTGCAGCCGAGGACGGCGGTGCTGGAGCCGACAGCGACGGCACTGATTTCGGTGGTGACTTTGGTGGTGGAGATTTTAGCTTCTAGCCTCTTCTAATTTTTCACCTATTTGCTTCCTTTTTGAATAATGTCTAGAGCAAAATACAATCAGAAACATCCCAGTTGATACAAGTACTATTGTTCCTGCAGGTGCCAGATTTACGGCATATGAAATTATAATACCCGCTACTACTGAAAACACTGACAGTGATAATGATATAAGTGCGGTTTTTTTGAAGCCCTTGCTAAACAAAAGTGCAGTGATATTTGGGATCACTATAAGTGAAGAGACAAGTAGGATCCCTACAAGCCTCATGGAGATAATGACTGCTACACTTGCAAGCACTATGAAAAGATAATTCAATTGAGAAATTGGCAGGCCACTGACCCTTGCCTGTTCTTCATTAAATGTAATGTACATCAGTTGACGGTAAAGCAGGATGACTATGGATAAAACGATGCCTGTCATTGCAAGTATTGCAAGTGTGTCCTCTATGCTGACAAGCAGAATGCTTCCAAACAAAAAGCTGAATAGGTCAAGCGTAAACCCGCTTGACAAGCTTATGAGTAGTATGCCAAGCGCAAGACCTGACGAAAGTAATATGGCAACAGCAGCATCAGCTGGTATCTTGGCAGATTGACGTAACTTTGTGATGCCTAATGCTCCTAGTATGGAAAGCATCAGGCCAGTCCAAAGAGGATAAACGTTAGCAGCAAGCCCTACTGCTATGCCGCCAAACGCCGCATGAGAAAGTGCGTCTCCAAATAGTGAGTTGCGTCTTAGCACAAGAAAGAGTCCTATCACTGATGAGGTTATTGCTACTGCAACACCTGCAATAATAGCACGCTGCATGAACTCGAGTTCCAAAACTTCAAAAAACATTCATCTCATCACTTAGGCGGCATGGTTGTGTAGATGCATGTGAGCCTGCATGCTTGATTCTGAATATGCCTTGAGCAGATCGGCGTTTTCAAAGAATTCGTATGTCTTGCAATGGAAGAACATTGAGCGGTTGATGCACGCTACACTGGTAGCAAGCCTGTTAACTGCATCAAGGTCATGCGATGCCAAGATTATGGTGATTCTATTTTCCTCATTCAATCTTTTCAAGAGTGAATAAAATATGTTTTGTGTTTCATGATCAATGCCTGTCGCTGGCTCGTCTAATATAAGAAGCTTGGGGTTGTTCACTATAGCCTTTGCTATTAACACCCGTTGTTGCTGGCCGCCAGATAGCTCACCTACTCGACGGTCCTTTTGAAAAAGCAGACCTACAGTTTTAAGCGCAGAATTTATTCTTTCTATTGATGTCTTGTTCATACCATCGAGTCCAAGTGATACAATTTCCTCAACTGTGGCAGGGAAGTTCTGCTCGATAGTATTCTTCTGTGGTATGTATCCTATGCCTTTGAAGACTTTGTTATTTTTGCATTTAATATCCTGTCCAAAAATTTTTATAGTGCCACTGTAGTCGCCAAGCAGTCCTAGCATGCAGCTGAAAAGGGTAGTCTTGCCAGCACCGTTTGGTCCTATTATTCCAAGTATATCTCCCTCTCCAATTGAGAAGGAGATGCTGTTCAGAACCAAATTGCCTGAGTATGCATATGAAAGTCTGTCGACCTCAGCTACCTGCATCCTACATCCTCCTCGGGGTTGGCAATATTTTGCTTAATATTCTCAGCATATCGAATGCCCGCCTCCTTGCTCTGGTTCATTCATATCTTTTCAATGTTATTAAAGATAAATACTTTTGTTATTAAATAATATGGAACTACTTATAAATAACTTAATAATATTACTACTCAGTCTTGCCCATAGTAAGTATTTCACTTAATGACGATATCCTGACAGAGATAGACAAGCTACAGAAGTCTCTTGGATTTTCCGGCAGATCTGAGATTGTAAGAGCAGGCATCAGAAATCTTTTGGCCGAAGAAAAAGACCGACAGAATTTGTCTGGAGACCTTTTTGCAGTCCTTTTGGCAATACATGATGAGAAATCAGACGATCAGGTGACGGAAATGCGACATGAGTATGATAAGCTGATCACTACTCATATACACAATAAGATAAACGGAGACAGATGTCTTGAGATATTCCTTCTAAAAGGCGAAGCTGAAGAAATAAAAAATATGACCAAAAAATTCCAATCAAACAAAAAGATGGATCATGCTAAGCTGATATCGATGTAATGCATATGCTTCTTATATGATCACTTTTTACTCAAGTCCAATCGGTCTCGGACATTCAACTCGTGATATTGCGATTGCAGAAAAGCTGAAGACTGATGTTCTATTTGTAAGCGGGGAAGGTGCATCACGTCTGATCGCAAGAAAAGGCTTCAATGTGCTTGACGTTTACAGACCTGCAAAATTCATTGTAGACTCTGGGCAGCTACAGCATTTATCCAGATGGGTTCTAAACTACTACTTGTACTACAAGAGGTGCAAGGCGATTGCAAAGGAAATACTGTATGATCGGTACAATGGATTGATAGTAAGCGATGAGGACTTTGCCTCCCTTGCAGTCGGGAAGGAGATGAACCAAAGGTGCGTACTGATAACCGATGTTATTGAGACGTGTTTTACTAATGGGCTAGTATCGATAATAGAGAAAAAGATGAACAAATCCATGCATGAAATCATGCGAGCGTGTGAGTGCATTATCATTCCTGAAATTGGAGAGGATAAGGATAATATTCGTTATGTTGGCCCTATAGTAAGACATACCAGTTCCGACCGCAATACGCTGCGTAAACAGTTTGGCTTTGAGAAAAGAACAATATTGGTCAGCGGCGGGGGAACTGATGCTGGCAAATACTTGATTGAAAAGACAATAGAGGTACACTGCAAGCTTCAAAATATGCTAGATTCTGAACTTATAGTCGTCTCTGGCCCTTCAATAAAACTACCTGATTCACAACAGTATCTCAACCTTGGCTTTGTTGACAACATGCATGATTTAATCTGTGCTGTCGATCTCGTGATATCCCTTGCTGGCAGATCCACAATTGATGAATCGATAGCCTACGGCACACCTGGAATTTTTATACCTATCAAGAATCACTTCGAGCAAGAGAATAACGCGGCACAGCTTGGTTTTATGTATGAAGATCTTTTTCGACTTGATCAATTGATCCAAGAAAAAATTGGACGTAGGAGTAATGCAGTGAACACCCAAGGTGCCGCCAGGGCGGCTAAAATCATTTCCACATATGTTTGATTGATGTGGTGGTATTAGAGAGTCTACATTATGAAAAATAACGTTTGATTTTGATCAAAGCCCAATTATGTGATATGCTAATTCTTTGAATCTTGGTAATCTTTTATTGTTATCCTGTAATTGTAGTTCGCTTTGGTAAATCCAAAAATTTCTAACAGGGAGGATATTAATACGTCTGCTAAGATGTTCCATAATAGTGTGAAACCACACACGATTAAAACGCTAGGTGATCAAAACTATCAGAAGATATCAAAAAAGATAGAAAAGTTCATCTATAGTTATGTCTCTAAGAGCTCTGCAAAGGGGCTGGTGATGGGATTAAGCGGCGGCCTTGATTCCTCTGTAGTTCTTAGATTAAGTGTAAATGCACTTGGATCATCAAAAGTGCTTGGACTTGTTATGCCCAGTGACACTACTCCTAGTGAGGACACCACTCATGCAATAGATCTAGCTAAGAATCTCCAGATAAAATATCAAATTATTGATATCTGTCCGATAATTAGAAAATTTGAAGAGCTGTTATCACCAGATAAGCGGGCGAGAGGAAACCTCATGGCAAGAATTCGTATGATCCTTCTGTATTACCATGCAGGAATCAACGGCTATCTTGTTGCAGGCACTTCGGACAAGAGTGAACTGCAAATTGGGTATTTTAGTAAGTTTGGGGATGGAGCGGCAGATATTATGCCAATAGCTGGGTTGTACAAGACACAGGTAAGATCTCTTGCGAGATATCTGGATATTCCTACGGTAATAGTTGAAAAGAAGAGCAGTCCTCGTTTCTGGGACAATCACCTTGCAGAAGAGGAGCTAGGAATGGATTACGAAACAATAGATCAGATACTTCATCTGCTAATCGACAAAAAAATAAACCTGAAAGATATATCGAGAAAGTTAGGAATTCCTATGAAACATGTCCATAAGGTCAAGAATATGGTAGAAAAAAGCTCGCACAAGCGTAAGTATATTGCTACCTTCCAGCTATGACTTAGATTATTTATGTTATTGTATATATTCCCAAAGATCCCTGGTGAAGATTTCTGTAGGAGTCGTGCTAATAAAAAGAAAATAATGCTTGTCTGATTTGGTGTTGTGCTTCTCTATAATCTTATTGCCAAATTCAGTTGCCCTCACACTTTGTCTAAATATGTTCTGACTCTCTTACAATATTTGTTGATGGTAACTCGTATCTGATAATTTTACTGTGACCAGTCAGCATTTTATGTGCTCTAATGTGCGAGTCAAATGCAAAAACTAGCTGGCAATGCTCACATACCCACATTGATTCCTTCTCTTTCACTTGTTATACTCTAACTTCACTCATTTAAAAATGGTGACAAGTCAATTTGAATAACTATAGTTGTTGATGAATAATCCCTCATTTGTTAAAATTTTCATCATCCCTGGGCTTCCTGTGATTTGCCCGTTTGCTGGTCCTGCTGATCGTGTGTTCCTATTGTTACAGCTATAATGTCCTCTGCTCTTGCATTTATTTATCACCTTTGCATTACCCTGATGGTTTTGTTAAATATTTGGCGCAGTTTTTCTCTATAATATAGTAAATATCTTATTAACAGTTATGATTAAACAATATATCGTATAGTAAAAGAAAATCAATTATCAATTAATTATAAATGAAAGAAAATCTCAAATTCGGAACTGCTATAAATTGCATTGATGGACGAACCCAGCGGCCTGTTATAGACTATATCACACAAAATCATAGCGTCAATATTGTAGACATGATAACCTTTCCTGGTGCTGATGGAATTTTTTCAAATGAACAATGCCTTATAGAAGCATCATTTGCAAGAGCCTCCGCATCTGTATCTGTCCAAAAACATAACTCTCGAATCATAGCCGTAGTTGGACACTATGACTGTGCCGGTAACCCTGGAGACAAGAGCCATCACTATATGCAAATCAGAAAGGCCTTGCAAGAAGTATCTGCATGGAAATTCCCTGCAAAAACCATTGGTCTCTATGTTAACGACAACTGGCAAGTTGAAGAAGTGGTAATAGAAGGATTACTATCATAGGATTGCAATTCCGAAAACAACCGCAATGGGTGCGGTATGTAATGCTGATTAATCATTCTATTATCTGCCATATCTGCGCACTCTGCGCTGGTACGTTCTAATGGCTCTCATGAGATCTATTTTGCGAAACTCTGGCCAGAATACATCCATGAACATCAGCTCACTGTAGGCGCTCTGCCATATCAAGAATCCGCTCAGTCTCTTTTCACCAGAGGTCCTCAAGATAAGATCCGGGGAAGGCTGCGGTAGGTGTGATGTATAGAGGCATGACTCGATAGTCTTTTCATCAATTTTGTCAACTTCTATTTGACCCTGCTCCGCCATTCGAGCGATCTTTCTGATCGCTTCAATGAGTTCCTTCTGACCACCATATGCTATCGCAATGTTGAGAAACATTAAGTCATAATCTGCAGTTGACTCTTCCAGCTTTGTCAATATCTGCTGTAAGCTGTATGGAAGCAGCTTTGTATCGCCTATCGCCTTTATCTTCATTCTGCGTTTATGTACCCGTTCGTCATTGTAGAGCTTTTCTAGTTTCTTTTCAAGAAGCCTATAGATGTTTTCAAGCTCTTCATCTTTACGCTCAAGGTTTTCGGTTGAAAGCACATACAGTGTAGTGATCTTGATGCCTATGTCATGTATCCAATTCAATAGTTCTTCTGCCTTGTCTGCGCCGTGGTTGTGTCCCCAACTGGTGTCAAGCAGCTGCATGTTAGCCCATCTTCGGTTGCCATCCAGCACAATTGCAACATGGTTTGGCAGCGGATGCTTGATAATTTCCAATCCTAGGTGTCTCTCATAAAAAGAGTATATTCCGCTGAGCTGGAGAAAGGTATCCCAAAGGGCTCTGCCTCCTCTATCAATATTCAGTCCCATTTTGCTCTTAGCTGCCTGCCTTTATTGCATGTTCATCGGTAATTGCACATATTTAGACTGCACGTGGGTAATTTGAATCAAAATGTGAGGAAGACCTCTTCAATTGGTTCTCTCACTCCCATTGCCCGTAGGGATTTCTCAAATTCCCTCTTGTCGTGAGAGACAAGGATCTGAAGGCTACTTCTGCCGCTCCTTTTTGTCATCCGATAAATCTTAAGAAATTTTCTTACATCTTTAGCTACTGACTGCGCTGGATCAATGAACTTGACGGCAGGCAAGAGCGAATTCAGATACCGTTTTACAAATGGTAGATGAGTACTTGAAAGCGTAATGACGTCAATCTTTTTATCCACATTATCGCCTAGGACATGTAATATTACATCAAATGTGCGTCTTTCGTTCTCAAGATGCACTCCATGCTCTATCAGCTCAATTATGGGTGAAGCATTGAATTTTGTCACCAAGATGTGCTGGGGTACCTCCCTGCGAACCTGACTTTCAAATTCTCTGCTCCTGATCATACTTTCCGTAGCCATGATGCCGATGTGCTTTTTCTTTGTAAGCTTGGCCGCCTCTTTAAGTGGCGGTCTGACGCCAATTATCGGGATATCGAGGATTGTCCTTCTTATCTCATCGAGCACATGTATAGACGGAGTATTTGAGGCAACCACCACAAGCTTAGGTTTGTAGCGCCTAAGGTAGTTAATCGTATTACTAATGATCTCGCGTAGCTCTGCGTGTGACTTTGTACCATATGGAAAATGCGCCCTGTCTGCGAAATAGAGCAAATTTTCATATGGTACCTCCCGTCTGAGTTCTCGTATTATCGAGAGCGAGCCAATGCCTGAATCAAATACAACCACCGGATTATTTGTCAATGGTATCTTGAATATGATGTCCCATAAAAGTACATCTTAACATATTATTGCAATATTGATATGACCTTCCAGTCAATACAACATGCAATTAATTCAAAGTAATGCTATAAGTGATCGCTTAACATATATTTATTATGAAGTGTTCATGTAGTCTCATTCATATGTAAATGCTAGCGAAGCACTTTGCGGTTTGACTTGCCCTGCTCAAAGTTACAGTGTAGTATCTTATTCTTTGTAGTTTTCATAACCTCCTAAATCTCCCTACTCGTCAATTTCCTCAAGGAATACCGATGTTATATGTCTTGATTATTCTTAGTCCTTCTCTCTCCCCTGATTAATCCTGTCACCTTGTTTATACTTAATAAAAAGTAAATTTTGAGCATTTTTATTTCTGCTCAGATGCTGTCAACTCTTGCTTGGGGATTCTGAATTCGTTCATTATCTGAACTGTTATGAGCAAGATGACTCATACTGACAGACTCATCTGGCTGGCTAGCCTATATACCTCCAATGTGCTTTTAATGTTATATGAAAAATTTTAATAAAAACGTTATCAGAAGCTGCCTGTGTAGTCATTCGAGAAAATGTTTCGCCTGTATAAGCTATTCTGATACTATGATTGTCTGTGCACAGAAGTAGCAGCAAATATTGATAGGGATGCGCCTAACTTTTCCGTATCTGATCAACTAGGCTTCTAGGTTTAATATTCTCTATCTTTTTGAACTCTACTGCGTCAACAGGAGCATATTGTGAAAGCACATCAAACTTATGCAGTTTTGTTACATCATACCACCCAAACTTGATATATGTCCTGCCGTCATAGTCGCTCTTGAATTTGTTTAGGCTAGACAAGCTAGAAAATGAGCGGTAAAGCACGTAATTGATCCTTTCATGATTGATCTCTATAGGATGGGCGATGAACTCGTATTTTGCAGCTTGCTCAACAAATACTACATGAAAGAGTGGAATCTCTTGCTGCTGGCTTGCCATTACCTTTTCCCAGCCGAACTCTGCATTACGACGAAAATCAAAAATAGGAGCTATGACATGCTGGTTTTTGTCTCCAAAGTACCCTATCCCAAGAAATTCTGAAAACCTGATAATTGGGCCAAATGTGTTATTGTTATGCAAGATATCCTGCTGAGTACTGATCAGAATATAATACTATGCAACTATGGAGTTTTTTCAACTTTATATCTATGGATGGCGCTATACTAATGCAATGTTTGGCCGAATAGGTGCAGTCATTCTGCTTGTTTCTAATATGAAAAGGTCGATCAGATTCTACCGTGACACTCTTGGTATGGAGCTAAGGCAGGAGTCAAAGGATTGGACGGAGTTTTCAACACGTGGCACAGTTCTTGCCCTTCATCCCACAAAAAGAAAGAGAATTAAAAAGAACAATGGCATGCTGGTAGGGTTTAGCATAAGCGACTTTGACGATGTCATTAATAGTCTGAAAAAGAAAAGGGTCAAATTCTACAAAAAGCCCAAGGAGGAACCATTTGGCAAGCATGCGATAATTCAAGACCCCGACGGCCATTTGATATCGATTGTTCAGATGCCGCAGGAAGAGCTCTCTCAAATTCCGTACTATCATGGCTTTGCGCCTGCATGATCCCTGAACCATACGTATACTGGAATAAGAGGATGCGGAAGTCTTGTATCTTGCGCTCCTTTTCTATTATAGCACACCATGATCATCCTGTCAGCTAGTGCAGAGCGGATGTCTGATGTAAGCTGTGAATTCTTGAGCGGGCCGTATAGCTCTAGAAAGTAGTCCTGTTTGTAGTAAGCCACATGTTGTACAAAGCAATTAAATATTATTGCAGGGTCTCCTGCTATTCGCCTTTTGATATCTTGAGATTTTCTTTCAACTGCCAATTGCAGTTCTCTGTTGATGTAATTGCTCCTAATGTATTCAGTGTCAAGCTTGCTCTGTGAGCTGTTCATGTATATGTCAATCTCTTGTCCAAGCTGGTAGGCAGTTTGCTGTGCAAGGCCGCTTACTTCTTCAATTTCATTTTCGCTTATTTTGCTATTTTTGCCATATAGATACATAATACACATCAGTTCCTCACTGCCTACAAACGGAAAGACTAGTTTTCCACCAATAAATCTAGAGATGCGCTCCTCAATGTTATCTGGCAAGATCATAGCCATGTAAGAATCAGTAACTATCATAGCAGTAAGAAAAAATATTTAACATGCTTATAGTCGTATACATGTTACATCAATAGAAATGTCTGAAATTGATAACACAAGAAAGGTTCACCTTATAGTGCATGGGCAGCATCAGCTCATAGAGACGGCCAAGGTTAAGCTTGTTAGCACAAAGTTTCTGCTTGAAAACATACAACCTGCGTCAGTTGATAAAGCCGGTGAAATTGGCGACTATGTAGCGATGCTTTGGCCGCCCATGGCTCCAAAGGAAATCGTTGTGAGCCAAATTACGGGCACAGGCAGCGACACTGGAAAAGGTATGGGCGCTTGGGCGTCCGTAATCCAAAAAGAAGTTCTTAGGATACCATTATGACGGTCTTTAAAAAAGACTACTCATAGCATTGGAGCAATGGCATATGAGATAGGATAAATATGAATGCATCCTGGGAATGAATAAGAATGCTTATAGCAACGCTATTGTATGCATTGTCCTAGGTTAGCCGTTGTTAATGAAGACACTGTCAAGATTATTCAGTCAACTGATTCTTTATGCTCTTGTCTATGACATGTAGCTCGGATCTAGAGAATATATGTAAGCAATAGAAGGTATAGCATTTGAATTAGAAGTTTAGGAGGCAGAAATATATACACCACATCTTGCAACTGGCAAGACTCTTCCTAGCCTCATATGTGTTAGTGTTATGTAAACTTATATCACGTTTTGCAACTGCAGATTTTGTTGCTTTCGCTAGTTCATTTCGGTTGTTCTTCTTTGTAATAATTTAATAATTGCCTCAACAACCAGAAGGCAATTAGCTAAGCTTCTGGTTTATCGAATTACACACCTGCAATTAATAGCAAACCCGTGATGCAATTTGCATGGTTGGTTTCGATAAGAATTGGAGTAATCACAATAGGCTAAATGCAGGCGACAAGCTGAAAGAAACATTGACACCTCCTGGTCCATTAAAACCTAAGATCGAGACAGCAGTCAACAAGCTACATTTGCAGATATCAAAGTTAGATTCTATAATTACCAAGCTTAATGAGAGAGATGCCTCATTGTTCAGGCGAGTAGTTGACGCTGTACAGAGGCATGACACCGATGTCACCAAGGTGCTATCTAATGAACTTGCTGAGGTGCGAAAGATATCGCGCACATTAGGGCAAGCCAAGATAGCACTTGAACAGATCTCGATGAGACTATCTACAATACATGATGTGGGAGATGTGATGGTCGCGCTAGGTCCAGCAATAACTTCAATAAAGGGCCTCCGGCCTGGCCTTGGAAAGTTCGTCCCAGGTACTGACAATGAGATCAATAACTTGCAGACTATACTCAATGGCATCATGATGGAATCGTCGCAGGGCAATGGCCTTGGAATCGAGGTCAACACAAGTTCCGGCAACGATATCGATCAGATAATGATGGAGGCCTCGGCAGTTGCGGAGCAGAAGATGAATGATAAGTTTCCCTCAATTCCTTCTGGCAGCTTCAGGATCTCAGATACTGAAAGTCAGTAGTGATAAGAATGGTATCAAGAACTGTAATATTAGCAATATTTGGAGCGATAGGATTCATGATAGGGTTCCTAGCTTTCTTAGCATCGCCTACAGTTGTAAGTGCATTATCTGCCCTACTGCCAGTGGATGCAAGCATTGTCTTTGCCCTAATAAGCGGAGTGGCAGGGGCTACAATTAGCACTACTGTGATAAGCTTGTGGGCTAGAAGAGAGTAGACATCCTTTAGTATTTCTTTTCTTTTTTTGTTCCTTTTCTATATCCATGTGTGAAGCCTGCATCATACACTCTTGAGTATTCGTATTTTTCTGGAGCAATCACGTCACCGACTATTATCAACGCAGTCTTGATTATTTTGGCTTCTTTTGTCTTTCTAGCAATGTCTCCTAGCGTACCTCTGATTATTATTTCATCTTCCCATGTCGCTCGATATACCACAGCAGCCGGAGTCTTTTCTGTATAGACCCCGCCTTTTAGCAACTCGCTTATTATTTCTTGTATCAAGTGTACGCTCAGGTAGAACACCATAGTTGCGCCGTGCTTCGCAAGCTCGGATATTGATTCGCGCTGTGGCACTGGTGTGCGAAGCTCTGCCCTTGTTATTATCAAGGTCTGCGTTACGCCCGGTAGCGTTAGCTCTAGATTCATGTCTGCAGAAGCCCCCAATATTGCAGTTACACCGGGCACAACCTTGCATTTTATACCGTCTGCCTCTAGCATGTCTATCTGCTCTCGAATTGTACTGAAAAGTGCTGGGTCGCCATCGTGGAATCTTATAACAGCCTTGCCCTCTTTAGCAGAGTTGTGCAGGATATGGTGGATCTTTTCTCTATCAATTAGTGCGGCATCATAAAGCTCTGCACTCTTCTTAGCGTACTGTAAAATGCCTGGATTAAGAAGCGAGCCGGAATAAATAATGACATCTGCTTCTTCCATTAGTTTTTTTGCTCTGAGCGTGATAAGATCGGGGTCTCCTGGTCCCGAACCCACAAAGTATACAGTCTTAGTATCTGGCATTTTTCTTTGCCACCATGATGGAAAAATATTTTTCGGTAGGGCCCTTTCTGCCACGAAGCTCTGACATCTTTTTCATCTCAAGTATCTCGCTTTCGTCAGAAACATTTTGCGCTATTGCGACGGTTGCACTATCTGGAAAGCCTGCCTCTCCCAGTATTTCAATTACTTTATCAAAGTAGCGTCCGTCCTTTAGAAAAATGACTGTATCACATGCACTTGCTGTACGCTTGACTCTTTCCAGATCGTAACATGCTGGTACTATGGCCATAGTTTCATCACCTTCTGCCAAGCTTATTCCCGCTTTAGCAGCAATTGCAAACATGGAGGTCACGCCGGGTACAATTTCGATTTGGATGTCATGATATGCTCTTTTCAATTCGCGCTGAATATAGATCCAGGTGCTGTAAAGCGCCGGGTCACCGATTGTAAGATATATAACCTTTTTGCCCCTTCTGACTTCCCCTGCAATTTCATCAGCGTTTCTCTTCCAGTAGTCCTTGAGCGATTCCTTATCCTTGACCATTGGAAAAACAAGATTGACTGTCTGGGTAAACTTATCAATGTACTTTCCAACTACCGAAAGCGCAATGCTGGGTTTGCCCTCTCTGGCAGTGGGTGCAAATATCACCTCTGCGCTTCTTATGAGATCCGCGGCCCGAACTGTAAGAAGGTCTGGGTCGCCTGGACCGCATCCTACACAAAAAAGTTTCATCGATTACTGCAAAATCTCGCAGCAATTTAAGCTTATTATGGGTAGAGCTGCTCGCCGGTATAGCGGTCAATGATCTTTATCGCCTTGGTCGGGCAGGTGGCTGCAGCCGCATGTATCCTCTCGTAGTCAGCACATGTCTCACACTCGACCTTTGCCTTTGGATTGACCATCCTATTTTTTTCAACCACAAAGACCTTTGGTGCGAGAACTTCGCAGCTGCCAAACGCCATACACAGCGAAGGCTCGACAACTATATGGAATCTGCCTTTTGGAGTATCAAGTAAGTATTGCTCATTAAAAACATCTGTAACCTCATTTTCACTTGCCATTTTCCATGTCTTTGGACCCGCCTGAGCTGGCTTGGGCTCATGCTCCATCTCCAATGAGCTACTAAATTCCATCCTGTCGTATTGTATCCTTTTTGTCTGGTCTGACAGCACCTCGAAAGCAGTATTTATCTTCTTTATCATTTCTTCAGCAAAGGCTGAGTTGTTTCTATCAGGATGATATTTTCGGGCAAGTAGCCTATATGCGTGTCTGATCTCCTTGTAAGTGGCCTTCTCTGAAAGACCAAGAATTGCATAGTAACCTTTGCTGTCTGCCAAAACTGGACAATTGTGGATTGAATCAATTATTATATCTATGGAAACGAAGTACCATTGAATGATAGAACTTAATCTAAAGCGATAGATGGTGTCAAAATTCATGAAAAGATCTGATTAATGAATGCTCGAGGAGTACACGAATTGGGTCGCAATTATAGAGTGGCATAGGCATCCGCATTTAATAATTCGCCAAGAAAATAGTCCAAAGAGTCTTTTTACGATGTTACATTTCAAAGGATAAATATGGTATTGACTCAAAATTTTTGCTGAGACGTATTGCCATTCCTTGTGATATCTTGCTTTGCCATTATAATATTTGGCATATTCTCTTTGGAATCAATCAGTTGTTGACCCAAAAAGAACAAACTTAAGAACAAGTGATTAGATAATGCTAATCATTATGCCAAAAGCCAAAGATAAGGAAAAGAAGGGAAGACGAGCCAAGCTCTCAAAGGTAAGAAAGAGGGGCAGCCAAAAGAAGAGGAACAAGGCAGTCACAACGAGGGCCCGTAAAGGCGTCAAGAAAAAGGCAGTCAGGAGAAAAGCGACATCAACGCCAAAGGTTAAACATGAGACGCCGTCACCATCTCCTGCAGTATTCACAGAGATCGCATCTGAAGAAGTGACATTATCCCCACCGACTGTGGAGCAATCGGCGATGACGGGATCTACAAAGCCAAGGCAAGCCAGCGAAAGTAGCTTTGCATCGGTTGAAAGAAGCGGCAACAACAACAAGTCATCAATATAGCACATATTCAGATGAGATCCTCTCATCTTATGACAGTCTTATGAGAGATTTTCGGAAATAATGATCGATTCTAACACCTTGCTTTTGAAAATATATTAAGTACCCTCTTTTCTATCTATTTTAATAGTAAGGATACTAGCCTTATGAGATCTCTATGGCTACATAAAACGAAACTAACCTGTTGTCCCTTAGTTTTTTTAGATAAATTGTAATAGATAAAATTGGCGTAACGTCTATACTTGCTCAATTGTATAAAACAAACAGCATGAATGTCACTATTTGTGTAATCTTTGCCTTACTCAGTACTGTTATCTGCATTAGCTTTGGCTATGGGATCAACGAGCCGGTAGAGGCGTCTGCAACTATACAGCAGCAATCATCTATGGTGAGCGAGCAGTATTCAAGCGGACAAGGCAGTACAATAATCCAGCAGTCATCAGATCAATCCCAGTCGAGTTCCAGCAGCAATTCCGTTGTAATTAGTCAAAATAGCGGTAATGGTCCTAGTTCTTCTTCCAGCAGAATAGTGAGTAGTACAGGCGGCGAACTCAGAATAGATATGCAATCATCAGGCAAGATTGCAAGCTCCCAACTTAATCTCACATCTGGTAAAGTAGAATCTGTCCTTTTTGGCAGCTGGTCTCTCAATGGTCCAGCAGGACAGTTTATTGCCAATTTTACCTACCGGCCTGAAAACGGTACTGCACCTATAGAATATGAAATGAATGGACTTCAGCTACGTTCTATTAATCAGATAAACAATAGTTTTGTGATTGTAGGTACAATAGATGTTTTCTCGAGCAATAGAACTGCATTACAAGATGTCCCTGTCACCATAATAATCCAAAATGGCATATTGGTAGTAGGATTTGAGAAGGGGTCTGCGATCAGTAATCTTTTCGGAGGTATTCCGATAGTTGGATTTGAACAATAATGCAGCTGCAGAAGTTACACTTAGAGGTACGCCTAAACCTAATAACCTATGAATTCAGATTTTAAAGCTGGGTTCACAAGGCTGCTACGGTCATTTGATTATAACCCTGAAGATGTTGTCCAGATAACAAGAGCATTTGGGTTGGCAACCAAAGTCTATAAGGGGCAATCTGTGGATAAAGCTGAACAGTATATTAATCACTCTCTGAGAGTTGCCCTCATTTTGGCCGAGGAGCTCAAGATGCGAGATACTGACCTTATATGTGCTGCATTATTGCATGATGTACATATACCTGACGACGAGCTTAAGAACTTTGGTGAGCGCATATATTCTATATTATCTGCCATTGATTCCTGGTCCAAAGAAAAGGCACCAGAAGAATACTTTGCCAGTGTAAGAAAAGCGTCCAAGGATCCTAGGTACATCAAGCTTGCAGAGCGACTCGATGATATCCGAAGCATGAAGGGACAGGGTTTCAAAGATAAAGTGATAAGATACAAAGAAGAGACGCAAAAATATGTCGTTCCAATTGCCATCGCAACTGACGATAGGCTAGCATTTAAGCTGTCAGTTGCGCTTTATGAACTAAGATGATTTGCCAGGAATACATCTGCCATCTTGGCCTTCTTTATGTTTTGCCCAGTGCTTGCCACATCCTATCAGTCTGTGCTCAGTACATCCACAGATGGGACAGCGCCTTATGTTTTTTTCTCCATCTTCTTTCATGATTCTGGTATAATCTCAGAGTATGTATATTCCTTGAGGTGCGTTTGAGAAGCTAATCCTTTTTGGGTGAATGACGTATCCATATTTTGATGCCTGCCCCTATCGCTTTGATATAATAATTCGAGATATCTTTTTGTAATACTTGCCTTCAAAATTCATGCAGTTGCAAGTTTATTATTTTCTCTGCTATGTCAAAATAATAAGTTCTAGATTATTAGCATAATGAGCATATGATAGAGGCTAGAGCAATTAACATGGTTAATCGAGCTTTTAATCGATCCTGTTCCCTCATCTAATATTATCATATGAATATCGTCACTGCTTCTGATTCTGATCTAGCTCCAATCTTGACCGCAAAAACCTGCGGCTTGGCCCATAATAATGGAAAGGTGGTTTACTGCTTCACTGGCAATGACAATCAAATCCTCTTTATGGACAAAAAAGACCTTATCAGAAATCAGCTTGAGGCATGTCAGAGACTCTTGCTCTATCTTTCTGAAATTGACAGAATATTGGTCGAAAAGGAAATCTTGGAATTAAAGATGGTCTTGGATCTTATGCAATAACCTGCTAGCAGTGCTATTTATTATCATAATACAAATACAGTCTCCGTTAATCCTTTTTAATTAATACATCTGGCGCTTGCTTTGCATCATGACCCAAAAATATAGAAATAGATAGACATTTTGCCCAATTGCTGAATTAGCGCAAAGGACTGTAAGACCGATATGATGTATAAGATGATGCTTTATTACGGACAGCTAAAAAGATGGGTCACATACTGGCAGAGAAAACATCTTTGGCAAGATCAGATGATGTGTATGCTATATCTGATTATTGGTCTAAATTTTTTACCGACCCAAAGCTTGAAAATATCTAAGACAACCAAATGTAACAGAATAATGGGCAAGCTATTTTGCTTCACAGTATTGAAATTTTTGCACATCTCCAATTCTTATAATTGTCTATCCCATTCCTTTTTTGAAACGATATCCTTTGTTGATGTGCTGGTTTGAATCGACTCTTGCAGCTTTTCTTGTCTTTCAATAATGTATTCTATCTTCTTGTCTCGCTTCAATATTGCATTTAAAGTTGAATCGTGACGCTTATCTGATTCCTCTAATCTTTTTAGAACATTATCATGACGTTCGTCGAGTTCTTTATATGGCTGAGCATAAGATCCTGCTTTTCTGAGGTTTTATTTTGTCTGTAGTAGATCCACCAGCTAATTATACCCCCCAATGACAGCTCCAATCACAATCCCAGATAAGTGCTTGAAGCATTCGTCATATCTTGACAATTTCTTGAAAGTTCCGGTATACAACCCCATGTGAGAAGTAAAAGGTTTTGCCACATATGTGTGTATAACGACACTGGTGCCTGATTTGTCTCTTTTTGATAGTACACTCTGATGGTCTCTGGACATTGTAAATGTCTTGTTATAAACTACTGAACAGTGTTACAACATTTGAAGACAATAAGTTTCAATTTTTCAAACATGTGGGCTTCTGAATTCTAAAGAAGTCAAAAAGGATTCCTGCCTCATCCTCCTGCAGTCAGACGATCATGCTTTATCGTAATGATTCAAGATCCGCGCGTTGTTTCCTATAGTTCCTGATAACAAAGAATAGCCATGCAAATGAAACTGATATCAAGACCGCTCCTTCTACCAATTTATTCTGTATGAATATGAATAGAATACCTAATAGAATAAAGGAAGAACAAGCTATGATCTTTAGCACGATCAAAATGTGAGAGTTTAGGTTTGTCGGGCTGATCCAATTCACTTTTTGTCACTAAAGAGATACTATTTTGACCAAATTTATATTTATAAAGATATCTATTGCTGTTTTTACTCTTATTTTATCTCAAGTAATTATGTAATATACAAGGTACTAAGTAATTATAACAGGTTTTCCAGCTTACAGAATCAAAGGCTAAAAAAAGCTAAAATTATTTTTCCCATCAAGTTTTCATTTTAACAATAAAGCGTCAGTGTTATAATAATAACTTCTTAGCAGTAACAATTGAGAAATGCTGTCCAATGACGGGTGTCTGTTCCTATAGCTGTCTACAGAATATACATTATGCCACCTGAAACAAGTGTCACAAATTCTACACCTGCAAGCTCTTTCGCCCTCGCTACTACGGCATTGAGCCATAGACTGTCTATGCCTTGACTCCAAATCGTGACTTTTTTATATTGTCTTTGCATACCATGGAAAAAACCAACGCAGTCCTCTACTGTGCTATTTGGATATTTTTGGCCCATCTCTTCAATTACAGTCTTGGCCTCTGTTGGCAAATATAGGATTGTAAGCGTTGGGAAAGGAATTGCCGCCGAGGATGATGAAGAGGGATCGTCATTGTCCAACATTTTATCTCAACTAGCGAATGTGCGCTTATATCATGATTTCGAAATATGTCAATGTGTTTAGAGCGACGGTATATATAAATGGCGGTAGAAGTTCTTATCACTAAGACCTCCAAAATTATCCCCGACAATTTCTATAGTGAACTCCGTCTGCCTAATCGAACAGTTTCTTTTGTTCTCTGCACATAAGTGAGAACTTTGCTTTCCTTTGATCGGCACAGCGCAGTGGGGACGTGACATATGTTCTAAATTATAGACTTGTAACTATTTGTTTTAGAATATGTCAAGTTTGATGGTTGTTGATAATTTGATGTACCATACTATATTTTGCCACTTGTCTCCAGAACCTCAGCTCTCTCCAGCAGTACAAATCAATTCAAAGTTTCGAAAGGCGATTAATTCAAACTACAAAAGTAAAAAAGGTGAAAATAATAAGTCAAATGGTATAATGGCACGACTAATATTGTAAACACTATGCTCTGACATTTAACAGAAAATGGAATTGAGATCTAGATCAAGATCCACGAGCGATTAACATCATTAGAGAATTCTCGCTTTATGCCCTGGCATCATTAGCTTTTTTTACTTCTCGCGCGGCTAGGCGATCTGCTGATGTTGCCCGATTGGGTCCCATAGTCCTTGACCTCATGAATGCTGCAAATTTCTTAGTACAGCAGCAAAAGAGCATGACCCCTCTATTCTATTACATATTGCGCGGAACTTTGAAAAGATGGGATGGCTTGCCAACCGATATAACCGTATACGTGGCTCGAGCCGCTTTTTGGTAGTTTAAGGTACTATTGCGTTGATCTCCTCTTACTTTGCAAAACGAAAAGATGAGATGCCTGTTTATTTCAGAGTTACAAAATTCCTTATGCGAAAAAGAGGCTAAACGTCTGCATACATTGAAAACTCATGCGGATGAGGTCTCACCGCCAGCTCAACGTGTTCTTTCTCCTCATGCTCTATTATCCTATC
>JALZFS010000212.1 GCA_030861405.1 Thermoproteota archaeon | reverse complement strand
CCCTGTTATTGGCTTGTACGCGTTTTCAACAGGGCCTGCCTTTACAAGGATTCCTTTTATTTCTTTGTTATCAAGCAGAGTATCAATAAGTTTTTGTTGCTCTTCTTTTGGAAGCTCATTTGATGTTTCAAGAGAATCAATCGCCTTGAGCTTCCAGTAGTTGTTGAGCGCATTGTCTATTGTAGCCTGATATTCATAAACGATCTTGCCAAAGGTAGTGAGAACATATTTTCCCTTCTTTTTCCTTATGAGACCTGTTCTGGCCATTCTTGAAAGTCTAGAATAATACTGCTTGCGCGTAAGCCTGGTTTTGCTCTTTAGGTTCCTGCTATCGATTGTTTCTAACGCAATAGTTTTGAATAACTGCAATGATTTCTCGTCTGCAATACTTCTTAACACCGCTGCTGCGGTCTGTGATCTTACTACAGTAGGCACGACGTAATGGTGGTGGCTACGAACATTATTATAGCTTTATTATCTGCCGGCAGACGAACTTAAAAGAAAATCCCCATTTTTGGAGAAAACGGATAGAAAACTATGCACAAATTCATTGTCTTGGGTCGTGAGATAATCACAAAGGCAGCAGAGCCGCAATAACATGGCATGACTGCAGTACCATGTAAAGTGGAAACCACTTTTTGTGTTGCTTACGCATTGAGTCCCTGTCTTCAAACACCTTCTGGATACTAGTCATTCTAACCAACGCAAGCGATGCCACAATGGTTACTCCAATTGGGGCTGTCATGCTTATGGCGTGATAAGCATACTTTGCATATGTCGAATAAAGCATCCAAGATATTGCCGGCATGATCACCAACAGAATAATTAGCATCTTGATCGTATTTTCGCCGCCCAAAACAACTGGGATTGTGCGTCTGCCTGCCTCCCTGTCTCCTTCCGTGTCTCCTAAATCGTTGACTATTGAACCTACAAATATCATAATCCCTGATATTGCTATTGTATGAAGCAGTACAATTGGATTGTTGGTTACGAGGCCCGTGCCATAGCTTGATGTCATGCCAAGTATCCCACATAGCATATAGAATATTGCAATAGCGATATTCTTGAGCAAGAACCGCTTCATGAGCGCAATCTTTGTCATAGAGTATATGATACCAATAAGTATCATTGGCAGTACAAGCATTATGCTCACTAAATCGAGTCGAATTAACAACATTCCAACTGCTGCTCCATTCGTCAGTATTATGAAAGTCCAGGCCTGTCTTTTTGAGACTAATCCAGAAGGTATAGGTCTCTTCTTAGAAGACGTTCTGTCAAGCTCTACATCCACAAGGTCGTTTAGAACGAACATGCCTACTGTAATCATCAATGTGATGAATGGAAGAGGTACAGTCCTTTCGATTAGGAGATCGATTTCTGTTTCCGAAGCAATTACACCCAGGACACCTGGAACGCAAAATAGACCTCCTGCGGTCGCAAGAGAGTAAAGTAACCCATGCTTCCTACGAGAGTTAAAGAGTATTAGCTGGGAGCGAAAAAAAGAAACTTTTGAGGTTGTATTTTGGGGTATCTCTGGTCCTTGATGCCTTAGGACAGTCGCCATGCCGGTGATGGGACTATATATCCTTTAATAGTAGAGTTCCCTTCCCAGGCCAATTTCGTGACTTTTTCTAAGATATGAAAATAACGTGGTCATCGTCCCATTTCTGCTACGGATTCTGCTAAAATCTTGATCATGACTTGAAAAAAACTCAACGGTCGTCATTACGCCGCTAATCGGACAATTCTATTTAAACTTTTATTAAAAGAAGGTTTTTTTAGCCATATTGGGTATATGTATTAAGTACCCTGTTTTGGGCAACCTTAAAGGTTAAATACTGTGTAATGCTACTTTTGCCAGGATGTCGGAGCAAGTTAGCAGTCTGGAAGAGATTTTTGGGCTTCTCGCAGATAGGCATTCTTTGAAAATATTGAAAATGGCATATTTTGGCTTCGCGGGTTCCGCTAAGAGCTACAATGGGAGTCTTACTAAGAAACAGTTCTATGTACGGCTCAAGCGCTTGCGCGATATGGGTTTGATCGAGAAACGAAATTCGCTTTATAAGACTACAACCTTTGGCTCGCTTGTCTATAACGGGCAAATCAAGACGCTTGAGGACGTCCTGTCAAATTTCTGGAATCTCAAGGCAGTAGATGTTCTAAAATCGAGAAAAGATTTTCCTTTACAGGAAAAGGAAAAAGTCATTGAAGAGATAATACAGAATAGCAGCTTGAAAGGCCTTGTAAATGCTACACATCTTTCAGGGTTTTCAGTTCTCAAAGGGTATGACAAGTTAGTTATTGAAGTAACGAAGCTATTGGAAAGCGCACGAACAGAAGTTTATCTAGCGTCACGCTATCATGATCCTCATTTCTCGAAGCTGATGTTTCATAAAATAGCTAATGAGGGCCTTGTAATGCATTTGCTGGATAGTTTGCCAGAGCAGATAAGCGTCGAAAATAGACTTAATGCAATATTGAGAACCCCTCCAAACCGGGAAGCTTTTGAAATGGTGAAGAAAGTAATAAAGTCCGGTAGGTTTGAGCTTAGAAAAGCAAATGTGTCTGCAAGCTTCATGGTGGTAGACGGTACTGCAGTATGCTATGAGACGAGTGACTATACTAACCCTGAACAATTTACTCTGGCAATTTCTCATTATGATGAGCCTTACTTGGCCCAACGTTTGATATCCTACTACAAAACACTGCTAAAGGATGCACAGGTTCCGCAGCTTTATCAAAGCATTCAGAGAAGCTAACAAACAGTTATTGTCTGGTTGCCCAGAGCTAGCCGCATAGAACAAGAGATGCTAACTTGTACTTTGGCCTCTAGTATTGTCCAGAGACTTAAGCCAATCTGCTATCGACCACGTGACTTGTTCTCTTGATTTATCCTCGTATCTGGAGGAAAATTGGTCGTAAAAAATTGCATCATAATACCAATGGTCGCAGTCAAATAGCTTGATGTCCTTTTCTGTAGTATGAATCAGTTTGAAAAGTTGTTCGGATACTTGAGGATACATCATTTTGTCCTTTCTTCCATGCAAAATGAGTACTGGGATATCTCCCACATCAGATAGTTTGGAAACCTTGCTACTTTTTATTGCAACTATGTCTACTAGGAATCGATACGAATACTTGAAATTCATTGTTGGATCTTTCCTCATCCATGCGACCTCATCGCCACCTGCCTTTGCATGCAGCGGGAAGGCCTCCATTATATCGACGTCTTTATTGGGCATAAATAACCTCGCAAAGAAAAGGAGCAGAACCTTCAATGAGCTGGGTTCTGCATCATATCGCTTTTTTATATTCGGAACTCTAATTGAAGGAGAGAGCAGAATCAGGCCATCAACTGAAGCCTTGTATACATGAGCGTACCATAGAGCGAAGATACATCCGACGCTGTGTGCAACTATGAAAACCCTATCTGACCTCTTCTTTAGTTGCTCAACTATCTGATGAATTGATTTGATGCAGAGATCAAAATTCACATCACCCTTTTTACCATCCGACTGGCCGTGTCCTGGCAGATCGATACTGACTACATTGTAACCTGTAGCAGATAGTTTGGTTCCAACATATGTAAAAATTCGTGCATCGCAAAAAAATCCATGGATACATAACAAAGTATCGGTTGAAGGTTTCGTGGATTCAAATTCAATGGCATTTATTCTGCCACTAGCAGTCTCATAAAAGGCCAATTTTACATCCCACACCTATTATCATTTATATATACTTGATAATGAATGATACCCCACCATTTTCGAGCCTATTAACGAAGCCCCTATCCTCAAGATTCTTGAGCAATCTATATCACCCTTCTGTCTTTACCAAGTACACTAAAGAATCTGGAGTACGCCACAAAACTACCGCGGTCATTTGCAAGTTTTTTCAGTCCTTCATCCATCTTTGAAAATTCGTCCTGGTTCAGTAATGCGTATTTTGAAATTTGAGGGCGCAAGCTTTCTGCCAGCTGCCAGCCAAGTGAGCTAAATGGCTCCTGACCCATTAATATGCAAGGCGAGTAACACTCTACACTTACATCCATTGACTCGTCGAGTAGCAATTTGTATAGCTTTCTGCCTGCTATAGGATCGCCCCCTGCCTTAATGATCAAAGCAACATATACTTCTCTGAGCATATTAAACGCCTCGTTATCTGGATAGCACAGCCATGAGCCCGGAGCATGATCCAAATCTTGGATTAAAACTG
>JALZFS010000154.1 GCA_030861405.1 Thermoproteota archaeon | reverse complement strand
ACAAGTGTTTTCTGATAGTGTTGATAGGCAGACTCGTTTTTTGCCAGCGCAGACAATGTCAGAATTGTGTATGCTACACCATAGCCTATTTGCACAACGCCTGCTACTAACAAAAATATACTGTACTCGATACGCAGTGATGCATGCTCCGCGTATACGCCAAGGTGGACAATGCCACCTGCAATTGCTGCAAGCATGATGACATATCGGGCAGTTTCATGCTGGTCGATGCTTGGATACTTTCCAACATTTCTTATTCTGCTTCTATAATTCCACGCTAACACGCTACCAACCACTGTAATAGGCGCAAGGAATGCAACAATCATTGTTGTGGTCCATATGGTGCCGAAACTGCGGGAAATTGACACATTAAAGATCGCCCGGTCACAGTTGCAGCCTATAGTAGACATGAGGGCTGTCCGGGGTGGATCAATGCCATTGAGATTAACTGAGCCACCAGGTTTTGCTACGCTCAATACGACCTGATAATTGCCAATTTGAGGGAAGTTGTAAAACACCTGAAAATCACCTGTATCCCTTTTTGTCCAAGGCAAAGCCTGAAGTCTTTCGCCGGTTGCTGCAGAATAGACCTCCACCATGGTCTGAATGTTGTATGTGTCATGACCATCATTATCTTGAACGCTGAACATTATGGCTACTGGCTCATTTGGCCCCGCATATTCAGGGTCCAGCTGTTCATATGCATAGAACTGGCCGACCTCGTCTCCTCGATTGTTGTAATGCGAAAAGTGTTCGAAATGAGCGTACGCAGCAGGGTTCGTTAAGAAAGAAGATGATAGGTAAAGGATGATGAATGAAGCTATAGCAACAATAAACAGTCGGGGATCCATCTAGACTGCACTAGTATATCTGCGGCTGCCCGTATAAATCATTACTGTCCACTGTCTGCGTTATTATCAGTGCTCTCGAGTAGAAAGATTATTGCTCGATGTTGCTACAGTAGATGATTTACTAATCCCTTCACTAGTAAGTCTAAAGGCATAGCGCGTAACTAAGAGTACCATTGAGAACAATACAATTCCCAGTCCGAGATGAGCGGTAACAAGGATCGCATGGAGCCGCTCAACTATCACTATTGCTCCAAGAGTTACTTGTCCTATCACTGCCCCAGCAGCTATTATGGAAGCTATTTTCATACCCGTTGGAGCAGCTTTTGATTTTATTGTAAATGCCATTGTAGTAACGACGAGGATGCCTGTTGTTGCGGCAACTGATCGGTGGAAATATTCTATAATGAAGTCCCAGTGAGGCAAAAATCCATGGGGGCATAAGGGCCAATCGGGACAGGTGAGTCCTACGCCAGAAGCACTAACATATCCTCCGATAAATATCAATGAAAAAAGGACAGAGAGGGTAGCAAAAGAAAGGGTTCTAAGCAAGCGCATATGTATATACCTAATTCGCTTCTCGCTATCCCACTTTGATCTTACCGTTCATGTATGGATGTATCATGCAATAAAAGCTAGTTTCGCCAGGGTTGACATTTGCCAAAGAGATCTTGGCGGATTCGCCCCCATTAATTATGTTTGTATTAAATTGCTTGCCGGAGTTGGGATCTGATGAACCTGTTCCCGATGTCACAGTATGAGGGACTGTATCTTGATTAATGACTGTAACTTCATCGCCTTTCTTTGCTGTAAGCTCCTTCGGATCGAAATCAGGGCTGCCCTGCACTGAGGCTCCTTGTAGTATCTTTATGGTGGGTCCACCGCCTGCTGCGGCACCGCCGCCTGCAGCACCGCCCTGAGCTCCTCCTGCCCCAGCTGCAGCAATTGTAAGCTCTCCAGTCATGTATGGATGAATGGTACAGTGGTAGGCAATCGTGTCACCTTGCTTTGCACCCTTTAACTCGATAGGATTTGACTTTTGGCCACCGGTTATGATGCTAGTATCAAACAACTTGCCACTGGTTGGGTCGCTTGGTCCAGTTCCTGATGTTGCGGTGTGAGGAACAGTGTCTTGGTTGGTCCAAACGACCTTGTTGCCAAGTGGTACTTGAGCCTTGTCTGGGTCATAGTCGGGGTTCCCTTGAACTGCGGCACCTTGAAGGATCGATATACTCGTAACACCTGGTTGTTGTGCTGGTTGCGTAGCCTGCTGACCAGCCGGTGGCTGGATGCGTATTTGGGTAACCGGAGGAGGATTCTTAAACATGTTGTGGAAATTAGGAATCAAGATTCCTGCACCGATTGCCAACATAACGACCACAATTGCAATCCCTTTTACCAGTCTTCGGGGTGTGGTTAGGATTATTGGTTCTCTATCATGACTACTTGAATCGTGAGAGCTCGTGTTAATTCTTCCCTCCGTTTTCTTACCTAGTGATGAGGCTCACGCCTTGCATAGTCATAGTACTGCTCGCCGATCTCAAATGGATCTTCCATTTTAGCCGGTTTACCCCATCCTGCGCTCTTTATAAGGTTCCAAATGAATATTCCCATTGCAGGTAGCACTATCCATGCGCCTATCGTAGAGATCTGGTTCATTATGATAAGCGGTTGGACTGGCACATAGTCGTACACACGGCGAGGCATTCCATACAGGCCGAGGAGGTGTTGTGTTATGAATATCAGGGATACGCCTATGAACATGAGCCAGAATTGAACCATTGCTGCCTTTTCGCTGTACATTCTGCCGGTGATCAGAGGGAACATGTAGTACAGGAAACCTACGAATCCAAATGTGATCAGCCCCATAAGGAAGAGATGCATGTGTCCCACCACCCAATAGCTGTCATGTGTCAGGAAGTCAAGTGGCATTGCGGTGTTTACTATGCCTCCAGCTCCCGCTAGGAAGAACAGTATGATGCCTCCAACCGAAAAGGCCATGGGAGCTCTGAACCGAATTCTTCCGCCCCACATGGTTGCTAGCCAGTTGAAAACATGCATGGCTGAGGCAGGAACTGCTGCCAAGGTACCTATCATGAATACTGTTTTTTCTGTGAATCCCAAGCCTGTTGCAAACATGTGATGAGCCCAGGAGGCAAATGAGACGATGGTCAGCAATACGAATGCGGTGACGCCGGAGGTATAACTGAATACAGGTTTCCGGGAGAACTTGGCAGTCATTTCATATATCATACCGACGGCAGGTATCAGGAATACATAGACTTCGGGGTGGAATGTAAACCAGAAGAGGTGTTGGTATGCTATCGGGTCTCCGCCCATTGCAGGATTAAAGAATCCAGAAACTCCTAGTCTGTCAGTATATAGCATTATCAGCGCAGCAGCAAAACTTGGCATGGATACGATGATTATGAGCGAAGTAGAAAGAGTCGCCCAGGTGAAAAGAGACAGCTTCATCATAGGCAAGTCAGGATGCTTCATTCTCAGAATAGTCACGATGAAATTGATGGAACCAAGAATGGACGAAATTCCCAAAATCTTTAGTCCAAAAATCCACATTTCAGCGGCAGGCCCTGGTGCTCGCAAAATGGAATAAGGAGGGTAGGCGGTCCATCCGGTATCCGCAAAACCAAGCCAGACTAAGGCTGCCCCGACCGGTAACATCCAAAATGCAACAGCATTAAGCTTTGGCCATGCCATGTCTTTGTATCTTACCATGATTGGAATTAAGTAGTTGCCCATACCAGCACCAAACGGTATAACCCACAGGAACAGCATTGTTGTTCCATGAACAGTGAAAATTCTCTCAAAAGTACTAGCATCCTGAATCAGCTGAGCACCAGGCAGGAAGAGTTCTGATCTAATCGACATAGCAAGCGCGCCACCCATGATGAAAAAAGTTAATGAAAAGAAAATGTACAGCAATCCTATATCAGTATGATGAGTCGAGAATAGGATCTCCCATAGCGGTCGTGGTCTTCTAACTTCTAAAACCAACTCGCATTCATCTCCTCTCTATATGTTAACCATACAATAAAAAGCATATCAATAAAAGCATTTTGTTTTTTGGCATAAGTGGCAGTTTACGGAGAGATTATAACAAATCACTAACCGATACAAAAAAGCCAGGAGAAGGAGTTCAAGTCGCAGCAGCAGTGCTACCGAGTGAGGGCGTCAGGCCAGTTAGCGTGGCATTGGTTACCTGTCCTTGCTGTTGCCCAGCGCCGCCACCAGCACCTCCGCTTGGCTCTTGTACAAATAGCTTAGCTCTCATCTGGTAGTGAGAAAATCCGCAATATTCTCTACATTGTATGAGAAACTCTCCTGCTTGGTCAGGAACATACCAAATAGAGTTTACCCTGCCAGGGACGGCATCGATCATCATTGCAAAGTCAGGGGTATTGAAAGAGTGAATTACATCCAATGAGCTTACTTCAAACCTATAGGGAGTGCCCTTCACGAGGTGAAGCTCTCCTATCTCCCGCTTTCCGTCTTCATGCTCAAACGTCCAGAACCATTGCTGTCCTGTGACCTTGATGACTTTGGCAGTATCGGGAGCTGCGTCGAGTTGTCTTTCCAGATTCCATGCATCTGCACCTACGTAAATCAAGATGGCGATTACTACACCTATGTATACCCATTCTATCGTTCCATGACCCATTACTGGCTGACACCTCCAGATCTAGGTCGGATCTCTCCCCTGTTCCTTGGATGGCTCTCTCTGAACCTCCAGACTATATACGTAAGAGTTCCCATGACAACTGCTCCGATAATAAATGCCACTACCATGAGCCTATAGAACAGTGCCCAAATCTCAATTCGTGCTATAATATACCGCTCGGTAGATTGTTGTCCAAAGGCAGAGGTATCAAGGCCAAGAAGTGTTAATGCGACTATAGGAATGAGGATTAAAACTATCGCCGAATGCGAAACCACACCCTTCACTTTCCTGCTAAAGTTTCTATTTTTATATCTTATTTAAGGTTTTGCAAACCACCCCATCATTCGTTAGAGTATCGGTGCATCACCATCACATTAACTCCTGAAAGAGAATAAGTCTTGCTTTCATGCTTTAATATAGTAAGGGAAGCATTACGGATATGCCATCGATAAAGTGCCTCCGCCTTTAAATCAAGCAGAGCTGCAAGTGCTGCCTTGATAGGGTCAAGATGGGTGACCATTAAGACATTGCTGTCCTCATGCTTCTCTACTACGTCATCAAGCAGGCTCTTGATACGGCCCTTGATAGATGCGAAGGTTTCGACTCCAAAGCTTTCAAGGATAGGATCATGCTCAGAATAGAATCTGAGAAAAAGGTCGCCATATTTTGTAACCAGATCTTCATAATTCATACCAACAAGCTTACCCATATCGGTTTCGTATAGTCGCTCGTCTATTCCGTAGTCCAGCCCGAGTGTTTGACACACTATCTGAGCTGTTTCCACGGCCCGGAGTACAGGTGAAACATAGACCTTGTCGATAGCAATACTTCTAAGCTGCTTTGCACTATCTGCTACTTGCTGCCTGCCCTGCTCAGTGAGATGGGACCGCATATGCCGGCCGACAAGGATCCTGTTTATGTTATTTTGCGCCTGACCATGGCGCATCATAATTACAAGCGGCAATGAAAAATGGAGCACAAGAACGCCCATTTTTATCATTGGGTCTGTTAGATGCGTTGCAGCCGACACGCTTGTTTAGTGCAACGTTGCAGCGTTCGAGTTCATCTCCTATCATTATTAGTTTCTTCCTTAACCTACATCTGATATATCGCTGCTGTGCGTTGGTAAATGGTCTGGTATTGTTAAGATATGCTTCTTCTACAGCAGTTAGAAAAGAAGAAGAAGGACAAGACTGCATTAAAGAATGAGAAATAGACCCGCTATTTTTAGCTCGATAGGTCTAATTTTCTTGGCCAGGAA
>JALZFS010000133.1 GCA_030861405.1 Thermoproteota archaeon | reverse complement strand
TTAACACCCATTGCCATCTTTGTTAGCTTGCCTATAAAGCCTGCTATGATAACCCTTCTTATTGCATTCTTATTGGTGCATTGTTTTATAGAGTATCCTACGAAGTCACCCATTTGAATGAAACAGTGATCTGGCAGCTTGAACAATTCCTTTGCAAACTCTTCACTTCTGCCTCCGGTCGTCAGGATTATATGTCTAGCACCCATTGCAATGGCGACGTCAAGACCCTGCCTTATTGAGGCAGCAAATGATGCTGTCGAGTAAGGCAGGACCAAGCCAGTTGTTCCAAGTATGGATATCCCGCCTAAGATTCCCAGACGCGGGTTGTCTGTCTTTTTGGCAATCTCTTCTCCATGGGGCACAGATATTACTATTTCAATTCCGCAACTTTTTAGCTGGTCGCTAGCAACTTGGCGAACTGCTTCTTCTAGCATCCTCTTTGGGGTAGGATTGATTGCAGCCTTACCAATCTCAAGACCTAGTCCAGGCTTTGTGACTGTACCTACTCCCTTGCCGCCACGGATGTTGACCTGTCCAGCATTCTTGTTGTTGAAGGAAACAGTTGAGCATATCTCTGCACCATGCGTAGCATCGGGGTCGTCTCCTCCGTCTTTTATTACAGCACAAGTAACGTTGGTAGTAACCTCATCTTCTGCTCGCGTTGTCCATGCAATATTGAGGCTAGCACTTCCGCCCTTTGGCAACGATACAGTTACCTGCTCTAATGGCACGCCTGTAATAAGAGCAAGGAGTGCTCCTTTTGTCGCGGCAGTAGCAGCCGTCCCAGTCGTGTAGCCTGTCCGAAGCGTCCCTTTACGCTTTTTTTGTTCTATTTCTTCAGGAAGCTTCTGTTCCTGTTCGGCTAGCTGTTCAAGATCTTCTAATAATCCCTGTTCGTTGTCTCCACGTTCGGCATGGAACATTATCGCAGCGCCCTCCTCCTCCTCCTCCTTTTTGCCATCGTGCTGAACTTCATGAAGGAGATGGCTTGGCAACCTCCTGCGGGGAAGACTCTACTTTTTTGTCTTGGATTATCAAGTTGCTTCAATAGGTTGTCCATGCGTGAGTTGTTATCACTTATAATAATACTCATTGAGCCACCTTAGATGCTAGCAATTATTGCAAACAAAAAGATGGTGGTTCTGGCATTCTTGTTAAAGGGCTCTACCTTAAAGTTCATGAAGATATTTCTTTCATCCTTCGTTCGGTATGGTATCTTGCCAGAGTTCCAAATATTGGAAGAAAAAATTGCCCTCTTAAGCTTGACATCTATGAAAGCAAAGCTTGGCGATCTGCTTGGTACTGTTCCCGTCTCATGACGGCATTTTGTCAATGACCGTACCATGGAGTATACAGATCCTGCCGACTAATAATAAAGAATGTCGATTGGTTGCTTTGCAGTTTCAATGAATTATAATACCTTAAATGTGGCTCTTTTCTGACCCTTTGGATCTCATAAAACTGATGATACGCCTCGCAAGTGTAGCCTATGTAATTTTTTTCCTTTGACAGCTGTAAATTGAATGCATCTGTCTGCTTTAACATTACCCACGCACGAGCACTATATATATTGTAAGATCCCTCAAGCATTATTTGGTTTAGTTGATAATTCTCTACTGCCCCTTTTGAATTTATCTCATTAAATCTTCACCATGAAACGCTCGTGCTTTCTATTGGCTCCAGTATTTAATACTGACCATCCAATGATCATCCAATGTTCAGTATTAGTTATCTTCAAAAGCTCCGTTGCAACAAATAGCAAAAGCCTAAAGGGTGTCACTGAGCCAGAGAAGAGCGGCGGCAGGCCGATGATTCGTATCCATCGAAGTTTTAGCAAACCCTGATTTCTTTCTTTATTCCGTCAAGGCATATTCTATAATTGTCAAGGATATCCCGGCCCAACAGTGCCTTGGCGGGTGTCCGCTCGGGTAGATCCAAGCACCCGACATGGATATTGTCATAGATTCTACCAAAAACTTCAATCGATATCTCGTAGTATGGAATGTAGATTATTCCCGCTCCTGTCACTGTCTCGTCACTTCCTGCAAATGAAAGGTTCATTTCATTCGCAATGTATGTAGGGATGATTGTCTTCGATGAAGCAAAATCTAAGTGGGCGTCTACAACGATTCTCTTATTGCTGCCTGCATCTATCAATCCTAGGCATACTAATGGTAAGTTATCCTTGTAAGGAATGCTAATGTATTCTCCTCCTTGATTGTATTCCATACTCTTTCATCACCGACTATTGGTGGATAGTAGTCTTCTTAGTTGCTCTAAAATAGTTAGCTGATCCTGTATCATAGCTTGATTTCTTCCGACACCAATAAAATTCTAAATGAAGATTGGGATGTAGATAAAGGTTAAAGTACTTGCTGGTATAGTCTATGACATATATGACACGCAAGTTCGAAGAATGGTGGAATAGCGTCCCGGCGGACTTGAAGCAAAAGGCTCGCAAAGGCGATGAATCAAACAAGCCGCTACTCAACCAGGTTAACTATGTTCTTCTGCATCTTCATTTGGCAGGCAAACATGATGCCAAGCCAACACACGATGAGCTGA
>JALZFS010000115.1 GCA_030861405.1 Thermoproteota archaeon | reverse complement strand
TCAACCAGGTTAACTATGTTCTTCTGCATCTTCATTTGGCAGGCAAACATGATGCCAAGCCAACACACGATGAGCTGAAGGACTGGCTGCATAGTGGCCAGGTTGATGTACTTAGGATGAACAAATAGCAAAAAGTACAATATGCAATCTATTGATGCACCTGCCAAGTCGATATTTTATTAGCGATCACACAACCATCCAAATAACAAAGGTCATAGGATCTGTATTACTAGCCACGGCTAAAATGCCCCCTGCACACAAACCCCATATATCCAATTTCTTGTGTGATTACGCTTTTTATTTACATATTCGTTAGAATACCTACATAGTATATCCGCCCATCGCCTTTCACGCGCGCCTTAGTAACCTTGCTTGACCCATAGCCAATTTACTCCTACACAGAAACTCAAACTAGCTCGATGTTAGTGCCTGCTCCTTTCATACTTTTACATATTCTGTCATCAGGAGACAAGAGATACGGCTGATGAACTTTTCATTACCGATAGTATGATAATGCCCTCGTCTCTTCAGGCTTCCTTTCTCTTTGAGTTCTTATCTTCTTTACAGCTTCTTCGAAATGACGCATCAACACATGCGCTTCGGATGCATTCTTGGCTGCTTCCTCCGGTGTGGGGTATTTAGCCAAATATTCGTGTAGGACGAGCGAGACAGCAGTATTTACTATTGCAGTCGTGTCAGCACCACTAAAACCTTCTGTTATGTCTGCTATTTTTTCAAGATTAACATCTGCTGCTATTGGCTTGTCCTTAGCATAGATATCGAGTATTCTTTTCCTTGTTCTCTTATCAGGGTTTGGAACAAATACTATTCTGTCAAACCTACCTGGTCTTAACAACGCCGTATCGATCATATCCGGCCTGTTGGTGGCTGCGAGCACCACTACACCATGCAATTCGCTTATTCCATCTAGCTCGGTCAGAATCTGAGAGATCACTCTGTCATTTGTGCCAGAGCCTCCGCCACCTATCTCTCCTCCAATCCCCCCACCTCTTGCCATTGCAATAGAATCAATCTCATCAAAAAATATGACGCATGGAGCTGCCTGTCTTGCTCTGCGGAATATCTCCCTTATGCCTCGCTCCGATTCTCCAACCCATTTGCTCAGAAGTTCTGGCCCCTTTACCGATATGAAATTGGCTTCAGATTCTGTTGCAACGGCTTTTGCTAGCATAGTCTTGCCGGTGCCTGATGGGCCATGCAATAGGATACCCTTTGGAACGCTATGGCCAATTTTTGCATACAGATCTGGATACCTTAGGGGCCATTCAACAGCTTCTTGTAATTCTCTTTTTACATTCTCCAATCCCCCAATGTCTTGCCACTTTACATCTGGCGATTCCAAGAATACTTCTCTCATGGCGGAAGGCATGACATCCTTTATTGCCTGGTTAAAGTCATTTTGTGTTATTATCAGCTTATCAAGGGTTTCTGGGGGTAATTTCTCGTCTTCCAAGTTAAGGTCGGGCAATAATCTCCGAAGACACTTCATGGCCGCTTCCTTGCAAAGATATTCTAGGTCGGCACCAACAAAACCATGGGTAACAGCGGCTATTTTCTTATGATCTACATCTGAGTCGAGTGGCATGTTACGACTATGGATCTGAAGGATTTCTAGGCGCCCATTCTTGTCCGGTACTTTAATCTCAATTTCTCTATCAAACCTTCCCGGCCTTCTCAGTGCAGGGTCGATTGCATTTGGCCTGTTAGTAGCAGCGATGACTATGACTTTGCCTCTTCCTTCCAGGCCATCCATTAGCGACAACATCTGTGATACTACTCTTCTCTCAACTTCTCCCATCACCTCTTCCCTTTTTGGAGCAATAGAGTCAATCTCGTCTATGAAAATAATTGTTGGGGCCTTCTCTCTTGCTTCCTTGAATATTTCCCTCAGCCTTGCTTCTGATTCCCCGTAGAATTTACTCATGATTTCCGGTCCTGATATACTGATGAAGTGAGAGTTGCTCTCACTTGCAACGGCCTTGGCCAGCAATGTTTTTCCGGTTCCCGGGGGGCCAAAGAGGAGCACACCTTTTGGTGCCTCAATTCCAAGCTTTTCAAATATCTCAGGGTGCCTTAGTGGAAGCTCTATCATCTCTCTAACCTTTTGCATTTCGTCTCTAAGGCCTCCTATGTCTTCATAGGATACCTGAGGCATGCCTCGTAACGCTTCATCCTTCTCTGTTATGGTAAAGGCCGTTTTGTTGGTGACTATTGCTGCTGTATCTGTAGAGGGCGCTGGCGTTATCGCGACTATCTGGAATGTAAGTCTACCTCCAAAGTATGGAACCATTACGTTATCACCTTTGATCAGGGGCATGCTTTCTAGGGCGTCAGAAAGATAGCGCTCATCAATTGGTGGTATGGCCTCAAGCGGAGATATTATTACCTTTTCAGCTGGGACTGTCTTGACCTTCCTTGCATTGATTGCGTCTCCAATGGCTATACCTGCATTATTCCTTACTAGCCCGTCTAACCTTATGATCTCCTTTCCTTCATCCGAGGGATAAAGCGGCAAGCATTTGACTACCGTCCTTCTCTTACCCTTTATTTCTATGATATCACCCGTGCTTACACCCAGAGAAGCCATAGTATCATAATCAATTCTGGCTGTCCCTCTGCCTACATCCCGGGTATAAGCTTCAAGAACCTTTAGCGCTATGATGTTATTACTGTGGCTCATTAAAATCTGCCTGTTTTGTACAGCAACACAACTCCTAATTAGTCTTTTCAATTCCTAGGTACATCAAAATCGTCTTAGATACGCCTGCTGATATCGAACACGTGCCCGCGCCACTGTATATACAGATATTGTAATTGCAACTGCCTTTTGCAAAATCAGTCTCTAGGACCTTTACTGATGCAGGCAGATATGTCTCCATCGCACCTCCCCAGTGATGTTACACAACAAAAATTCGATCGTCCGCATGTTAGTTCATAGGATCCCTGTAAAATATGCTATACATTTGATGACAGTTCATGCAGTTTTGTCTTCTGATTTATGATTAGTCGATCCTCTATTATGCTCTAGTGCTACGAGGGACATGGATGAACGGACAAATGTATTAGGCATGCTTACGCTACAAGCGATTTAACTGATCAAATACGTTGAAATCAATTCCCTCAAATGGCTTGAGATAGCTGTAGAATAGATGAGGCGTGAATCAACACTGGAGAGCGATACTTATTAGTTTAATAAATCGAGAATTTGACTCTGCTTCTATTGGTATTTTGATTAAGTATATTTCGGCCTAACTTTGGGCCGCCTAGTCGATACAGGGAATCTATTATTTGGTATTGCTAATGTGAAAGACACTTGGGCTGTAGGATGAATTATGGGTGTGGTAATGAGGAACGTTCAGATCGCTGCTGGTTGGCCACAATATTAACATGGCAATTCGTACTACAGTGCTAGTTCGGATGAGGCATTTCAGGCAAAAATAGCCGCGACTCTTTGGTGAGAGCATCACGATGTTAATTCACACTAATTCATACGTTTGAGGTCTATCCTCACACACTACCCTAACATGGATGCCTTATCGGTTTGCTCCCATGTAAAGCTTGCATCTGTTCTGCCAAAGTGCCCATAGGTTGCCGTTTGCCTGTAAATTGGCCGTTTGAGGTCAAGGGCCCCTATGATCGCTGCAGGAGTCATCTCAAAGTTCTTCCTAATCTTTGCCTCTATCTCTTCTTCAGGTATATTAGCAGTTCCAAACGTTTCCACCATAATAGATACGGGTTCTGCTACACCTATTGCATATGCTAGCTGCACTTCACATTTGCTCGCCAAGCCCGCAGCGACTACGTTTTTTGCTATGTACCTTGCCATATAGCATGCTGATCTATCTACCTTTGAAGGATCCTTGCCCGAAAAAGCACCCCCTCCGTGCCTGCCCATACCCCCATAAGTATCCGCAATTATTTTTCTTCCTGTTAGGCCAGTGTCACCTGGAGGCCCGCCTATCACGAATCTTCCAGTTGGATTTACAAGGAACTTTGTATGGCTATCAACCCAGCTTTCGCATACTGGTTTTATTACCTTGTTAATGATTTCCTCGCGTAGTTGGATCATGCTGATCTCTGGTGAATGTTGTGTAGAGATTACCACAGTGTCTATGCGCTTAGGCATTCCATCTTCGTAGACAACGGAGACCTGTGACTTTCCGTCGGGACGAATCCAGCTGATCTCTTTTTTCTTTCTTGCTTGTGCAAGTCTCATTGACAGCTGGTGCGCCATCGAGATCGGAAGTGGCATGAGCTCTGGGGTTTCATCAGTAGCAAAGCCGAACATAAGTCCCTGGTCGCCTGCTCCCTGTTGTTTGTTTCTAGTTGCGCTGACACCCATCGAAATGTCCGGACTCTGCTCATGAAGCGATGAAAGGACCGAACATGAATCGCAATCAAAACCATATTCTGGCCTATCGTATCCTATTGCTCGAATCGTATCACGGGCAACTTTCTGTACTTCTGGCCTGCTTTTTGAAGTGACTTCACCTGCCACGAATACAATTCCACTAGTTGTCATGACCTCTACCGCAACCCGTGAGTCAGGGTCCTCGCGCAAGAACTCATCAAGAATTGCATCTGAGATCTGATCACAGACCTTGTCAGGGTGTCCCTCCGTTACGCTTTCAGATGTAAACAACCGTCTTTTTCCCATTTACCAATTGCCATCCGAGCTAATCGTCTGGGCTAAAACTCTTTCTCGAGTTTAATAAAGAGGACATTGTTCCCCCTTATAACGACCTTGCCGTAATTTGCAAGCACATCTGAGCCGTTGAACTCCTCGGCATCGGTCAGGATGAGGTTCATATAAGAATCGACGTTGTTCATTCTGCCTTTGTACTCTAGCTCGCTTTTGAGTCTCACAGCAACTTTTCGGTTAATTGCACGCTGTAACGTGGATAACGGCCGTTTTGGTTGCTGTTGTGATGGCGGCGAAGACGACAATCTAGCTAATCACTTTACAATTGAAAATCGTGGCTCGAATAAAAAGGTTCCTTCATAGAGATTCATAAGCAGGCGGCACAAAGAGCATAATGAATATAAGGAGAAATGATGACAACAGCAGAAACTACCATCTCCACAGGCTCAAGTGGACTGGATGCAATACTTGGAGGAGGGGTGCATACAGGTATGTTAACTGATTTTTATGGTGAAAGTGGCTCCGGCAAATCGCAGATGTGCTTCACCCTTTGTGCAAACTGTGTAAGGAAAGGTTCCAATGCATTCTTTATAGACACTTCAGGCACATTTAGGCCGGAGCGAATAATGGAAATATCTCAAATGCATCAAGTGCTTGAGAGTATCACTTATCTAAGAGCATTCACAACTATTGATCAGATAAATGCGATAAATAAGATCTTAGAAATGAGCCCTATGCTCATCATTGTTGACAGCTTGACATCGCTCTTTTCTACCGAGTATTCGGGACCAGCTCGTCACCTAGCAATCATGAGCTATCTGCACAAGCTTGCGCGCTTGGCAGTAACCACAAACTGCGCAGTAGTAGTCACAAATATGGTTCGAAATGCGCCAATAACTGTAGTAGATCAAGCTGGGCGTAACGTGGCAAATGCAATTGTTCCATCCCAGCAGCGCGAGTACCTTAGTAGTTCAGTCTCGATCTATTCTCATATGAGGATTAAGCTAGAGATAAGTGACAGTACAAGGTCATGGTTCCGAGCTATTTTGATGCAGCCCGCTGTCAAAAGATCAGCGCCTTTTACAATAAGTTCACATGGAATTACAGACCGGTTAAACTGAAATATTTTACTCAATGTCTTCTCGACAGCTCGACGGATCGGATGCCAATGGAAAATTATGTGGTAGAAATAATCTTTTTATTTTCCTCTCAAATAAACCGACAAATCTCATTAACGATCAGCGAGTTTATTCTGGCTGGCGTTTTTATGAAGACCTAAACGACTTTGCAAGATTAACCACTATCATCCCACCCTTTCAATTATTCTGAATGGTTATCTCAAAAATCGGTTGGCGATGATTAGCTTCCATCTTCAATTGTGAATACATTAACTTGACTACTTCTTTTTGGTGGCTTCAAATTCCTCTTTTCAACCGCAGCAAAAGGAGATCGCGGATCCCTTGGCTTAATATTTTATATCTCGTCTCCTCAGAGTAGCTCGTGGATCCCGCAACACAGAAAGAGATGATTAGAGGCAGAAAGATGCAGGTCTCCAT
>JALZFS010000161.1 GCA_030861405.1 Thermoproteota archaeon | reverse complement strand
TGCTTATGGCCAAACCTACGATGTTCACTCATACCCATACCGATGGAACAAAGCATTCACATGCAGGAGGAGATAAAATACATAAACACGACTACTTTGACAGACTTGGAAAGCAGCAGCGCCCAATGCATCACTACTATTAGTAATTAACAACTGATATTCTCCCTCGAGACGCAAGTTTTGCATTAAAGGTGCATATCATATGTACTTCGACGGTAGGATAATGAACAATATGTTTCACTACACTAAAATTTCGGCTAAATGCTCGAGCGCGCGTTGGAGTCAGTACTCAAAGAAATCACCAGAGACATCACAGCTCAAAGATATACTTTCAATATCGAGGACCACGATATTCAATGCAGCCGTTGTTTGTTTGTTTTTTCTCTCCCCTATCTCGTGGAAGGTTCCTAAAACGGGAACCAGTAATAAATAAAACGTATCTCGCACCAGCTTTAACTGTGCTCAGTCCTATTGCACCGACAACTTTCTGCTGCTAATATGTAATTACTTGTGGTAATTGGCTCTTTGAGGATTACACGCCTTTTTGGCAGTTTGTCTATTTTTACTTCAAAAACAATTTTTCTCAAACTTTCCGGAACCCCAATCATAACCTTTTCAGGAGCCAGAATATTTTGAGCACTTCTCTGAATAACATTTATAGCTTCATCGTCGCGCAATTTGCCAATAACATATGCGCAGTAGAACACCAGCGCCTCATTGATATTAATTTTTAAATTCTTGTCAAGCTTTTCTTTGACCACGTTAGCAGAGTTGTAAAAAAGTTCCTCATCAGATTTGTCAGCATAGAAGAAACCATGTCTAAAAGGAGCGGTGTCTGGTTCTCCTTTTACCGTTACTTTGACATATATCATTTATCTAGTTGATATCTTTGCTTTTGAACCGTAATTTAATGCTGGTCTCTTTGGTATCTTTGCTTTTGGAGACTTACCAAACTCATATGTGTGTCCCGTCCCCCGATAGTGCTTGGGTCTTACTGGCTTTCCTTCCGTCATACCTTTCTTTGTCAATGACAAGCCTGCAAGTAGTTCAACAATCAACCTATTGGCTAGACCTGATGTAATCCCGCCGTTGTATGAGCTTACGTCACTTACATCGTAGGTTGGCGATACTTCTACCAGATCAAATGCAAACCTGTCTGGATCGAATGATGTTGAAAGTAGCCTCATGAGCCTCATGCCTTCTCTCGATGTGAGCCCGTTTGGTTCTGGTTCTCCCGTTCCTGGAGCATAGGCGGGATCAAAAGTGTCAATGTCCCAGCTAATGTAAACCGCGTCAACATTGTCATTGGCTCGATCCGCTGCTTCCTTTGCAATCTGATCAATTCCAAGCTCTTCTACATCAAGCATAGTGAACCATTGGAAGTCTTGATCTGCCATCCATTTGTATAGATCTGGACCAGGCCAATATCCTCTAGGTCCTATAAGCGTGTAGTTCTTGCCTTTCAGGCAGCCTAATTCCATGATTCTTCTGATATGGGCTCCATGGTCATACTTGAAGCCACAGAGTCCCTGTGGAGCACAATCAGCATGACAATCTATATGAATCATTCCTATATTCTTGTATTTTTTGGCAAATGCACGGACATTAGGAAATGTAATCGAATGGTCGCCACCGAGCATTACAGGGATTCCATCAATATCCAACACCTCCTTTACCTTTTGAGTCATTCTCCTATGGGACTCTACCACATCACCTGGTGACACTACGACATCACCATAGTCTACTGTTCTAAAGACTCCAAAGGGATCTACTCCAGTCTCAATGTTAAAGTGCTCGTATGGAGGTGATGGTACCGTGGAGGCAGCACGTATAGCCCTTGGACCGTATCTAGCACCTGGACGGATTGTAGTTCCAAAGTCGAATGGTTCGCCAACGATCGCAATATCGGGCTTCACTCTTTCCAGCTCTTCATGGCTTCTGATCCAAGGCAACTTCAGAAATGTTGGAATTCCCACAAAAATGGGTTCGTCATTGCCCCTGTAGGAGTCACCATAGAATTCCATTCCCATTTTAATTCTCCCCTATATATCGGGCGATTGTTTTTAAATATTTCCAGCCAATTTCTAGCCCGATGAAGCCGGCATACGAATAGACTGGATTCTGGTTATAACGCTTTAGTGAAGAGCTGCAATAAGTTAACTAAGCTGCACGATATTTTGTTATTTCAAGTTAGCAGGACCTTGCTAATAAAGTCATCATGCTTTTAAGTGAGTACCAGCTATATTGATAAAAATGAATCCTGTAAAGTCAAGTGCAGAAATCGAAGAGACTGCTAAAAAGGCAATAACTGCACTTTATGGCTCGGATGTTAAGGATTTTAAAGTGAGAGTCGTATTGCCTTATGCATCAGACCAGCTTATAGCTAAGGGGGGCTTGCCAACCGAAGAGAGAAGAGATTCTTGGGACGTACAAATAACATTTCTCCTAGATGGAACTCAATATACTGTTGACTTGATAATTCAAGAGAAGGATGGACAGATCACTTATAGTAGGCTCATAGATAAGATGACTCCCCTTTAATTTATGCACGATCTGCGGATAATGAAACTCGACAAAATAGTTGTTCATATCAAAATATAATATAGTAGAATATAATATCACAAGCGGCGAGAAGACTGTAACGACAAGGTCAAAGAAGTACTATGCAAAAGCGGCAACAGGTAACACATTGGGACATTTGGTGTAGCAATAAAGCTGCCGTTATTGGTTTTTGATAATATAGTTGACACTGCTAATACATGGTAAGAGGCTATATTCACATACAGCAAACAAGTCAAAAGCAAGGGCACAGATAACACATTTGTGCAATTGTGAATAATTTCTTTTAGAGTTGCTTTAGAAAATTGACGAGAAGATATAGTTGCTGCTGCTTAAAAAGACACAGAGAAGTTAAATTATATTCACCTCCGATCTTCATCTAGCATGGCCTTAAAGGTGTCTAAGGTGATTAGAATTGCTATTCTCCCCTAAATATTTAAAAGATCTTAACTCTGTTAAAGATGAAGTTTGGAGAATAATTGCCAAGCAAAAATTAGGCAGCCCCTATGACCTTTCACCGTTCAAAGGCATGATAGAGCAACTACTGGATTCTATCTCTGAGTTCAACCTTCACTGGAATAATATACCCGTTGTTTTCAGAATTGCAAGAATAGTAAAAAGTTGCACAACTCAGCGTTATGATGTAAGCACCAATAGTGCAAATAACATCAACCCCGAAGGCTCATTTACATATGAAGAAAATATTGTGCTTCCTGACACCAAGCATAATCTAGAATTGGTGATAAAGATGCTAAACTATCTGCGTGAACAGAAAAACCTTAAAAGAACAAACATGCCCCTCTTTATTCACCCCGATGAACTCCTTCTTGCACATAGAGAAGGGAAAATTACATTTCCTGCTTGCGAGATTCAGATGCAGATGATTATCATTTTCCAAAAGGGAGTTATAACGCATGTCGGCTTTGTATTTGGAAGGCATTATGTTATACTTAACAACTGATTATCACACTTAGAAACTGTATGAATGTCTTCTTACTTCCAGAGGAATAATGGTAGACATAGGATATCCTCTTCTTACTTTTCCGTTTCTTGTACTTTGCTGGTAAATTAACTCAAGATTATCGCACAATTCTAAATGCTCTGTGACAATTAGTACTCAGTATGCGAAAAACAACAGTCATATCAATTACCTTCCAATAGTCCTTATTGTTTATTGCTTATTCATCTGCTAACTTTTTGGATGCTTAAGAGGGTAAGCAACTTTTATCAACGCACCACCATGACAGGGCAAGGAGCATTAGCAACTATTGCATTGGCAACACTTCCAAGCAAAAGCCGTTTAAACCCCGTAAGACCCCTCGACCCCACAACTATCAGGTCAACAGCATTTTCACCCGCATAATCTAATATAACTTCAGCTTTTGAATCTCCATCTAATACCTCAATCTTTATTTGTATTCCCTTCTTCCTTGCAGCTTCTTGGATCTGCTTCAACCATTTCAATGCAGCCTCCCTTCTAGCTTTTTTGAAACCTTCTACAAGCCGTACATTTCCATATTTGGCCTGCAAGCCAATTGCTCCACCTTGCTTTACATCTTCCAATACATGCATAACTACGAGCTCAGCAGCACTGGTTCCCAACCCTGCTAGATTGACTGCATATTGTAGTGCCTTTAGCGATGTACTTGAACCATCAAGGGGCACGAGTATCTTCCTAATAGACGCAACAGAAGAAGAAAATAATGTTGTTGCGACATCAGCCATGACTAAATATCGTCTATAATATATAAAAATATGGCACTAGGAGGCGTACATTACCTCATAGCTTACAACAGCCAATTATACTCAACGTCAGGAATGGAGGGACCCAAAAA
>JALZFS010000079.1 GCA_030861405.1 Thermoproteota archaeon | reverse complement strand
TCCATTTTTTCTCTATATCTTCAAAGCGTGCCTTCACATACAGCGCGACCTTGACATCAGATCTGATTCCAAAGCTGTTGTGAAACTTGCACTCAACCATGATGTGATAGCCGTTCTTCTCACCTACTACATCAACCCCATGTTCAACGCAAAAGCCTTTTACTACCTCTCCTACCTCCACTGTAAATCCTTTTGATTTAACCAATTCGCCAACAAACCTTTCAAAGAAATGGCCTTCAGGACCAAGATCCATAATAGCCTGTTTCAAACTATATCGAGCGGCAGTTGGCGAGTGATGCTTATTGAGAAGCCAGAATGCATGTCGATATATTTCAGAGGTAGTCATTCCTTCTCTAAGTTCGCTTTGGATGTGCTTTACAATATCCTCTATCATTGCAGATGGGGCGAGAGCTTTCTCCAGGGAGCTTCTTAATTTCGTTTCAGCAAAAGGCTCTCGTTCTCCGGATCTCTTTACAATGAATACCTGCTTGTCTGCACTTTGATTCATGAGTATGCATGATATGAATGGGAGCTGTATTTAACATGGTTAAACTTTGCTCTTGCCTTATTAATTAAAAAAGAGAGAAAGACCTGGTCTGTTGTTATCGGTTGTTCGGTCGTCTTCTTATGCTTTGTCTCTTCTCCTTGCGTCTCAAATTGTTGTCCCAAATGGAGAAGCCCTGATCTTTAAGCAGCTTGACTTCTATTGTGTGCTTCTATTGTGTGCATTGGATAGTCGCAGGACGTATGCTATCTTGTAATTAATCGATTTTAATTTCTTTTCCCTTTGGCTTGCCTTTCTTTTTAAAAGCTATTTCAAGTATCCCATTTGTATAAGTTGATTTAGCTGTTTCAATACCTGCGTCTGGAGGCAATTCTATAAGACGACGGTATTTCCTAGGTGCACTTTCAATTGTCGATACTTCAACTGAGCTATCATATGCCTTTATCTTTATATCCTGTTTTGAGATACCCGGCATCTCTACTGTTACTTTGACATCGCTATCTGTAGTTATGATATCTGAAAGTGGTTCTCTTTCTGCAGTTATTGCAGGAGCCATTACGCCTCCGGGCCCTCCCTCACCTAGTGATCTGACATTACCAAATTCCTTTACCCTTGGCTTTCCGTCAGGGCCTATTGTCATCGAATAGCCATAAACTAGCGGGCCCACTTCTCTTACCCTTCCTCCTCCTGGTGTATTATACTCTCTTACTAGTTCTTTGGGGACCTTGTCAATATCCCTCGTTGTCTGCTCAAACATTCTCTCCATTTCTCTTCCCATATCTTCAAACTCCCTGAACATACTCCCTGTGCCTATTCCTCTACTACTGCCTGATCCCCACCATGGAAGTCCCCATCTCCTGAACCAATCATCGATATCTCTATCTCTGATGCTCATTAATAATGTGCGCAGACCTTAAGAGACTTAAATGTTGATGATGGATTTCTTAGTTGCAGTTCTCTGATTTATTAAATTCTATAGTTTTCAGTATCATCATTTCAGTCTCATTTTTTTGCAGAGATATGTGCATGGACGATGGTACAGACTGGCAACAGCGGACCAAAGTTTATCGACTAGTTCTTGTTCTTGTCCTCTTTTTTCTTTTTGCTGGACGCCCCTTTGAATCTGTCAGAGTTTCATTGATAGCGGACAGTAGCGTTTCTTCATCCCATGAGTGGTCATATCTCTTACCATTAATGAAAAAAGTTGGCGTACCGTTCACACCACTCCGTATACCGCTCATAAAATCCTCACGGATGCGGTCAGCATAAACATGCTCGGACATTTCATAATCAAACCTTGAAACATCCATTTCCAAAGACGATGCATATTGCCTTAAATGATTATCCTCAAGGGCCTGCTGGTGCTCGTACAGGTAGTCATGCATCTCCCAAAATTTGTTCTGTGCTCCTGCTGCCTCTGCAGCCTCTGCTGCATGTTGAGCATGAGGGTGCACCTGTGTCACAGGAAAATTGCGAAATACGAAGCAAAGTTTATTCCCGAAGTAATCCTGTATGTTCTTAATTATCGGGTAGGCCTCACCGCAATAAGGACATTCATAATCGCCATATTCAACCAAAGTGACTGGCGCCGTGTCCGGTCCTTGAATGTGGTCCCGGGTGCTGCTAACAGGCAGCGTCAAATTTGCAGTTTCTAATGCGGCTTCAGACATTTTTATTCCTTGCCCTATTATTGTTTCTTCTCCTTATTCTCCTTGCTTAGCGATTCAAGGGCTGCAAGAACGCCATTGGCACCTGGATTTACGCCGACTGGAGATACATAACTCCAGCGAACAATTCCATTGCCATCAATGACAAATAGCGCTCTCTGGGCAGTTCCGTCTTCTTCTCTGAATACACCATATTGCCGTGCTACTGCACCCTTTGGATGGAAATCAGAAAGCAATGGAAATTTCAAATTTCTGGCTTTATGAAATGCTATATGAGACCATACATTGTCCTCAGAAATACCTAAAAGTTGAGCATTGAATCGCTCAAATTCTGGCAATATTTCATTAAATACAGTTAATTCGTCTCCACAAACAGGACTAAAATCTGCAGGGTAGAAAACAAGTACTACAGGTCTATTGTGAAAGTCTTTAAGCGATACTGTCTGATCGGGTGTACTTTTCAGTGAAAAATCAGGCGCAGGAGTGCCTGGAGGAAGGGGCTCTGATGGTAGCAATGATGAAGAGGATGTTTCTGACTTTGTAATCACCGATCTCTGACTCTGGCTTCTTTTATGTCCTTTACTTTTGCTATTCATATTTCTGTCCTTTCTTAATCTATATGGAGATGTAATACTTTAATAAAATTACACAGGCAGCCAGTCTCTGCTTTCAGTGTTGCCTCATTCGCCCATAGTTACCACGCCTCTTATCCTATCAAAGGAGATGCAGACTCTTACGGAGGAAATCCTAGATGCACGATTGGAGAAGTCTGTATATCGAAGCTGGTTGCTGGTGGTTAGCATATGACAGTTCAACATGAAGTACGTTTTCAAAACTGATTTTTACGTGTGCTATATACTCAATACTATAACATAGACCAGCGGACTTCCGCCACCCATTTGAAAGCCCATAGTGCTTAGCAATGATGCGATGATATAGAAGTAGCGGTAAACTGCAGAGAACTTTCACTGGACCCATCGATAGGGATAGGAAGTAATTTAGGGTTGAAAACTCATGCTGCATCAAAACGCCCATGCCGCGAATACTATCCATAGTAACGATTGATGCAGTTATATTTAGAATGCCTATGCATCCTCTTGCCCTCCGTGTATTCCTGCAAGTGTGATGGGTCCTATTTCATCCAGTTTGTGTGCTTGCTCATCCAGATCGCTAATGGAACCCTTGCGACCTTGTGTCCTCTTATCTCGATTATAGCAATCCAACGTTCCTTATTTTAGGAATCCCTTCCCAATATTATTTAGGTGCTTCTGCTTGTCAAAGAGATTTCTACTAAACTTCGTCATAAAATTTCCTTGATGTCTGGGCGTGTTGTAACTACGTCTATCTAATGTTCCGCTGAACCTCGAGTAATAATAAACTTATAAACACATAGGTATGATAGGTCACAACTTACATTGAACAAAAAGGATAATCTTTCGCTGGTATTATGCTTATCAACTCATAAGTATTTTTAGATATCGGACAAGTCAATGTCAACTGATCCAGTCTCAAATTGGGAGGATATAGTTCACAAAAATGTAAGAGCGTCTGATGGACAGCCTGCTGGAAATGTTGTGGCAGTAGAAGGAGATACAATTTTCGTAGAATCGCAGGGCGACAGAACTCATGTACAATATCCTAAATCCCTTGTCGCTGGTTTTAATGGGGCAGAGGTAATTCTCAACAAACCCCTTGAAGAATTAGGCAAATACATAGTTCGCTAAAAAATCCAAATCTATCGCAAGAGGTAGCCTTGATGGAATAAGCTGCGACACATAGCGCGAGACGGCGGGAGGTTGTAGCAGCACTTGGCGTAGTAGCTGTAGTTTTGATCTGGCGAGCGATATGGGATTTGGCGGCCGCAATAATGTCTCTGTTCACCAGCTTGGGTGTCGGGCTAGTCCTTCTTGGCGTTATTTCTTACCTGAAGAAGGATTATCTCAAGAAGCTTTTGTAGAATGCCGGCGTTTAATGTACGCAAGTAATACATTGAAAGCGTCGGATCGCTGATCCGTTTTTCATGTTTTCTAGAAGAAATTTAGTAAAAAAGCTGGGAAGATCTATAATTATTGAATTATGCTATGTATTACACTTAGAAATGTGTAAAAAGACACAGACAAGGAATTACGGGAGCTTAACGCTGGGGGACCGTTAGGAGCAGGAGGACCCTCTGCAGTAGATGGCCCGATATTTGCTACTACTGGTGTATTTTCTTACAGACCCGGATTTACAAACGGTTCCATTATTGCGTTTGGGGGTAAAATAGCTTTACTGATGATAAAACAGCAACAAGAGAGGCTAAAGGATTGGTTGATATCTATTTTTAATACTCATGATGCATGCATAAAACTGTGCCTGATAACTGGATGGTGTAATGAAAATATCTAGCGATGAAGACAAGATGGCCTTAGAGAGAATCCTAATCCCGCTGGATGGATCTGTATGGTCATTTAGAGCAGCAGCAAGATATGCAATCAAAATTGCCAGGATGGCCAAGGCTGCAATAGTTTGTGTGCATGCAGTTCTCAACTTGCCTTATGTTGAATACGCGTATACGGGTCCACTAGTACGAAGGTACATTGAAGATTCGAAAAGCGAGTCACAAAAGTGGTACGATGAAGTAAAGGCCATGGCGGACAAAGCAGGTGTTGCTATATTGCCTTCGGAGACTTTAGTCAATATTCCCTCTGCAGGTGATGCCATAATAAGCTATGCTGAGAAAAATAATATAGACTTGATAATCGTGAGTACAAAGGGGGAGGACAGGCCTAGAAAAGTTTCTGCTTGGAAGTGTAGCAAGCGGTGTGATATCACATGCCAAATGCCCGGTCCTGGTTGTTAGGTGAGGATTGAGTTTATTTGTACCAAAAGGTTTGGTTAAGTTTCATCGTGACAACACCGATTCAAGAAATGAAAGTACAGATCTGCCATGAAAGAATATGACGTAATCTCAATAGGAACAGGATCTGCAATTTCTGTAGTCGATGCGATGCTGCAAAAAAATCCAAATCTACGCGTTGCTGTCATAGACAAAGATGAACCAGGAGGAATTTGTCTTACACGGGGATGCATACCATCCAAGATTCTTCTATATCCTGCAGAGATGGTAAGGACAATAGAAAAAGCAAATGAATTTGGAATTGATGTTCAGTTACACAAGATCAATTTTCATAAGGTCATGGAAAGGATGAGGCATTACATCAAAGAAGAGATAGACATGATAAGAAATGGGCTTTCAAAGTCGGAGAATATCGACTACTATCATAAAACTGCAGAGTTCATAGCGCCATACACCTTGAAAGTCAGTGGCAGCGAGAATGATACGATAAGGGCAAACAAGATTTTTCTTTCAACAGGATCAAAACCAACAATTCCGCCCATAAAGGGCCTTGGCGATATTACATATCACACCAGCGACACTATCCTTTCAATGGATAAGTTGCCTGATAGCATTGCAATTGTTGGAGGAGGATACATTGCCGCTGAATATGGTCATTTCTTTTCAAGCATGGGTTCTCGCGTTACGGTCATTGGTAGGAATAAGCAATTCTTGCCGCATGAAGATGCAGAAGTATCTGCACTAGCAAAGCAGGAACTCAGCAAACACATGACCATCATCACAAATAATGAAGTAATAGAAGTTGTTAGTAATAGTAACACTGAATCCAGCGATAATAAATCTTATGCTAGTACTAAGACGAGTAACGGCATAGGCCTCGAGCATGAACAAAAAGTGCAGAGGCAGCTGATTGCCAGAAACATGACAAACGGAGAACTAATTCGTATAAATGCAGAGGACATATTAATTGCTGCAGGAAGGAGCTCTAACACAGATATCCTTCATCCAGATAAATCGGGGATACAGACCGATGAAAATGGGTGGATAATTGTTAATGAATACCTAGAGACATCGCAGCCAAATATCTGGGCCTTTGGTGATGCAAATGGTGTGTACCCATTTAAACACAAGGCAAACTATGAAGCAGAACTTGTATACTATAATGCCGTGTTGAGAAAAGACAAGGATAGCAAGGCGAAAAAAGACTATCACGCGGTCCCTCATGCTGTCTTTGCATACCCCGAAATCGCTGCTGTCGGAGCTAGGGAGAGAGAAGCCTTGGCAAGGTATGAGGAGAATAACATTCTCATTGGTATTGCAAGATACGAAGATACTGCAAAAGGGATAGCCATGGGCATAAAGGACTGTTTTGTCAAAGTTATTGTAAAGGCTGATGGGCTCGAAATAATTGGTGCTCATATTATTGGGCCATACGCATCCACTCTCATTCAGGAGATAGTCGACATCATGTCTACCGAGCATGAACGCACTGTAAAGCCTATACTAGGTGCTATGCATATACATCCCGCCCTTAGTGAGGTAGTCCAGAAAAGCATTTCATCGCTTATGCCACCACAACAGTATCATCACCTGATTGCAGAGCACTATGGGCTGCCAAGTGAATAGAAAAATATTTTACTTCATTTAGTATGAGAGGCAGGCTTCCAAAATAGGGCGGACGATAATGTGCTGTTTGATTAGATTCAATCCCTGATGACGCATTGAGAAAATGCACGTATTCAACAATGTCTGCATCCGCAGGAGACGAGTCCTAGCATCATCCCGGGGTGAATATTAGCTTGGTTTATCAACCTGCTATGACTCTCATATACTATGTCTGAGTATTAGCATTTAATTCTGACAATAACCACTGACTTCCGACGGATTGTCGGTTTATTATGTATCTTACAATGTCAGTCCTTGAAATAGATCAATCCTTCTTAGCTGCAAAAAAGTCATTAATCCTTCTAATTAGACAATTTAGAATCTTTCGTTTGTTACCTGGGTCCATGAGCTTTGAGGGCCTGGTGGATGCATCACATAATTGGGACTAGTAATATATTCAGCCAATGTAGCGAACAAGTAGGGAGCTAGAAAAATGGTTAAAGTTTCAAGAATTCTAGTGGCAGTGGATGGGTCAGAAGATGCTGATAGAGCATTTGAATATGCAGCATATATGGCAAAGAAATGGGAGATTGAGCGGTTATATATAATCAATGTAATAGAAGGGTTCGGTCGTAATCTCCGTACTTGGCAGAAACATGATTCTGTCGTCAAAGAGTTAGAGCAGAATAGCAAAGAGTTACTAGAAAAATACAAATCAAAGGCGATATCTGAAGCATTTACAGAAGCAGAAACCATAACTGCAGCAGGCAATGCCGGAGAAGAAATTCTAAAAGCAGCCGAGAAAGAAAAAATAGATACAATAGTAATGGGCAGCAGAGGACTTAGCACAGCTGCAAAACTATTGCTTGGAAGCGTATCGCACAATGTGCTTCATAATGCCAAGTGCGCCGTCGTGATTGTGAGAAGTGACACTTAGAGGATAAGATGTCTCTACGAAGATACAAATGAGTTAGATTTAAAATAGAAATATTATCCGTAAGGGTAAAAGTCGACTCTTTTAATGATATATCAGGGCATGCTAAGAGTAACAAAGCTGTGGAGGAACTGATGGAAGATATTGAGATAGTCTTCGTATTAGTTATTCGAGTTCCAACGCCTTTTAAAAAAGAAATTCGACACTAAGTACTTAACCTAAAAATTAGCAAACATTGTCAAAAGTTTCTCCTTTTATTATGCCGATTATCATCCGTAAGCTCCACCGTAATGCAAGGTGCGGTTGCTCACTCCAAAAGAAAACCATCTCTATTGGTGTAGTTGATTACTTTTTATTAGCTGGTAATGACCACTCCAATACGACTCGGAGAGTTATTCAATTAAGCTTTAGAGTGCACTAGCTGCTGCGTATAATTGGATGAGAATTACACAAAAGCATACTAGAAAGGCGGGGCTCTTACTTGGCCCTGCTTTTTTCCTAGTTGTTTTATTCTTTCCCATAGTATTGCCTGAAGAACTGACCTTTGAAGCAAGAATTGTGCTGGGAGCGACATTATGGATGGCAGTCTGGTGGATAACCGAAGCTATTCCTATTTATGTCACTGCTCTTTTGCCCTTCATAATTTTTCCCACGTTTGGTGTTACAGACTTGCAGGAAACTTCTGCAAGTTACGCAAATAGGATCGTCTTCCTATTTCTTGGCGGGTTTATGCTCGCCAAAGCGATGGAGAGATCAAACCTACATAATAGATTTGCACTTAACATGTTGAAGGTCTTTGGTACAAATCCAAAGTATATCATAGCTGCCTTCATGATGGTCATATTGTTATTGGGAGCATGGATGAGCAACACTGCAATCACTATGCTAATGCTACCGGTTGCTATAGCAGTAATTTCACAGTTCCGCAGCAGTGCTAGTGACAGACAGAGATTCGGATTATGTCTTATGCTTTCAGTAGCTTACTCTGCAAGTATCAGTGGAGTAACGACACTAATAGCTTCCCCACCAAACGCAATATTTGCATCTATATCAGAGGAGATTATGGGTCTTGATGTAAGCTTTAGTCAGTGGATGTCAGTTGGTTTTCCCATTGGACTGGTATCTATTTTGATTGCGTGGTTGTATATGGTAAATTTTGGAGCCAGTATAAGGGGCATCAAGCCAATAACTGAAGAAAAAGGATTGATTGAAACGAAACTATCCGAACTTGGAAAAATGACAAGGAACGAAAAACTTGTCTTAGGCGTATTTGCCGCCACCGCAATAGCGTGGGTCACGAGAGGGTTGTTATGGGGGAAATTTGTACCAACAGTTGATGATTCTGCAATAGCAGTGGCTGCCATATTTTTACTGTTTGTACTCCCATCATTAAGATCCAGAGGGGACAAAACAAGGGTTAATCACAATAAGCAAAGCAAGATAGGTCATGAAAAGAGTATCGAAAATACCAGTCGAATTGATAGTTCCAGTAGCAAAAGCAGTCGCGAAGAAGAAGACAATGAGAATGATGACGACAGACTGTTAAGTTGGAAGTCAGCAGCACAGATTCCATGGGAGGTGCTTTTGTTGATTGGAGGCGGAATAGCCCTCGCCAATGCTTTTACAGCCACAGGCCTTGACGAGTTTGTAGCAAAACAACTCATTTTTCTTGAAGGAATGAACTACATATTTGCTGTTCTCATAATTGTTGCAGTAACAGCGCTTGCAGGTGAGGTCATAAGCAATACTGCCACGGCTGCTTTAATGATACCAATCTCCGCATCCTTGGCAACTTCCCTTGGGCTTAATCCTATACTGTTCATGGTTCCCGTAACAATTGTCACGAGTTACTCCTTCGTGATGCCAGTTAGTACACCACCAAATACAATAGTTTTTGCAAGCGGATATGTGAGTACCGCCAATATGGTTCGGGCAGGCCTGCCACTCAAAATAATTGCGATTGCAATGGTGACAGTATTAACGATATTACTCGTTCCATTTGTGTGGCGATAATAAACCAAGGAAACGCTGCTTTCGACGGGTGCCTATATGCTGTAACCCTGTTGCATGGAGTCATAGTTGTGGGCGCGTCATTACAGCGATTTTATCTTATACTCTATCATATCGGCCGTATCACATACCACAGATTGCTAGAGACACCTCTTTCATCGGCAGTATTTATTATTGTAGCCCAGCAGATCCGAGAAAGCCTTAGAGGTAGCATATGTTAAAAAGTTAAATGCAAACGTGAATTCTTCAATTGATTCAACGTTTTCACTGGCTTTCAGAGCCAAGTACCACGACCTTTCTTCTCATAAAGTATTGGTTGGATCTTTTGGGTGTATTGTTTATATGAGTTCAATATTATAAGATGAGTGAGAGCCTTTAAGCTGAGCAGGGTTATCGCGGCATAATTGGTATTTGGAGATATAATACCAGGATGGCAACCAACAACGTTGGAGCCTCAACTACCGCCCCGGGGTTTAATCCACTGTAACAGCCGCATATGCGCGTGTTTTTGCGTTCTAACATGCCCAATGCGACAATGCTGGCAGTACTACCTATGAGAGTCAGATTGTCAAAGAATGTCGCACCAAACAGCAGACCTATTATTGCACCTCTTATTCGCCTGAGCTAACAAGGATCCCACAAAAATATCGCAGTCCGTTGAATTGTGCGCCTGGTCAGCCTACAGAAACTGAACGCAACTACAGGTCGGACATCTGCGGTGACCTGTTTGAAACCAAAGATGGTTTCAGTGAGCATGTAAAGACAAACCATTAGTGGGCCAACCGCCAGTTCATGGCACATTTATCCTCGGAATATTTACATCTACTCACCTTGTGATCTCATATACATAAACATCATGTCAACATCACTTGATTATGAGGATAGGACGCGGAGACTTTTCGGATAGTTTCCTCGCTACACTCCCTAGAGCTCTTATTTTTGAAAGTCCCTTCAACTTTAGCCTGTTACTGCCTATTACGACAAGGTAGGGGTTATCCCTCTTTATTGTTGAAACAATCTTTTCGGCAGCATCTCCCTCTAAGACTAATGAGGATGCTTCGACACTTCTTGAGTTAGTTAACGAAATTAATTTCTCGAGTTTCTTGTATTCCTTCTCCCTTTTTTTGGCTCTATACTTTTCTACATCCCTTTTGACTCTTGCCCGTTCAATATTATTCCAGTGACTCATACTTGAAGCGTCTAGAACTTCATCAACCACTCTGAGGAGCTTTATGTTCATGTTCAAACCCTTTGCAATTTCGGTAGCATATTTTAGAGCTTTGTCTGACATCTCATACCCATCATGGGGCACGAGTATGACACGTGGCATCATCCTGTACCGTGTTCCTTACAACTAATAAGAGATTCACGGGGTGCCTTTATGAATATGACATTTTGAGAGTCGCCATTAGAATTTATATGCACGGTTTGAAACAATCAGTTATTGGAATTTTGAGCGGTAACGCCAGGCCAAGTATCTATAGTCACGCATTCACTTGATAAACTAATGGAGTCAGATTACATTCTAGAATCCAATATCTCCAAGCCCGCTATGATAGCACTTCCACCGATTGAATGATGCGCAATTATCAGATAGAAAATGCAGTTGCATCCCAAATAAACCTAGCAGCTATATTATCCGCGAGTCGTGGCATAGAAAGGTATCCTAGCAGGCAACAATATGACCTCTAGCATAACCGGCGGTCGAGGTGCAGAGTGCTCTTCTTCTGCTTGTGCTCCAACACAAACAAAAGTACTTCTATGTTACATAGACCAATCCAATCATGACATGGTATTGCTGTGCCACTGACGAACAACAAAGCCAATTCTAAATATTGTAAGGTGCTTTGTGCGCGTTCTTGCGATGCTGTTATAGATACTTCGAATCATTGAATTTTGCGCCACACACATGTCACATGCGTATCTTGATGGTCTCCCACTTCCTGGCTTTGGTGCATGGCTTCTTGCATCAAGAGCACATCATAAACTGGATTATGATTTGCTAAAGCATATCAACAAGAATCCAAAGGTAGTAGAGATTAGAGGAACATACATGGGAAGAATCGAATCAATGGGTGCTTCGTACGAGTCGTTTGCAGATATAGGCATAGTCAAGAGATATTGGTGGTCCTGATTCGGACAGCTCCCTGAAGACAATTAGTCCTATAATAGTAATAGTAATAGTAATAGCTAGACCCATTGCTGGTTGTTTCGTTTCACATTGCAGAATAAAAAGGAGCCTCAATTTGTATAACTACCCTATAAAGTTAGTCCATCAAATAACATGAATTTCTTCTACACTGGTTAATTAACTTATTGACGTGATACTTAACAATGTTT
>JALZFS010000078.1 GCA_030861405.1 Thermoproteota archaeon | reverse complement strand
TTTTAGATAACAAGACGAGCTACCTCTGTATCATGCTGGATAACATTAGCAGTTAGTTTCTGGTGTTCACCATGCCTTTCATTCTTCAAAAAGTGTGAGTATTCCGTCAAAATATCATATGGGTCGTACCTTCCAGCTTTGATATCGTCTAAAAGTGGTCTACAGGAATTTTATCATAACATCGGTATACAAACTGAGCAAAGACTGCAGCCTCGTCTTGTATGATACCCCTGTATTCTTGGATTGAATCATTTTTGCATTGATACATTTTGCAATAGTTTTACTACTGTCACAATGTTCAATTTCTGCTGGTATGTACAGCTGCAGACACCTTGGGTTGTAATAGGAGGAAGATGACAATTGTAGTTCTTCTTCTTGCAGCGGCTGTGATATCGTTGCAGTCGAAGTAGAGACCTTGGTCATTTCATGAGATATTATCCTATCATATTAGAATGAACTTAGCTTTAGCTTTTACTGTATCTATAGGGTATTACCACTTCTAGTTGCAAGAATCTAACAACGCTGTAAAGGAATTGTACTAAAATAGTAACAATAATGGAAATCTTCTAGATGCAGATTATCAAAATTCCAGCTTTTATTGGCATGTTGAGTTGCTGGTATGCCGCTGAAAATTAGGTAAAATTATGCTAATGGTGGCATTGGAGAAATGTGTATGTGAAGAGACAACGGCCATGATAAACTATTTGATCTCGTATCGAACAGCTATAAATCTACCTTCTTTTCTCCTCCTCCTCCTAATATTAATGACGATACTATTGCCTGTTCTATTTTAGCATGATGTCTGAAAATAAAGGACTTATGCTTGCATGATATAACTTGCTTCTCTTTATATTACTTTACATGTATCATTTCCGTTAAAGAAAAAATTTAGGAGGAGCTACCCACTTGGATAGTTCCCTTCATTGTTTCAGGATGGTATTCACAATGGTATCCAAGGGTGCCAGTCACAGTAGGTTTGAATGTAAGTTGGCCCGAGCTGTCTGGATTTATGTCTCCGCTAGACGCAAGTTCCCTACCATTAGATTCTATCACTAGCTCGTGCTTCTCGTCTGTTGGATTTTTGATCTGTATGATGTTGTTTGTATTTGCAACAAGCTTTAGCGTTGGATTAATACTTCCATCACTGGCTGCTGTCCACCTGTAAACTTCATCTACCTCCTTTGCTCTCATTTTAATGACGTTATCTTGGTTAGATGTCGTCATTGCGCCGCTCATTGGATCGCCAGCAGTAGCAGCACCTGTCATGTTGCCTTGAGTGCCTGCATTACTTCCACCTATTGCATTCAGAGCTAAGTTCAAGTGCATTATGACAGCCTGCATATTGCCACTTCTAGCTGCAGAAAGTGCTTCGTTTATATGCATTCTTACCTCAGACGCCGATTGGTTTCCTCCTTCTCCTGCCATAGCACCTGTAGCATTCGTGCCAATAGTAGCATTCCTACCCTCATCATTAGACATGCCTATCATGCCGTCTGTAGTAGTGCCACCACCTTGAGCTGAGACTTCATGTGGTGTCAGAAAAGGATGTACAAATGCAATGCTTAGGACCGCTATTGCTATTCCTGCTACACACATTGGACCTATAGTGTCTTTTATGTTCATGAAGTTTGATTCTTGTATGCTGTACTTATAGCTAGGACACAATTCTCATTTATGAATCCCAGGTCTGGGATTAACACTACAAATATTATAACAGGCTATGCGAAGAACAATCTGGTAAAAGTGGCTATTGAAAGCTGGCTTGATCTCACAAGTGCAATTATGATCTTTTTTGCAGCTATAATTCCAGCCTATTTGAGCCTGAAGCTAAGAGGCGATATTAGAAAGGTAACCATCGCACTCACCGCGTTTGTAGTATCGCATGGTATATATCACGTAGTTAGGATGCAAGGAATCGAATCGTTAGCTGACGGTGTGTTTGAGCCTGCATCTGTAGTCGTCCTAATTGCATTTGGTATAACCTATCTTGGTGTTTCGTATAAGAAAAAGAAGCAGGAGGCGGCTACAAAATGAGTGAAGATGTGCTATTTTCTTCCTTTGGCGGTAGCCTCACACTTGTCTTGCTCGTAATTGCTCTAGGGATATTCGTATGGCTTACTGTAAGCTTTAGAAAAAATGTTAAAACTTTTCAATTCCAAATATCTGTATTTATTCTTATATGGATAATAGGTGAAATACTCGACTTGCTTGGAGAGGAAGGGGTAGTTAAGATTTTTTCAACCAACGACATAAGCATATACGTGCATACGTTGGCTATGGCAATGTTTAGTGCTATGCTTTGGATAAGGTTCTATATATCAGAAAAGAGTGGGAAAAATATAGCAGATGCCTTGCAAGAAGGTTAGCTTAATTATTCAGAACTAAGGGAAAATAACCGTTCAGCAGTTCTCTCGACTACATTGATGTTATATTCTACTTGAACACTCACTTTTCCTTGGTCATACTTTGTATCGATTGATCTTAGTGTGCTTCTAAATAGGCCAAATTTTTTTCCATCCTCTGTTATGTTTATCCTTTCAGTAAAGAGTAATCCTTCTTCAAGCATCCACTTAATCTTTCTGTAGGCTGTACTGTGTGAGATGCCTGTATCTTTGATCAATTCATTTACAGATATTGGACGCAATGTTGCACAGTCTAAAATTTTTACCATTTCTTTATCAGCTAAAGCAGTAAGGATCGCATGCTTAAACCTGTCACGCATGACGATTATAGCCATTATCTGCCACAGTAAATGTCAAGCACTTGCTTATTTTGTTATTGAATTATAGTTCTGCTAGATCGAGATTCACTGTTAATAGGGCCCCATGCTTTAAAAAAATCTACAGTTACTAGTAACTAGGTCTCTGCCTGCAATGGCCATATCAACTATCACGCATAGACATGCTGATGATAGGTATAGGTACCTGCAAACACTATACAAGCTGCTGCACTAGTCAATGTTTTTGTTTATGTGGGTATCAGCCAGCTGGAAGCTATGAAGAGAGTGTATTTTCAATGGGTGTTTCCTGGATTCATATGCTACTACGGCCCCAGGTTCATAAATTTTGTATTCGGCTTCTTTAGAGTTATACTTAAAAGCAATATTTACAATGCATTTTGGTAAAGACTTGATATGAGCTTAATAATCCGATCAATCGAACAGGCTGACGCAGAAGCATGTGGCAAAATAGGTTTTCAAGCTCACAAAGCAATCTCCTCGGCTCATGGTTATCCCTCTGAGCAGCCCTCAATTGAATTTGCTATAGGGATGATCACCACCTTGCTGTCAAACCAAAATTCGTGGGGAGTATTAGCAGAGCGAGATGGCAAGATTCTTGGCAGCATATTCCTTCATATGTTTCCACCTTCTCCTGTTGCCGCAATTGGTCCACTCACTGTGGACCCATCCACCCAAGGTAGAGTTGGCAGAGCCCTGATGGAAGCGGCACTTATACAGGCGCGAAAACGCAATTATGACCAAGTCCGCCTTGTTCAGTCACCCAGCCATTTGCGCTCGTTTGTACTTTATACTAAATGTGGTTTTACATTGCGCGAACCACTCTTTCTCATGCATGGAAATCCAGTACCAAGTACGCTAGGAAAAAAGCATGATGTACGTCCAGCTGTACCTGAAGATATTGCTGCGTGTAATGAGATCTGCAGATCAATTCATGGATTTTCAAGGGAAATGGAGCTGCGTCAAGCCATAGATCAACGAGTAGCCATTGTCTATATTGATACTACTGGTGAGGTTACAGGTTACGCGGCTGGAATAGGTTTTTTTGGTCACGCGGTTGCCAAGACAAACGAAGTTATGAAGGCACTTATCGCAAACGCACCTGTGATTCTTGGTCACGGCTTTTTCGTGCCAGGTCGCAACCCTAACCTTATCAGATGGTTACTCGACGTACGGTTCCGTATTGTATGGCCTGCTAATCTAATGTCAGTGGGAAACTATGTAGACCCTACAGCACCATTCTTACCCTCTATTGCTTATTGAATTATTGGATTTATGAACGATTTTTCTAGCGGTCAGGCTATTATCGGAGATATATAGAAGTTCTCTGAATGCCGAGATCGTAGAGCAGAAAATCTCTAACTTCGATGTCTAATTATATCATGTGCCTTTTTCAACATCAATTTATTTTTCTGGATATTCAACCGTAATGCTTTCAGAAGCTTTACTCGATCATCAATTGTTGCTATCAACCCCTCAACTCCCATCTCTGGAACTTGCTCCAATAGTGCGTCAAAAATGATGAAATTTCTGTCATTATTTCTAGCGCGCGTATCTTTGTGCTGTTGTACTGCTATACTTTGTCGCTCTACATCAATCTGTCGTCTGTCTCTCATGGAAAAACGTACCCACTTTTATGAGACTCATTTTCCACATTTATTCATATGGATTTTACGAATGGCTCTGTCAACTTAGCGGGACGTTCCCCGTTCTAAAGAGACTGTAAACTGTCGTGACATTATAATAATTCCTTCTATCTCTCACCATTCCTTCAAACCTCATGTTAGCATCCAGCCAAGCCTTTTCCCCTTTACAACCACGGCAGATTTCTCCTTCTCTCACTGTCATATTTCCACAGCGAATACATTTTGCTATATTTTGAAGTCATTAAGAAATGGAAAAGACCTAGATGTAGCAGACACAGGTGGGAACGAAAATTCACCAGCATTGAACGCTAGAATCAGAATCACAATCAAAATGAGTGAGGATTCCTATCACAATTACAAACAGCTATATGAGTGTGACAACTGTGATTTTAAGAACGAATTGTATTGGTGTGGGGGTCATTCTCACACCATGTCGTTGGGTAGACGTACTAAACCGAAATATTGACAACGATTAATCGCTGCATGACGCTATTTCGGAATGGGAGTGCGTGTCACGCTAAATGAAGACAAAAATCTACGCCACAATGAAGGTTCCTTAATTTCTTGAAGTGTAACCGTAACATTTCCAGTAGGTATGAGCT
>JALZFS010000071.1 GCA_030861405.1 Thermoproteota archaeon | reverse complement strand
TACTTTTAGATAACGCACTTTTTATGATACATGCTGACAACTTTTTGTCAAGGGGTCATTAAGGCGATATCTCGATTTTCTTGCATGTAACAATTGGTCTTGTTAAATGGACGATTAACGATTACCTAGTAACAAAAAGGCAGTGTGATAAAGGCGATAATAACAATAAAATCGTAAGAAAAGATGTATTTGTGCTGCGTTCTCTATCGCTCTCTCGGTGGTCTCATTCATCAACGTTTGATTCTTGCATTATTTCTTGTTTCAGTAGAAATATGGAATTTGTTATACCAAAACAATGCTCCTGACATAATAATAAAATCTGCAACATAAAATAAGTCCCATACCCACAGATTATGCGAATTATCAATTACAAAGTCATTTACATAGCCATCATCTGCTATTGCGTTTACTAATAGCGACAAAGAAGAAAGAACCCATGGGATGGAGTGCTGATAGTCTTTATGCAGACTTAGAAGTATTATCGCAGAGGGAAGAATTAATGCCAAATCCAAGATTGGATAAGCAATTGTGACAACAAAAGCTGCAAAGTCTGTATTGTTCAGAAATTCTGATGAAAGCAAATTAGATGTATTATATACAACAAATAGTATCGAAGCAGCCGATGCCAAAACAATAATTCCTATGTTAATTTTTCTACGCAACGAACGAAGCACTGCAAACAAATGTAGTGCCAAAAATACATATCCTGCAAACCAAAAAGCATCTGGGACAGATACTAGTTTTTGGTTCTCTATGCCAAAAGCATAGTAGTAGTACATAAGCACCAGCTCTGCCGAGAACCAACAAATCATGCCCAACATGAGAAAAAAATATGATTTACCGTGAAGCCCATGAACTCCGTATCTACTAACTGCAATTATGGCTAAACTTGAGGCAATAGCTCCTGTTATGTTTAGTGCCCAAAGAGATATAGAATGCCTCTCGTGAGCGTCTGAGAAAATAATTACACAGTCAGCAATTATTATCGATGCAACTAATGCTAAGATAAGAAACTTTAAAGTTATTTTATGCTGCCGGTCTTTTTTTTCTTCTACAGCCAGGTGAATCGATCCAAGACAGAGATAATATTACTATATAAAAAAAGGTTTACCTGCTTTTGCTTGATTTGAACCTCAACATTGGGTAAGTGTTTTGCTTGCACGTAAGAGAGAGCGGGGCAAGTCGCCTAGTCTTTTTTTGCTATGGCTACAGCTACAGGAGCTGGTTGAAGTATACGAAAGAGATTAGCTAATAATTAGTAGCTTTTCTATCAAATGGGTTGATAACATCCTTTTTATCTCTTTGATCTACATGATAAACGCTGTATTCGCCCTTCAGGCCAATTAGTGGTTCATTTGAGCGGACAAATGTGTATTCTTCTAATCCTTTGACTATGGCGAAAAGGGACTCTCCGATAATTAACCCATTCGGTCTAGCTTTTGAGTTGATCTTCGCGCTGATATTCATGGCAGAACCAAAAAGATCTTCGCTTTGTGAAGATTGAGATCTTGCAACCGAAACCTCGCCGTAATCCGCGCTTATCCTGTATTTGATGGGTGGTAACTTTTCACTAAGCATTTTAGCATTAAGCATATCGCTTGCAAGGCCCATAGTGAGGCAGCAGTCCAGTACATTCTTAAAATTCATAATATTCTTTGGATCGCAAGTGTCGTCAAAGTAAAAGATTAGAGCGTCTCCCGCGTTTTTGACTATTCTTGCCCTAAAATTCCTTGCTATAAGCGCAATTGCATTTAAGAAAAGCTCATAGTATCTGCTTAGCTGAGGAGGGGAAAGATCCGAAGCTATTTTAGTAGAACCTACAAGGTCTATGAAACAAACACAGTAGTTTTGCACCTCTCCTGAAAATGAGATTTCTTCAGTTCCCGTATACCAATTGTTTCTTGCACTTGTCGGCATCCCGATTACGGGAAACTCTGCAAATCTAATATCGTCGCTCTGACTCTTGCCTTGCATTATTCATTCATCATTTTGTTTAAATTTTTTCTTCTCCTTCAAACGCTGACTCCCCACTGGAAAATTTCTCCACCAGCGCCCTTATTCTCTGACCTTTTTGCTCAGAGAGGTATGACATATTCTTTGGCAGGATCCTAGCAAGTGCTCTCGAAAAGTTGTTTGTTTTTTGGAGAGCATTGAGTATTATGGATTGCTTTTCCTCGTCAAGGGAAGCAAATTTTTCTCCAAGGCCCTCCCCCAATACCTCTCCAAACTCGGGGTTCGAGTTAGCATATTCAAGCATCCCAAGAACCTGGGTTAGGTTTAGGTATACAAAGCTTTCCGCAACTCCTCTGGCAGCTCCCTTAGCCACATTTGACGAACCTACTGTATGCATCGCCTCTTCAAGAGGCCTACTGCCTACCGATGGAATATTGTGGCCAATACCTTCTCCAAGGCCTATGAGAAAATCTCCTTTATCTTGCATTACTTTTAAAATTTCTTGCATTTTACTGCTGTCTAGATGAGTAAAGACATGTCCGACCGCAAAGCCAAAATCCTTTGCATAAGAGGAGGGATCAGCTGCCACAGCAGATATGAGATCAGCTAATGCCTCTTCACTGACAGTTGCAGCTATAGTTCCAAGCCCAATGGCAAATCCTTCCTTAAATTTGCCAGTTCTCGTAATTGTGAATGCTTCCTCTAAAGTGCCTCTAATACGCAAATATTGGCTGATCTTGCCAATGCCAATACCAAAGCCATAACCAAAACCGTCAATGCCAACACAGGAAGGGGAGGATAGCCACTGTTTTGTGGTTTGCGATATATAGGGAAAAATAGTTCCGCATCCCTCTCCAAGACCTGCTGCAAGGAACAAATTAGTTCTTGCAAGTTCAAATATTCTCGAGGCTAGCTCTTGAGGTAAATGTAAAATATGCATACCAAATCCTGTTCCAAAACCCAATGACATCTGTCTATTATGCAAAATATGCGCAAAGATCTCATTTTTTATATTCTCTTCCATGTATGAAAATACCGATCCAAACCCAATACCAAAACCTCTAGAGAAACCTGTATCTTCTCCTTCGCCAATGTAAGAAATGATTTGTTTTTTCTGCCAATCTTCAAGATATCTATAGACGGTGCCAAGACCCTCTCCAAATCCAATTGCAAATTCAACATGCTCCTCTGAAAGATGCAGTGCTTCGAGTCTCTCCTCTTCGGAGAGATATTTATAAGCCCTCCCTATGCCGGTGCCGAGCCCTCTTTTAAAACCTGGATCTGTGTTAAAGAGTCTTTTGCATGGGTGATTGCTCAATTCCTTTCTATGGTACGAATAGTTGAACCCAAGACCGGTTCCAAAACCCTTTGACAATCCCGGACATACTGCGGTCTGTTCAACGAACCGATGCTTATCGACTTCGTTGTAAATGGTCCAAAGATAGTGTGCTGTACCTTCTCCAAATCCCTCAGATAACATTGAATCAAAAGCTAGACGACCAAGCATCAGTTTTCTTTCCTCAGGCGAAAAATACGTGAAGACTCTTGCTAAACCTACTCCTACGCCCTTTGCGAACTCACTTCTTGTTTCCATTCTTTTAGCGATAGTAACCTTGGCATCCTCTTCCGTCTGATAGGGCCAAGCCCATATAGCGCCGGTTCCAAAACCCTCGTCGAATTGGCTATTCTTATCTGCAAATGAAATAATCTGATCCAAAAAGGCTTGTTTAAGATACTGAAGATGAGATCCAAGACCTATGCCAAGTCCGCGTGCAAATTCATTGTTTGAATTCGCCAAGGCCAATGCTTTTTGCCTCAAGGGTTCTCCGATGTATTGCCATGTATATCCAACTCCATAGCCTAATCCTATTGCGAAAGCATTCCTGACCGAGGCTTTATTAATGAACATTTCTTGGATCCCTGTTGGAAGGTGCTTTAGCACAAGGCCTATGCCCAAACCTAAGCCGTCATCCAATTTGGTATTATTCTTTAGCATAGACTCCAATGTTGATTGAAACTGATCCGGAAGATAGAAATAGGCAGTTCCAAAGCCCAAACCTAATCCATTGCAGACCTCTCCATTGCTATGGAGTAAGTTGAATATGTCGCTGGGACATGCTTCCTTGTAAAAGAATGCACCATAGATCCCAACTCCAAATGCAAACTCACAATTTTCAGATACTCTCTTAAGCACGAACCTGCGTAGCTCATCATCAAGCCGGGTGTAACTTACGGCCAGACCCATTCCAAAGCCCACATCAATTTCAGAGTTATTATCTGCCATTGCCACAATAGTTTTGGCATCTTCCTCTTGCAATAAGCCAAACGTGAGACCGAATCCAAAGCCTAACCCTCGAGATAGGTCATAGCCCTTACTCGCTTTGACCATTATCTCACGTTGCATCTGAGGCTGCAGCGTAGCATAGATATAACCAAGACCCATCCCCAATCCATCGGCAAACTGTGAATTCTTTTCGGCGTGGGACATGACAAGCGACTTTAGTTCAGATGACATCTTGCCATACAAGCGGCCCACACTTTGCCCAAAATACCTTGCAAACAACATGCCATGATAGATCTTTTTTAGAACTCTCTCTTTGTTTTCATCATCTAGCTCTATAAATCGCTCGCCTAAGCTATCCGCCAATCCCACGCCAAATTCAATGTGAGTATCAACGTGTTCGAGAATTAACATCTGCAAGACCTCATCAAGTATCTCAAAACTTTCTCCAACACCTTCCCCGAATGCTCGTTCAAATACAGCATTTTTCTTCATAAATCCATAGATTTGGTCTGGGACCAATCTTGTTCCATTATCCTTTGGAATAAATTCAATATTTTTTCCCAGGAAAACACCCAGGGGATGAAGATCGCCTTTAATTTGAGAAATAATGTCCAAGAAATGAATTGTCAAATAAGAAGCAATTTTCATACGGGAATATTCCGTGAGCCTGACTGCATTCTTAGCTGAGTCATGCATGGAGTAGTTCTGGCCCGAGACATATACCCATGTTCCCATTTTCCGAGTAGGTTCTGTGGGAGCAACACTCTCAAAGATTCCCTTTTGAAGAATCCCAATTGAGGCATGAGTCCTATCAAATCCTGCTTCGTAGCAAAAGCGCAAGGTATAAAGAAAATCAACGTCTCGTTGCCTCTCCTCAATGTCTTTCATAACCTCAAACTGTCTCTCAAAGTAGTCATAAACAGGTAACCATTCTTGTGCCATCCGGAGAGCTTTTGAAGGATCAATGGTTGAGTAAGCCTCTTCCTCCTCCTCCGTTTTGCCTACCAATGCCTTGTAATAGTCAATTACAGTCAAAGACAGTGGTTGCTTCTGCCACAGTGCCCTTGCGATGTTATCCGCATTTACCGCTACAAATTTTTGAAATACTCCTCTGTATTGCTCAACGCCCATTCCGTATGCCTTTATCATTGCTCTCATTGTCTCGAGATCGCAGGTAATCTCATGGGTATAGATGTCAGGTATGCCTATCGTTAGCCCTCGAAACATTTCTAAATATGTGGGTTTGAGAGCAATATACAAATTCTGAACGGGTCTAGAATTTAATATTTCTAAAGCAACAAATGCATTTTGGAGATCCCTCTTGACCAAGCCTTCTGGAAAATTATCCCATATGACTAGGTCATTTCTGCCAAATCTCTGAGAAAGTGCAGTAATGTTCTCTCTACGAGAATCCAACACCGCAGGGTTAGATGGATTAATGACAAAGATTTTGGCATACCTTCCTTCCTTGCGTCTAAGGAGCTCTATTATTGCGCGGGATTTTCCGCAGCCACTAGGACCAAAGAGAAAAACCTTCTCCTCTCGCAGCAAGTTCTGAAATTCCTTGAAAGCAACAAATGGAAGATCCCTAGAAGATTCTGTGAACTGTACATTAATAGCCGTCGCAACTTTTTGAACCGTTACTATCCACTCGTCATCAGAATCTATCTCGGCAAAGGAAACATCATAGGGTTGAATACTTTTTAGCTCTGACACCTGCGACCTAGCCACTTAGAACGCACCTCAGGGTTATGCATTATTATAGACAATTAAGTGTAATGAACTAAAAAGCATTGCTTGAAATTCATTTGCATGGTATGTGTAGCTGTTTGCGTGTCAGCGTTGCTTGATCCACTTGCCTGAATCTCACAAACAAAAGACGCTATTGAATGCAAAACCAAAACAAAAAGGAACGGGAAGAGTTAATGCCTCTACGGCAATATCGCTTACCGAGGACCCATTGCGCAGCTTGTTTACTCTACCCTAGTCTTCTTTGACTTCGTGTTTTTCTTTGATCTTATTACCGAACGAGTCTTTTGACTCTCGCTCTACCTTAGACTGGTCATCGTCGATTTTGACTTTTTCCTTATACTCCCTTTCAGCCATGACGATTGTACTCCAGTCTTTAATGCTTAAAGCAATTGTAGAAAATCTTACTGCTTGATGAGTATAGAATGGAATGCATCGGCAATCAACGATGCAATTACTCACAATGTATTCAGTAATTATAGGAACACCATGGTGGCAGTTTCTGGGAGACCATGCACATGACAAATGGTCGCGAAGTTGGATGTTTTAACAGATTTACCTGAGGCAGGATAAAGAATGCCTAACCAAATACATGTTTGGCTTGACATTTCCGTCATAGCAATGTAGGCTTTTGGACTTTAAAACAATAATCACATCGCCCCGGTTGCCTAGTTCAACAGGCAAAGGCTACCTTACGGCGTCATGGCTTCGTCTCAGAACCTTCAAGTGTTTTAGTTCTAAAATATTTGTTGCCCTGTCTGATCTAAGTGCCTCCAGTAGGTATCGTAGATTCTTTCTCCCTATCTCCCTCTCTAGCGGACACAGAGCTGTTCTTTATAGTCTTTCATTAGCTTCTCTCATAGGTATAGTACGGCTAACCGGTGGATATGCCCTTTCGTATCGCGAATATTGCTTGTTGCCCTGCTGCATGCTTTGAGGCAGATGCTCCGCAAACTCCTTGGTACTCATCGCCAAGCCATAGTAGTCTCTTACAACCTCCAATGTTGATTCGAAATGCTTGACGTTGCCCGAGGCAGTCGCGTCTGAGATAAGTATGACATCATATCCATTGTTGAACGCATCTCTCAAAGACGCTTCTACGCATATCGAGGTATCTATTCCGCAAAATACAAGGGTGTTAATCCCTATGCTTTTGAGCCATACGCCGATTTCCGTATCCTGAAAAGCAGAGTCTCGTCTTTTAATGACTATGTGATCCATTGGAGCTGGCTTAATCTCTTCAACAATATCTGCGTCCCACGTGCCTATTACGCATATTGGCTTTTTACGTATTCTCTCCTCTCTTGACTTTGGTAGTATTCTGTGGGTCTTTGTTAAAAGGTCAATGCCCGACCTCTCTCGGACAGCCTGGGTGTAAAATATTGGCATATTGGCACTTCTACAAAGCCTAATCAATTCCGATATCCTGGGGATAATCTGCCGGTAGTGGGAAACATTCATTCCGAGCTGATCGTATGAGCCACCTTTGCTAACAAAGCCATTTTGAACATCTATCACTACAAGGGCAGGATTAACATTATGTCCTTGGATGTTAATAGTAGTCATATACACACACCTGCTGATATTACGAAGTCGATTTATATTAATAAATTTGAGGTAACTATTTAACAGCATCAGTGGTAGTAGTGCTGGCAGTATTTGTCCTATCCCGCATGAATCACATCTACGCTATAAGAACAAGATGGGTGCGCAATAAATTCAGGTCTTGGCCCATGCCAGGTCTTTAACCTTAAAGTGATCTTCCTATTGTATGGGTCGACAGCAGCTTGGAATCTTCCCTTGCCTGATATATAATGCCCAAACTCAAAATGAGCATCTTCTGACAAAAGCGACCATGCTACTTGGGGGTTAAAACAGATCTCGTTTTTGAGCAAGTTCAATCTCATCCCAAGCATCATTTCGCGGACGGCATAGATGTACATACTTATAGACCATGCCTGCAAGATGCATGAATTGAACGGTTCTGGTTTGTCGCCTCTGTATGTTTCTGCAAACATACCGTTCTCTGCCAAGATGCGCTCAGCCATGCAGTTGAGATAATATAGCGCCTGCTCGCTTCTTCCCGCCTTTATTTCTGATATAGCTGCCCACCCAGTGACAAGCGGCCAGACGGCCCCGTCATGATAAAGAGTAGGGTGATATTTGGAATCGAGGTTACTGAGCGTTCTAACGCCCCAACTTGTTCTTATATCCTCGCGTTCAATTCGTTCAAGCACAGATCTTATCTTCGCCTGATCTTGTACAGCATCTGTGAGCAAGAGTACAAGAGCGTTTGGTCTTATGCTTGGGTCCTTGGAGCCATCTTTTCTTATTGTATCATAGTAAAACCCTGCGTCTTTGTTCCAATATTCTTTATCGATTTTAAGAGATAGGTCATGGGCTTTCTTCCTCCATCTGTCACGGTTGTAGTGATCGCCAACTATGCCGGCTAGGTCGCTTCCAATTGTCAAGCTTTCATAAAATAAAGCCTGAACGTCGTTTGCACTTTTCCGCCTGTCTATATGATCCATCCAAGTTGAATCTCGGATAGGTAGCTTTTCTGCGGTCCCTGTAAAGCCATGATCAATCAAGCCATCTCCGTCTGTGTCCTTGACAAGACCGCAGTCAACAAGATTCTTTATTGATTCCCATCTCTTTTCTAGGTATTCAACATCAGCTGTTGCCATCACGTACTCGCGTATAGCCCAAGGGAAAAGAAATGTCGAATCTGCAGAACCAAAGGTCGTGGTGTGCAAGAAGGCCTTTCCGCTTATTATCATAGGAAGCTCGCCTATGACTGCATTCTTTGTAGTCTTTTTCGCCTGATGTTTGATGAAATTATCTACTACGGAACGGGAAAATCGGTAATCGCCAACAGCGAGGTACCCTCGAAGCGACCAGCCGGTGTCCCGTGCCCAATAATTTGGAAATCGCGGCAGACCAGCACAGATGCCGTCCCCGAGGCCATCGTATTGTGCTTTCAAATATTGCAAGGAGGTTTTCGCCTTTTCATATGCTCTTAGCAATTTTGATAGCTGGATATTCTTTTTTTCGTCCAAAGGCGACCTGATGGTAAGCATGG
>JALZFS010000016.1 GCA_030861405.1 Thermoproteota archaeon | reverse complement strand
ATTGTAAATTTCCAAGGTGCTAGCTATTTTCCTTCCACCATCAGTCCGTTTCAATATGGAGAGTAATTCATCGATCCTGAGTGAATGTTCTTCTCTTGAGCCATCTGAATTTTCAACCCTTAATATTAATTCATTTTTCATAGGGCTCTTTTCCATTAGCTTTTTCACTATTGGTAAATAGTACTTAGCAATAATTTCTAAAAATAAATTCACTAACCTTGGATCATATGCTACAATATTGCTATTGCCTAGGCTTATAGAACTTTTCCCGGTGTCTATCACCAAAGCATCTTTATCATCAAATCTGATTGAGGATAACTTGCTGTATAACGCTAATTGTGATGGTTCATAGTGTAATATAATGTGCATTTTATCCAGGACAGCTCTGCCAAGAAGCATTATCTGCGCAATATCAGTAGATTGAGCTATGTCTTTAATTTCCAATATGTCCTGTACCTTTCCCTCCTCACTTGACGTAAAATCAATTCTTGGCACTTTGTTATGGTCTAAATAATGTGTTCCAGAATTTGCAAAAGTGGTCGCAGCATTATTATTATTACCACTGTCATGTCTTATTCCTGTTATTCTATATTTGATGTGGATCAAATTATCGTCTGGTTTAGATGGATCGTCTACAAGCGTTAGTAAAAGATTCTCCCGACCATCTGTAGTTGCCGAATAAATATAATAGCCCTCAACATTTACAAACTTCGGTTTTCTCTCAATTCGGCCTTCTTTGTATAACCCTGGCAAGAAATCAAGAGATCTCTTTAGCTTTTTAGTTATTGGAGTCCTTAAACCCACAGGTACCATTATATTCTTCAAACCAAAATCCGACACCTTTCTCCGTTGGTTCCAAAACTCAAGGTCTGTACTCCTAATCGAAAGAGAATATGAAATAAAATTAGTCTCCCCATTTACACTTGAATTATCTAGAGACAATCTATTTGTCATCAAAATATTGTAATGTTTGTTGTCTCCATAAGTATCATCAACAGATAATTGCAATCCTCTCTCAAGATTAGACGCCATAGTGTAAGGTAATTTTTCATTGCCCTTTGAAACCAGTTCATTTAGAGCCTGCAATGAGCTACTTAAAGATTCTTCAATTCTTGAATAAATGTATCTCCGATAACTATCTGATTGTTTAAGAAAAACTTCTCTTGCGTGTATAATATTACTTTTCAGTGAACTAGTTGCTATTGTGAAGGGATCAGCCTGGTTTGGAAGAGGATATCGTTTTCTTAATGGTTCATTATACTTCTCATTGAAATTACTAAGAACATTTTCAAGAGTACTGCCTAATTGATCCATACTAGAGAGTATTTCAGATTCAAAAGATTCTGCATTAGCCAGCAATGTCCTGAGAAATTCAAAGTCGTTATGCGCACGAAAAATTGTATCACACAGACTAGCAAAATCCTTCAGCTCTGACAAAAAATCAATGTTTTGCTCTAAAGGAGTATAATCAGCATAAAGATATCTCAATCCTTTTTGAAAAGTATTGCTTTGATGTTCTTGTGATTTCATGCTACTGTTCTGCCATCAACTATAGGTATTATACTAATTCAAGGATATAAATCAAAATATCAAAGTTGCAAGATGAATCAAAGAGATACTTTATAGCAACAGTATCAATAATCTGTGTGGAAATAATAAGCTGTGCCTCTTATAATTACTTTTTGTATATATACGTCATAATCAAATTCAGTCAATGCCAATCTTCTCGGGCTACACGTCTATCAGCTCTTCTCTGATCTCAAAAATGACCTTTTTTCTATAAATGATCTGGTATCTTCGAAAAACCAATTTGTTTACAGGGTCATATCCAACCTCAGTTATTTTTCTGAAAGTTTCTAGATGAGAATTGCAAATTATTGTCCCAATTCCCATTTGTTTCTCTTTCACCTGTTGTGTTATCTTCTTGGGCAGATTGCTCAAGAAAACCTTGCTGTATGCTCTAATTAGTACCTTGTCTGCATCATTAATCATAACGGACCTTCTATGAATCGTCTTTGCATTTTCTCTTTGTTGTGTTACATTAACTCTTATTGCAGAACCAGATAGTATGCTTAGTACCTGTTCGACGGTTCCCGTTTCTGCGAGCAGAATTTTTTGAGCTAGCCTAAGATGTATTCTAGATTTCTGTTCAAGCTCTGAAATTTTTCGCAGCATACAGTTGCGGAAGTCGCCTCTTTTCAAAACTGCTCGCGCCGCATTATTGTAACTAATGGGAGGTCTCATGAAAAGATTATCCTATATGTAAGCATAGAGACGGCAAATGCTATGGTGGCAAGGCTTATCACCTTCAGACCATTCTCAAGCCTGTCTGCCCTTGCGGAGTTGCTATTATTCTGCTTTAACTGCTTGTATGGCCGAGACATTCTAATCTCACTATAGCTGATAAAACCTGTCAAGCCTGCTACTACTAATGCGAGGACGCTGATCGAGTTAGTCTGTATGATGTATCCTGCCAATAATGGTAAAACACCCCATGACATAGCGAACCAAAAATCGTTATGGAAGAGGCTGCCCCAGATTTCATAGTTATATGCAAACAAAAAGAACCCTTCAAGCATTGCAATGACTGCCAGGAGGGGAGCAAAGAATATGATATAGTACATACCTACAGCATAGGCTGCTGCAAGTGTTGCCATCATAAGAATCAGCAGCTGCCCTTTGTTAAAATAGGTACCCCAAGGTTTGACTTTTTTAGACCCAAGGCTATCTGCAACATGAGCAGAGACCCCGAGTGCAAGTGCGTAAATCAATGCAATCGCGCCAACCCTATCAAATGCTATTTCGTCGGCAAGCATCGAGCCAATAATAGCAAACGAAACACACATACCTGTGTAGGGTAGAAACAATAAGCCAACAAAGACTCGAAATCTTGTAGGCCCAAACCTGGGCACGAACCATTCGTTTATACGTGTCTTGTTTTTGGGGGTCATGGCTTTTCTGCAGACACTATAGCAGAGGTGCCGGCACTATACAACTTGCAACTGATCTTCTGGAAGTTTTTGTCCTCAAATGCATCAATTGTCTGGTCAACCCACTCTGATGTTTTTATAGTATCATCTAACTGCTCAAAAACAACCTTCCAAGATATAACTAATAATCCTGCTAGCCTAAGCAATGCAAAGTATGCGTTCCACAGACTACGCATAAGACTATGAGGATAGATGAAATCATGGAATACTGCGACACCGCCTGGCCTGAGCACTCTCCAGCATTCATCAATTACCTCAGGAAGGTTGACATACTTAGCCAAATACGACGAGATTATCGCGTCAAATGATTCACTTCTATATGGCAAGGATTCAGCTGTGCCTTGCACAATATGTGCATTTACCTTATGTTTCGACTTGCGTAGGTATGCGAACGTAAGGTCAATGCCGGCAATGTTCTTGCCTCTTCGTGCCAGCATTGAAGAGAGGATCCCAGTTCCGCAAGCAAGTTCTAGAATATCGTTGTAATCGTCAACTGCTCTCGCAATCTCCCTCTTCCAGGCAGAATCCTGTCCAAGTGTTGCCAACTGCACTACCCAGTCATAGCTATTGGCATTGGAAGAGGTGAAGAACCTCATCGCCTTTGCATGGCCATCATGAACTATCATAATCAGTGCTGAGTTATAGCATCAGTTACTTTTATGTATTGAAAAGTAAATCAATGACTTTGAAGCAGTACAACTTGTTTGTATTTCGTAAACTGGCAGCGGAATATATCAGTGGAGATGAGAAATGGTCAGAAAGTCATGGTAAAACAAAACAAGCGCACGAAACTTTTCCATGAGTTTCTGATAGCTTACGCGTATTCACTTATCTCAATATTACTTTTTCATCCGTCCTCTCCACCTGCGCTTAGCGAAATAAACAGAAATGAAGGTTATGAGATGAGAAATAAGCTAAAAGAGATTGGAATATCCACCCCAAGACTGTTTTCGATATCTGATGCAAAGTTGGTGGAAGAATATGTAGAGGGTGGAGACCTTTATGGGGCACTAATTTCTGGCGGCAATACTATACTTGCATACAAAGCAGGATCCATTACAGGTAAACTCCATAAGGCAGGCTACACCTTCATAGACAATAAGGCACAAAACTACCTTGTAAGAGGCGATTCGGTCATAAGAACTGACCTAGGCTTTATGAAACAAAACCATTCGCTCTATTCTAGAAGCATGGATATAGGATCGTTTCTTGCAAGTGTAATGGACCTAGCCAATTATAATGAAATCTACGAGTCTTTCAGTGCAGGCTACCTTGCAGAATCAGGCATCAACCTTTCATACCTCTCAATAGCCATCCGCAATGTCCTATCCGTTGGATTTTCATCAACTGCTAGAATAATGCTCAAGAACATGCTGATGGACTCTCGTAGATTGATCGGCATCTAGATTGGCGGAAGCTCTGCTTTTCTATCAAAACCGCCTGAGCCAAACTTGCAGTAAAAGCATTGATCAGATTGCATATAGGTCAGTTTTTGTATAGATATAGCCCCAAGCTTGACTGCTACCTTCGTCATGAGTCGATACTTTAGGGGCATAGAGGGTATCACTTCAGTGAAGTATACGTTATAGTGATCGGGACAGAATTTAAGCGTCACATGCGCCTTTTGTTTGAACTCCGGCGAGGCCTCTTTATTATTTTCGCTGACTGTCTTGGCTACGTTAATCTGTTCTCTGATGTATTCGTGCTTGGGACAGGGGCAATCCTTGCCGCCTGGATGCTTATAGGCAGGAGTATTTTTCCAGTCAAAGTCTGGAAAATTCTTTTCAAAATCATCCATCGCGGGTGTACACTATGTATTCTGGTCTTATAAAGATGTAGGGATGAAGGGGTACTCTTACGTACTAGAAATGATAGCAAAATGAATACAAGTTACGTTTGCAAAGAGCATTGCAATGACAAAAAATATATTTTTGATGCTATAACAGTCCGTAAGCGACGTGGTACGAGACAGTGATAGTGGTGGCAGTGCAATATTGACAGCAACAGCCACAAATGGCAATTCTGGCGATAACTTAGATCCTAACCTTAGGACTTTGCTAGAATTTAAAAGGACTGTTCAAGAAGAACAAAAAACAGGCGAGAAAAAGATTGAGGAGATAAACAACAAACTTGAAAGTGTAAAGAAACAGATTGATGAGGAACGGGCCCAACTTGACGATCTTAGGGCCAGGTTAAAAACAGTCAATGAGGAAAAAGACAGAGAATATCCAAAGTTTGTAGAACTGAGAGACAACCTCATAGAGGCTAGGAATCAGATGAAGAGCCTAGATGACAAAGTCGGTCTTCTCGCAGCTAAGGTAAGAAAGCAAAGGAGCGACATGCACAATCTGCAAAAAATGCTAGAACAGATAGAACGAGACATTCAGACCAAGAAACTTTCCAAGGACGAAGAGCGGAAACTAGTCGCCAGATCTAAGGAAATTGCCACAAAGTTGCATACTCTAAGGATGATGCATAAGAAAGAGGATCAATATCGCACCATGTCTACACAGTATGACCATCTAAAGGAGCAGGTTAAAAGCATTTTTAAGCTGAAAGAGGAATATGGTAGCAAGATAGGCAAGCTGAAGGAAAGCCTGGACGGCCTGATAAACCTCCGCGAGGGTTTGTATGAGGAGCGTAGACAGGAGATTCATACGGTAAGAGAGGCAGCTGCCAAGCTGGAGATGATCGAAACCCAATTGAACGCCATTGCCTTCAAGAAATCGCGCATGCAGGCTGCAGAATATCGACACAAGAAGCAGAAAGACACGGTAGAGAAACGTGTTGCACGGCAGGAAGCAATCCAAGAGCGCGCAAAGCGTGACAAGGAATATCAAGAACGGCGGAATGCATTAAAAGAAGTAGCACTCAAGAAGATGTCTAGTGGGAAAAAACTTACTTTTGACGAAATGAAGCTAATATTTGGTGATGCCGCCTCTGATTGAGATACGTTTTTGTTCTAGGCAATTAACTTACATTTAAAGATGGCAGATAGAATTGAGTATAATGGCAAGGTCTATGTTTACAATAGTGGTATGCCTACTGGCCACATTCAGTTAGCAAAGGAAAAGCTGAGCGAATATGGAGTGAACGAAAATGACATTGAAGTTATTGAGGTTCCCGAAGGCGTACCCGAAGGATGTGTTATGGTAACAGTGTGGCCTCATTATCTATCGGTAGCAAAGGTGAAGCGGGTGCGCGACGGTTCAATCTATGCGCCGCAGCTGTTCAACATTCAGCTTTGATCCGAAGGATTAAATCTTCTATATTTCGATTCAGTACATATGCTCACGTTCTTCTGCAAGCGGAATCGTCATAGGGATTGTCCTGGCGAATGGCCTGTAGATAACATATGCGGGCCTGATCACGATTGCTCATTTGACTTAAATATGGTCAGATGTAAATGCACATGCCACAATGGAAAATGATAGTCTTTATAAAGTCCTCCATCTATCGTTTTTGCTTTTAATCTTTCCGGGTCATATTGCTTTGCTTCTTTTGACATATTCTTCTTGCATAGGTGTAGAAGTGTACATCAATAGATAGCATTGTAGTATGCTTTCGATTGACGTTTCAACTATGAAAGTAACCTTTAATTGAGCTTGTATATTCTTTCGATTTGGAAAAGGCAATCAAATGCTAGGTTTCTCTTCATTTCTATCTCAACTTGGAGGTTTATTTGGAGGAGAGTCAGATCCCAATAGCCCTTGGATGTGGGTTTACATTATTTCGTTTGCAGTGGTCCCATTTTTCATGATGTATGCACAAAAGTTCCAGTCGCGTGTGATTCTCGGCGAGATATCGAAATCGCTTGTCAAGTTAAAAACAATGAGGGAAGATGCTAGGAGAGAAGCAATCGATTATGTCAACTCGGTGTTAAAAACGGCTTCAGCATCAAGTGATTCAGCTTCGGGAATAGATAAGTTTCTTGAATATTTTACTATCCTGCCTGTGGACCTTGATCCAAACGGGTTAGTGCAGAAGATAGATCACATTATGAGAACCCGAGACGAGAGAGTGCGCGCAGAGATCAAGAAATTGTGTTCAGGGGCACCGGATCAAGAGATCTCGAAGATAGAAAACATCCTTGAGGCTGCTACAGCACTGAACCTGATTTACAAGGTTGTACGGCATTATTATCTGATGGGCAAGCGTACCACTAGCATGTTCGTCCTTGTCCAGCTTCAAATGGTCATGCCTCTGCTTCTTGAAGAAGCCGAGGCACTTCGAAAGGCTATCAGTGCATTCAAACGCGGCCAGCCAATAGGCGATGGGATAGGCCCCATGGTTGTCGGAAAACTGATGTTTGGGAAGAAAAAGACCTTGGCAGCAAAAGAGACTATATACAGCGAAGACGAATATAGGGGTAGAAAGATATACCTTCTCAAAGCCGAAGGACCTGCCGGAACTGTCGGAAGACCGGGTGAGGCGATAACCCGTCTTGTAGGCGAGTTGGGTGTCAAGATAGACACAATCATAATGATAGACGCAGCGCTCAAGCTAGAGGGCGAAAAAACTGGCGACGTGGCAGAAGGGATTGGTGTTGCAATAGGGGGTATCGGAATTGAAAAGTACCAGGTAGAGGAAGTGGCGACTCGATTTAATATACCCGTATATGCAGTCATTGTTAAACAATCAGTTCAGGACGCAATCACGATCATGCGCAAGGAAATAGCTGACGCGTTTGAAAAGGTGACAAACACCATTTATTCGATTATTGAAGACAAGACATCGGAGGGTCAGTCCATCATGGTAATAGGCGTTGGAAATACAATAGGAGTGGGGCAGTGATAATGCTGTTTGGCAAGAAGAAGGAAGTCAACCCTGAAATATATTCTGAAGACAGGTGTCAGTCTTGCAGCGAAAGAACCAAGCGCCATTTTGAGGAGGGTGATTATGTATACGGCACGGGCATGCAATGTAAGAGGTGTAGGTCTTCAGATACACTTGTGACTGCAATATACGGGGAGTATCCAGAGGGAGACAAAGATTAAAGGGTTATAATGTTTACGCTTGATTCTGTCGGAATCAAAGTATGCTCTGCTTGAACAACTATTTTATTATGGCCTTCAACTAGTATAGGATATGCGTGCACGTTCTTTTTCCGCATCAATATATCTGTAAGCCTACGCAATTCCTTTTCCTCATACTTATCAGTGAGCCATCGCAGTGCAAAGGGCAACGTTTTGTAGCGACTCCAAATGACTTGTAAAAGATCGTCGGCTTCCTTGTCCTTCACGGGTTTACGAGAGATTATGCCAAAGATATTCTTTGTCCTGCCTTCGTAGACTACCCCTTGACCATCCTTTGTAGTGGCAAAAGGCTCAATTGCATACGCTTCATTTGGCAGAAGCGCAAATGAAGATCCCCTCGTCCAGATGTTGGGTATTGACTTGCCCGCATGAATTGTGTATTGTTGTAGAGAATGGCCGCTAAGATTTTGTATAGGCCTAAAACCAGATTTTGCTATCGTTGTTTCTATGACTCTGCCTATGTCACTTGCCTTAGTGTTTGCTCTCGCAATTCTCACTGCCTCGCCAAGTGCCGTTTCCGTCGATCTAACAAGCGCTTCGTATTTTGGGTCATAACATACTGTAAGTGCAGTATCTGCTATGTAACCGTCGATATGGACTCCAATGTCTATCTTAAGCACATCGGTCTCTTTTACTAGCGTGGTATCACTTGGCTCAGCAGTATAATGGGCGGCTATTTCATTGATGCTTGTATTGACTGGAAACGCAGGTTGGGCATTCATACTGCGAATTTGTGCCTCGACCGATTCACAGATGTCAAATAGCGTAGATCCTACATGGTATGTTCTACGGGCCCTTTCCCTCACTTCTGCTGCTATCTTTCCAGCCCTCAGATAGCATCCAAAATCCATCTTTCTGAGTTTGGGTTCCTGTTCCTATATAGAGATTGTGCGGCGATTGATCACTCATGAATGATTATTGTTCATTACGCATTCCAAACTAAACTGGCTAGGGTACTTGATGTACTATGCTACCAGCCAAAAGGAATTAATGAGCTATACCAACAGAGGTAGACAAGCTGGGTGCAAAGTGAATTTAACGAACCATGTTGCATTTATTCAACACTGCAGGCTTCACAGGACTATCTCTACTTTCGGACATAACAAAGAGATCGCCCCTATGTCGATCTATAGCAATTCATCCAAAGCCATCTATCCCATAAACCTTAACCAAGGCATCGAGCTCAAGAGTAGTTATTGGAAGCTGGTCGCTTTCTTCCCAGAAGTCGAATTGGGGCGACATCAGATATCGCTTTTGCAATTGCATGTGTCCAAGGCCTAGTGTGTGACCGATTTCATGTACTACAGAGTTCCTAAATGCATACGAAGGAAGATTTATCTCAGTTACCCCGTCACCATGCAGTACAAGAGGCGAAAGGTAGACTCGAGCGTCAAGGTTGCCCTCAGATTGGTGGAATGTTATGGATGTGTATGCACCCGCCTGTGCAGGATAGTTTGGAAATCGTACATATTTGCTATAAATGTAGAACTTAATGTCGCATGATTCAAGCTCTGTCACGGAATGGACATAGCGAGTTCTGATACTCCATCCTTCGTCGTTGTGAGTATATTCCTGTAATGCGTGCTGCCATTTTTGTACTGCTAGCTTCGTCCATACATAATATGAATTGTTAACGCCACGTTCCTTGTATACACAACTGTCTAGATCATCATGATTCCATCTGAATCCTGTCAGTGGAACAAAACTCTCAGTAAAATCTGTCTGCTTAGAGTAATACTTTGCAGCTAGTCCAGTAGGAAAATTAAAAGTAATGGCAAGAAGAAATACCAGCAGTGCTGGAAGCGAAGGCCTCCACATTTTTTCAAACGACTACTTTTTCGTCTTTATCCAATGTTGCAATGTTGAATGCCTGTTCAACTGTTGACACAAATACCACACCGTCACCATGCTCGCCAGTTCTTGCGGATTCGATGACTGCCTGTACGATTCTGTCAACCTGATCGTCTGGAAGTACTATTTCAAACTTGACTCGAGGTAACAAGTCGTATGCGACTGGCTGGCCTCTCCACTGCAAGTGGAGCTCACGTTGCTTGCTCCAACCCGACACAGTAGAAATTGTCATACCTCCGATTTTCAGCTGTCTGAGTTTTTCCTTAACTACAGGCATCCTTTCAGACCTAACTATGGCCTCTACTTTTTTCATCTGCCTAACTTTGAGCAATATGTAGCATAAATTGTTATTGTTACATGGTTATTTTTATTAAAGATGCTTTTTAAACGAGTATAACAGAGCTAAAGCCATTTGAGAGATAATAATAAGTTCGTCCTTGATACCAGCATCATAATTGATGGCGAAATAACAAAGATGCTTCAAGCATCCAAAATAGAGGCAGGAAGCGATATAATAATTCCCTTAGCCGTCCTAGACGAGCTTCAGTCGCAGGCATCTACTAACAAGGAGCACGGCTTTGTAGGCCTTGAGGAGATTAAGAAAATGAGGGAGCTCTGTATAACAAAAAATATCAACCTGCGGTTTGTAGGTCAGCGACCTGATCTTGAAGATATCCGTCTTGCAAAGCATGGCAGGATAGACGCAATAATCAAGGACGTTGCTATGGAAGAATCTGCCACACTTATGACTGCAGATTATGTACAGGCGCTAGTCGCAGAGGCACAGGGAATTAAGGCAATACACATACGGTCGCCGACTAAGACCAAAGACCTCGAATTTGAAAAATATTTTGACACTTCCACAATGAGCGTCCACCTAAAAGAAGGAACATTTCCTCTGGCAAAGAAGGGAAAGCCCGGAGCATTCCAGCTTGTTAAAATAAAGGAAGAAAAGAGCACCTATCAGGAGCTGGCAAACATAATCAAGGAAGTCTCAGAAGCAAGCAGGGTTACAGGCACTGGTTCTGTAGAAATAAGCAGAAGCGGCGCCACTGTCATTCAATTTGGCAACTTTAGGATTGCAATAACAAGGCCGCCATTTTCTGACGGATTAGAAGTAACCATTGTCAGGCCAATCATTCGACTGGAAATTGAAGATTATAACGCAAGTCAAAAACTTATGGAACGGCTGTCAGGTAAGGCTGAGGGAACAATTATAGCTGGCCCACCAGGGTCTGGCAAGAGCACGCTTGCCAGCAGCCTTGCAGAATTCTATATGAAACAAGGTAAGATAGTCAAGACTTTTGAATCACCCCGCGATCTGCAAGTTCCTGAAGAAGTCACGCAGTATGGCCCACTTGAAGGCAGCTTTGAAAAGGCCGTGGACATTTTACTCTTAGTAAGGCCGGATTATACCATATTCGACGAGGTTAGAAGGGCACAGGATTTTGAAGTATTTGCAGACATGAGGCTTGCAGGCGTCGGTATGGTGGGTGTAGTGCATGCAAGCAGCCCGCTCGACGCAATTCAGCGTTTTATGGGTCGAGTCGAACTTGGCATGGTTCCTCACATTTTGGATACAATAATCTTTGTACGTGAAGGCACCATAAAGAAGGTGTACGAACTAACTCTGACTGTCAAGGTGCCAGCTGGCATGACAGAGGCCGACCTGGCGAGGCCTCTCGTTGAAGTGCGCGACTTTGAATCAGGTGAAGTAGAATATGAGATTTACACATTTGGAGAGGAAAATGTAGTCGTGCCAATGTCTAAGCTTGCCACAGCCGAAAACGCAGAAACTGGCGTGCGCAAGCTGGCACAATCTAAGATAATGGATATTATGCGCAGATTCGATCCAAGTGCCGAAGTGAATGTTGTTTCGGATAATAGGGTACAGGTCAGAGTGAGCAAGGAGGCTGCACCTCGATTGATAGGCAGAGGAGGTGCGACTGTTTCGGAGCTTGAAGAAATGCTGGGTGTCAAAATAGACGTCGAAGCCAAGATCCCCGCCTTAGGCAAGGAGATCCAGTTTGATATTAGCGAAACAGGATCATCGATCAATATTCTAGTTGACGATGACGTTGTAGGTCGTACATTAGATGTTTACGTCGAAGAAGAATACATATTGAGTAGTCAAGTAGGCAAGAAAGCTAGAGTAAAGATAGACAAGCGTAGTGAGTCTGGAAAAAAGGTCTTAAATGCAATAATTGCAGGTCAGGAGATCAGGGTATTCCTTAGCAGGCGTTAGCCAATACCTCTGATCCCTTGGCTCTTGATAAGCCTAATGAATTCTTCAAGTTTTGTGAGTGTCTCTGGATGCAGATGGTGCTCGATGCCCTCAGCATCACGGTTGGCGATTTCCTCATCAACCCCGATCATCTTTAGAAACATGGCCAGAAGACCATGGCGGTCGTGGATATTCTTGGCGACGGCCATGCCGGATTCTGTAAGGCTTATTCCTCGGTATTTCTCGTAGTTTACGTGACCGCTCTCGCTCAGCCTTTGAATCATCTTAGTCACACTAGGCGAACTTACATTTAGATAGTCGGAGATGTCAACAGTTGTAGCATAACCCTTCCGAGTTATCAACTCATAAATGACTTCAAGATAGTCTTCCATGCGAGTAGTTCTGTCGATCTTTTGAGCATTGTGGGCATCACGTATGAACTCAAGCCGGTTTGCCTCATTTGGTGCTTCGCCGTCTTTGGCCTTGATTTTCCTTGTCAATTGACAACAACTCCACGACGCGTATAACAATAAATATTATAATACTGATAAAAAAACTTACAGCACTTTGAATCTTATAGTATCGGCTCCGGGCCTCCACTCGATGCTGGGAGATAGAAACCTTACCATAGTCGATACCCGTTCATTTTCAGAGTATATTAACTCCCATATACCAGGTGCGGTCAACATTGACCTCCTACAGTTTCACTGGATTGACACCTCAAGACAGGGTATCATACAGTTTAACAAGCAAAGCAGACTTTTGTTATCAAACATTGGAATTTCAAAGAAGAAATTCGTTGTATTCTATGACAACATCTCTGGTATGTCTGCAGCACGGGGCGTGTGGCTCTTGCTCTATTTTTGTCACGACAAAGTGGCGATGCTAGATGGGGGGTTTAACAAATGGAAGGCAGAAGGTTACGAAACGGAGAGCAAGACCAATCGATTTGTGCATACCAATTTCAAGGGAAAGCCTAACCCCAAGGTTCTTGCCAACTTTGTCTACATAAAGTCAGCTATCAATAGCAAAGAGGCGATCATGATTGATGCTCGTTCAAAAGACGAGTACGACGGCTCCGCGATTCGGGCTGCCAAGACAGGTCATATCCCTAATGCCATTAATATTGATTGGAACAATAACATAGATCAGAATGTCTTCAAGAGCGAAGACGAGTTGATACAGGTGTATAATAAAGTTCCGAAGGATGCGCAGGTGATTACATACTGCCAGGGAGGTTACCGTGCAGCAAACACTTTCATTGCACTCAAAATGCTCGGCTACAAGAACGTACGAATGTACCTTGGCTCTTGGGGGGAGTGGGGCAATAAACAAGGGATGCCTGTAGAAGAGTCTAACCATAAATAAAATCTGAGCTCAGTTTCAACAGTTTCTTGCTCTTTAGAAAATAGCAGCTGGATAGGCCGTTTTTTTGAGCCAGCTTTAGCACAAGCAGCTGGATAAAAAATGTGGATCGTATCAGCAATTCAATGCCAGTACCTTTAAAGTTGATATCCACTGAAGAAAACCCTTCTTGGTTCAACCTTTTGCTTAACTTGTTGCTAGTATCCTCCATTACTATTATTTGATCGTTGTCTTTAATGCTGAATATGGGAGCATGGCAAAACTCTTCAGAGGGATAGGCAACAGCTCTTGCACCAAAAACCTCATTAAACTTGAGCGCAGCATACATTGCGATTGGATAAAACAGACCATTGCCAAGTATAATGTAGCTCTCACGTCTCGTGTTCATTTTGCTGACTACCTGTTCAGCCTGTTTTTCACTCTGATCATAGATCTTCGTAATATCTGTTGGTAGTGACAGCTTTGTCATAAGCGAGATGCATTCGATCATACTAACGGTAAAGCTGATAGTTCCTGCAGTAATGATACCCGAACTTTTATATTTTAAATGGATTATATTATCACATGCTTTCGCTAGCCTGCTTGAGGGTCTTGCAGTAAGAGCGGTACTGGAAGTATTAACCCTAAATCTTCTAACAATTTTGGCCGCAAGAACATTTGCCTTGGTATTTCCGGAGACAGACACGATAAACACATTATGCCCTTTTACCAACAACGGATTCTTGATTATATCAACAGGATGGTAGCAATGAGAGTGAGTTCCAGAAAAATACTTCGCTGCAAGTGCGGCAACATAAGAATCCCCTGAGCCAACAAACAAGCAGTCCTCCACAGGTGATTGTAGATCAAGCTTCTCTAGGTCTTGAACTTGGTATCCTATCTCTGTTTGCATTGCTTCTATAGTGTTCATGGGAATGCTGAATCTCATGCTCTTTGAAAGTTTGAAGATTACTTCTTGCCATACTCTTCTCCTTGTCCTTCAATTACTATCATAGTCAATGTCGAACGTACTTTATCTATTCTTCTAACATGCCAAGTTATTGTTTCTCTTAATTTATCCGTTGAATCTGAGCTAATCCTAGCAATTATATCATAAACACCATAGACGCCTGATACTTCAACGGCTCCTGGTAATTTCTTTATTTCTCGAATTATTTGTTCTTCAGAACCCAGGTCGCAATTGATAAGCACGTATGCTGTGGGCATGGTATGTTTTGATTTGGTTGTATTATTAAAATTTCTGCTTAGACAGTTTTTTAGCCTTGATGTAATCTACAAAATAGAATAGATATGCTCGCTCATTTACTTTGAGAACCCATGGGATAAATGATTCAGTGCTGTTACTTTTTTCACTTAATTCGAAGCCTGAATCTTCCATAAGTCTGCGAAAAGATTGCGCGTTATGGATTTTTCTTGTTGTTGCTGGCTCCCTGTTATAGTCGTATGGATCGGCAATTATTGCATCCCCATGTGGTTTAAGCAGCCCGTGAATCGACGCCAGAAGCTTTTCTGAATCTACTAGCTCGAGTATATTCAATGCTAGTACTAAATCGAACTTGGCATGGTGGAATGGAGCATTGAGCAAGTCAGCCACACAGAACTCGACGTTTCCAAATTTTAAATCATACATCCTCTTTCTGGCTTCACGTATAAATGAAAATGAGATATCAATACCAATTGTAAATGCATACTTTTTTGCGAGGTGGATAGTGCTATAGCCCATCGAGCATGCTAGATCAAGAGCAATACCATCCATCTTGGGATTAATCCCATGTACTACCCTGTTGTAAATTTCATTTGGCTTCAATCGCCATCGCAGGGACTTGAGCAGTCTATCTTCTGTAGAGTGTTCGTATTGTGTCCACCTGTAAGGGATGAACCAGCTTCCTCCTTCTTCATATCTATCATGTGATACGGAACTAGACTGAAGTTTTGTGCCACATTCCTTCAAAAATTGCTTCATCTCCTTTGTCCTGGCATCCAGAAGCCACTTGCCATACGTTTGCGTTCGACTTGCAGCATAGCTAAGGAAGTCCTTAACCACGATTGGCACCCCCTCTATTATCGGATACAGTTTGCCACATTCCCTGCACCGTAAGAATCCCTCTGTACATTCATTTGCTCCATCCATCACAAGGCTTTCAAGATTGAGACGCAATTGCTTCTCATTATGCTGGAGGCAGACGAGGTGGTGTGCAAACTGGACCTTCATATCTGAATATCACAAGTACGACTTGATATAAATATCAGAGAAGCCCATCTTGATGTAACTTGTCGAGTAGGGGAGACAAAAATTGCCGTACTTCCTTTTCGCCGAGCCTAAACATTTCAACTATGTCAAGCGCTATTGAAAGCATATTGCGATCTTCTCTTGCGGTATATACTGCCGAGCCTGCAATATTGAACAGTTTTGCGTTGTCATGCAACCACTCTTTCCATCTACCGGTTCTCTTCATGTTTGCTTCAAGTGAAGAAATAACATAATCAATACTCATTCCTTCGTTATTATCTAACAGATTCAGCTTCACCATCGGAAGCAAAAGTGTTGCTTCATTGACTCGAGCATGCAATCTATTTAGTTCCTCAAATGTTTCATCGTCTTCTTGTTTATCTTCAGACTCGCTATGATCGTATTTCGGGAAGAGGTATCCAGCAAGACTGTTGTTCCAATCGTAAATCTTGTAGAGCGTGTCTTCGTATTCTGCTTTCCACTTGTTGCTGCTGCTGGCTTTACCAAACAACTATAATGACCCTACGCGGACCTACATATTTTTGTATGTATTATATCGCTAGTGATAACAGCCAAAGGCCAGGAAATTAAGTTCTCTTTATTAACCGTTGACTTAAATTATCCCTAGGTCTTATTTCACTTATGTCAGAACCACAACCCCCCCAAGAACAGACAACCCAACGCAAGGAAGGACCACGCGACACAATATACATCGGTAAAAAGCCGCTCATGACATATGTAACGTCAACTTTGATTCAGTTAGCCAATCAGCCATCAGTGACAATTAAGGCAAGAGGCCTGAGCATTGGACGTGCAGTAGATGTGTCACAGATTACACTGAAGAGGATGGAAAATGCGGGATGTAAGATAGCTGACGTAAGGATTGGCTCTGAGACAGTACAGTCAGAGGATGGCAGGACAAGAAACGTATCTACAATTGAAATCGAGATAAGAAAGAGCTAAACCTGCCGCTGCTTCTTTTACTTTTTCTTGTTGTATTTCTACAGATAATATGTCACAGAATCAAAACATGACTACTACCGCTTCTGCCGCGGCTGCAATCTATCTAGTGCATCTTAATCCGATGACTAACGCTCACAAATCGATAATCACAATGCTGAAAAATAGATATCATGTCTATGTTTTTCCCGTACGCTTTATCAAAGACGGATATGAGGTAAATACAAAGAGCTTCCCATTTTCGTACGAGCTCCGTAAGCAGATGATTGAGTCTATTTTTGGGGACGCCGTAACAGTGCTTCCACATTACACCTTTTACGCGCCATACATCAAATACATGCCACCATTTCTATCATCAAAATCATGGAAGCTCCGCAAGCAGATATTAAGCTCTATACGAGAGGAAGCATTTGTGTCATATACTGGCGACAATGCAGAGCGGTTTATGCTCAAGGCATACAGGCTTAACCCTCTCAAAGCCAACAGACTTGAAATTTCTGCCTCATTGGTCAAAGAAGAGATCTACAGGCAGGTAATTGAAGGGGACACTGATGAGCGATGGACTAGAAAAGTGCCAGAAGCAGTAGCAGAAATCATCAAGAGAAACTGGATTATCATCGATAAGTTTGCAACGATAGAAGATGGAACGATGAGAGTATTAGGCATGAAATTTCCAAAGGAAGGCTACTATAGGTAATTCAGGCCTTCTGTAAGGCTACGCTAGATCGGACCTAAGGTTATTTATGGAACCTGATGATTGGGTTATCTACAGGACAGGCTTAGTCTACTAAAGGAAGAAAAGATGCTCGTCACAGATCCTGCTCTGAGAATATGTCTTTATTCTTGATATCAGAGCTAATGTCATAATAGAACCAAAACAGTTCGTGACATGGCAGGCTTATCAGAAATATAAGGCAGTTAAAAAGCAGACGTAGAAAAATTACCTTCTTCATAAGTCGATTTATTCGCACTGGGCATAACCGCTAATTTTGTTGCTCTGACCGACGTAAATAGAAGTGCTTTATATGGATTAACTTGTGGTTAGATCAAGATTTTTATAATCCAGAAAGCGATTGTGGCTTCATACATGAAGGAAAAAGGCGGCGAGTTTGTCTGGTTGGATGGCAAACTCGTGAAATGGGAAGACGCCAAAGTTCCAATTTATACACATGCTCTCCATTACGGCACTACTGTCTTTGAAGGTATACGTGCCTATGCATCCAAGAACAACCTCTACATTTTCCGGCTCGAAGATCATATGAAGCGACTTCATCACTCTGCTAAGGTTTACTCATTTTCAGTCAAATATTCTGCGAGAGAACTTGCAGACGCTGCAGTTGAACTGTTGCAAGAGAACAAAGTTAAAGAATCATGCTATATACGCCCGCTGACGTTTGTAGGACTTCACGGAATTGACCTTAATGTAACGAAAGACTCGCCGACACATACTGCGATAATCTGTTTCCCTTTTGCAAAATACTTTAAGGGTGAAGGTATCAAAGCATGCGTCTCTTCATGGAAGCGTATTCATGATAGTTCCATGCCTCCGCTTGCCAAGGCTGCAGGCAATTACCTCAATTCAATTCTGGCAACGCAGGAGAGCAAGCGCAACGGATACGACGAATCGATTTTGCTTGATTTATACGGGAACGTAAGTGAAGCTTCTGGTGAAAATATTTTTCTTGTCAGGCACGGCAAGATCTATACACCACATTTAGCCGATTCAGCTCTTGAAGGGATAACGCGTGAAAGCGCTATGACTATAGCAGAGGATTTGGGCTATGAGATCATCGAGCGACAGATAGCCAGGACTGAACTTTACATGGCAGAGGAAATATTTCTTACTGGGACCGCGGCAGAAATAGTTCCAGTGATCAATATAGATGGCCATGTGGTAGGCAACGGAAAGGAAGGTTCACTGACAAAGAGTATCCGCGAAATGTATGCCAAGATTGTATCTGCTGAGGCGGAAGAATACACAGAGTGGCTGACCTCGGTGTGGTAAGCCGAAGCAATAGCACCAAGATTGCTGTGATAGGTGTTGGAGGATGGGGTAAGAACCATGCAAGAGTCTTGACTGAGCTTGGTTGCTTGGCCGCAATCTGTGACCTAGATCTTGCAAGGGCCAAAGAAATTGCAAGTAGATATGGTGTGCTGGCATACTCTTCAATTGATCAGATGCTTGACACGGAACGCCTCGATGGCTGCCTGATATGCACTCCAACAAAGACACATACAGTGGTGGCCAAGAAAGTTATGGAACATGGGATGAATACGTTTGTTGAAAAACCAATGTCATTTTCTTCCAAAGAATGCGAAGAGATGAAACAAATAGCGGAAAAGAAAAAGTTAGTTCTAACATCCGGTTATGTCGAGCGGTTTAACCCTGCCATTAGCGACACGCGTAAGATCGTAGAGGCAAAAAAGTATGGCGATCCAATGATGATTGAATTCCATAGAGAAAACAGGATGCCAGCGCACATCACAGATGTAGGGATAATATATGACACCTCTGTGCATGATATTGATGCGGCAACGTTTCTATTTGGAAGCCCACCACATGTCATATTTGCCCGCTCCGGCAAGCACTTTCATGCACATGAGGACTTTGCAACTATCATGCTGGGCTTTGAGGGACAAAAGGTGGCCATCATAGCATCCAACTGGCTAACTCCAAAAAAAGTGAGGACTTTTAGTGCTGTATGCACTGACGGAATCATCACCGGTGACTTTTTAACACAGGAGATCAGGATAGATCATGCTGATGCTACCATAGTCCCCCGCCGGCAGTTCCAAGAACCGCTAGTGTTAGAGTTAAAGAACTTTGTTGAATCCATAGAAGGCAAGACAGAGATAGTGGTGACAGCTACAGACGCAACGAATGTGACAAAGGTGGCAGAAGCGGCCCTATTGTCGAGCAATACAGGCTCGCCTATATACCTTGACCTAAGATGAACAAATCAATGCTTGATATCCTTGCATGTCCAATAGACAAACACTACCCGCTAGAGCTTTTCATTATTACTTCAGACGGTCAGATAGTTAAGGAGGGTATTCTTTTCTGTACAAACTGCAACCGCTACTACCCAATAATTGAAGAGATACCCATCATGCTACCAGATGAGCTTAGAGAAAATCAAAAGGACAGGGATATCGAATTCCTGAAGAAATGGCAAAGTAAAATTCCACAGAAGGTTATAAAGCAAGGGAATCCATGGCATCTGTGAAACAATGGGGACAAATTATACTGCTCGACCCGGCGTCACAAACTATGTGGATAAAAGTGCAAGGATTGGGAAGAATGTCAAGATATGGCACTTCGCATATCTTGGAGCCGAAGTTGAAATAGGCGATAACGTCATGATAGGTTCCCTCACTCATGTCGATTACAGGGTCAGAATAGGCGACAATACTAGAATTGAAGGATCTGTTTACATCCCTCCGCTGACAGTAATTGGTAAAAATGTTTTCATTGGCCCTGCAGCCGTATTTACAAATGACCCTTACCCTATGAGCCCCAAGATGGTCGGAGTAATAGTAGAGGATGGTGCAATAATAGGCGGAAGGTCAGTTTTCAAACCGGGTGTTCGAGTAGGCAGGAACAGCGTGGTAGCTATGGCTTCGGTTGTGACGAAGGATGTCCTACCAGATACTGTGGTAATGGGCCACCCTGCGAGGCCAGCGTACAGCCGTGCAGAATACGAGAGAAAGAAGAAAGAGTGGGAATCAAATAAGTAATAATTGGAGGGGAACTCGTATATAAGCCAGGCAAAAACAAGGATCTTACGACGGCCGTACCTTCTTTACCTCAGCATTTACCAGAAACCTAGAATTAGGCTCTCTTTCTGCTAGAACATCAAGTACATTTTTTGCAGCTACTTCAGCCATTGCGAACCGGGTCTGATATGTTGCGCTTCCAATGTGAGGTAATAGTACCACATTTTTCATTTTCAAGAGTGGGCTTGATGTAGGAAGAGGCTCGGTTTCAAACACATCGAGTCCAGCACCGGCGATCTGGTTATTCTTGAGGGCCATAATAAGATCGGCTTCTTTTATGACCGGCCCTCTTGCTGTGTTTATCAAGAACGCAGTCTTCTTCATCAATCGTAGTTTTGTTGTATCTATCATTTGACGGCTGGCATTATTTAGTGTAGTATGTATGGATATAAAGTCACTTTGAGTAAGCAGCTTGTCAAGCTGTGCATACTCGACCCCCAGATCTGATTCAAGTTGTCGCTTCTTCCTATTACGATTGTAATATAAGATTTCCATATTAAACGCTCTTGCCCTACGCGCCAGTGCCGCCCCTATGGTACCAAGCCCAATAATACCCAGGGTCGCTCCGTGTATATTATATCCAAGCATCAGGTTGGGAGTCCATGCAATCCTCCACTTTTTATCGCGTACATATTTATCCGCTTTTACAATATTGCGGGCACAGGCAAGGATGAGACCAAACGCTAGGTCGGCTGTTGCTTCAGCAAGGATATCAGCAGTGTAAGTCACATAGATGCCTCTTGCTGTGGCCTCTTTCACATCAATGTGTTCAAGACCAGTACTATATGAGCTGACTATTCTAAGATTCGACCCTGCTGCATCCATCACTTGCGCGTCTATCCTGTCCGTCAGCGTACACAGGATGCCAGCCGTGCCAGCAACATTTTTCAATATCTCCCTCCGGCTTGGCGGGCAAGGCTTTTGGTTTACAATTACATGGCATTTAGTTGAGAGCATAGAAAGAGCTGGCTCCGGAACGTGCCTTGTCATATACACCTTCATCCTCTTCATAGTATACTACTCCCTCGATTTTTGTTCTTAATTCAAGAGAGTCAGTCATTAATGATTTATTATTTTTCTGCCTTCAGCGGCGGGTACATCAGTTTGGCTGCAGCTGTCCTGTGCCTCAGTGATTGTGAAAACGGTAACCCTCCCTTTATCAAAGCTGGAATTTTATATGAATACGCTCTGAATTAGAATAGTCCAAATTGGACTGCAACTATTTTTTAGATTATCCACAACTATCATCTTTTCTAATGAATCTGAGAAAAATGTTATCTGTTTGGCCACGAATTGCTGCTCTCAATATCGTACTATCATCCGCCACCACGATGCTGCAACCAGCATTTGCGCACGCCGAAGCTACGCTGACTCTGAATGGCGACCATCTGCAATGAGAGAGCATATCTGTAGTTATTGGTCATTAGAATGAGTCAGCATATGGAGCAAAAGCGGGTATCCATGATGGCGAGCATGGACTTGAAGTAACTTTAAGTGATAATGTTGCTACACTATTGCCAATTCGTGACGCTCGGCTTAAGGCAGACAAGTATTACTTTGCAGATCTGCAATCATTTCCTGTAACCTGTAAGCTAGTGTCTTGCTGCTTAAGCCCTTTAATGTCTCTTTGAGTTTTTGTATTTGACTGGATTGGTTGAGCAGCATAGCGGCATTAGAATCTCAAGTGCCCCTTTCTTTGTAATCAGATTCCTTAATTAGCTATTTCAGTCATTAATGAGGATGGATTGTAGCCTTCGAAAAAAATGTAGTCTACTTTATTATAAAGTGGAAGTCCTCGTCTTTTGACATGGTTGTTTCGGATAGTAGTTTACATGCCCGTATTAAGTCTCTATTCATTTCAATGCTAGTCTGCTTAGAACCATCCTTAGATTGCTCCCTACCATAATGGTGTTTATTTCATCTATGATTATACAAAACCCGCCAAAATATTAGCAATTGAAGCAATTCAAAGAATGATATGTAACTGCAGTCACGATTTTACATCTCTTATCTAGGAGATCACTGAAATAACAACCACTCTTGTTGACGGAGGATGTGTAATTATAGTAGCCCGGCCCAGATTCGAACTGGGGTCAAGGGCTCCAAAGGCCCCTATGCTTGGCCGCTACATTCAGTGGAAAAGGAATTTTCCTCTACCGGGCTTCCGGGCGTAATTCCAGCTACTTGTAACGTACTTATAATCTTAAGGCACGTATCATCCTTTCTGTGGGGTCTTCCATGCCTCCAAGGATCTGCGCAGCCATTTTCTTTTGTGCATGCGCATACTTGTGGTCAGAAATCATTTTCATGCAAAGCCTTACAAGCGACCTAGAATTGCTTACCCTCTTGACCAACCTTGTCTTAATAAGGTAATTTTCTATATAGAATTGTATTGGTGCTATCGAGATTGTAGGCTTCCCTAGTAGCGCTGCCTCCGCGGTCATCGTGCCGCCTGCTCCAATAAAAAGCTGGCTAGACTTTATCAATTCAGTCCCATTAACTACGTCCTTTACCACGCGCACTTTATCACCATAGTATGATTCTACTTCTGTTATCTGGTCTTCGTATCTACAGAGGACCACAATGTTGGCTGACTGCCATAATTCGTTTATAAGGCTGTCGATCAATTTTGCAGATCCAACCTTTTTGTCCGCAATATATGATGCCTTGCTTTCTTCTAATCGAACAAGAATCATGTTCTTGTTCTCCTTCGGCTGATCGGTTTCTGGCGCGTCATCGTGCTTGAGCCATGCTGCCGGATCAAGGGCCCTGTATTGTATGATATTCTTCTTTGCTATGCCATAACCTGACCAGGCAGCGTAGGGTATCACCCAGGGGCAATATAGCTTGCTTGTCAGAGGTATTGTAAGCTTTGCAACTGCCTCTGCATGAGGCGAATCGTTAAACCCAATATGCCTGATCCCAAGGCCAAAAGCTACTCGTGAGCCCTCCGGTGAGGAGAAGGAAACTGCTATGTCCGGTCCAAAGCGCCTTATCATTTCAGCGAGCTTGTATGTCCTGTTAGCACTTTCCCGGAGTTTATCGTACCTGTCTGCCCCACCATGACTTCCGATGACTGTAAGGTCTAGCTTTTTGATCCTAGCAAGCTCGATTGCTTCTCGGTACTCTCTCGAGGTACAAATAATTTCATGACCAGAATTGCGTAGCAAGATTACAGCATGCTTGAAAAACATCACCTGCTTTGGCGTTAAAATATCAAACCAGATCTTCAAATATTCAATCTAGTTGAAACCAATGGAAAAACCTTTTGTAGAGCACATGATGGATATAGCTAGGGATGAAAGGGGGAGCTGAGTCTACATTTTGAACACTACGTCATCTACTTTTTCCTCTACTACTGCCTCTGTTGCAGTATATGGCTTAAGCACTGAGGGGTATAGAATAGCCTCCTCAATAGCCGTTAACGGCTCCAGAGTTTCGCTAATCGATGAATCCGTCAGAATGGCAATCTTGCTCAAGCCGGATATAGCAAGAACGTACCCAAATGTAAGCTCGCTTATGGAAGATGAACCTCTCCTTGACTTACAGCCTGTTGATATTGCGATAAGCAACGCTTCTTACGTCTATTTCGCACCTAGAATAAGGAAGATTGGACCAGATGTCAAAAGCGATATTATGACAAAGTTCAAGGATGCTATTAAGGCACTCAAACGTGGTGCTTCACTTATCTATATGCTTCCAACGGGAGTGGGTGGTAACAATGAAAATATCGCTCTTATAGAGCACCTGACAGGGATGAGCGTCGAAAAGGATGTTTCATACTATTACCTCCCTATGAGCACTATTGCCGCGACTTCCGAGACTCTCATAGGATCAGTGAAGTCTAAGCACGACAATCATATTTCCAAGATGCTCTACGATCCAGACACCCGCCGCCAACTGAATTTCGTAGATGTCAATTCAGCTGAGATGGTGCATGTCATAAAGACACTGAGCCAGTACTCTGGGATCGCCAGTATATTAGAAATCTGCAAGAAAGCAGCCGACAGTAATACCCGAAGTGAATTAATGCGCGGTAAGTTCTCTGACCTTTACATAGATGAGATAACAAGTGGTCTCTACGACCTTAGAATAATCGGATCCTCGCTTGACGGCACTGGCCCACTGATGTACCTTGTCAACGGCAGTATTAAAGGAATAGAGGGATACCTCAAGTTCCTTATTGATCAGATACGTGCGACACTTAAAAAGCGCGACCTAAAGGCTAGCAGGACAAAAGTAGCCATAGCATGGACAATCGATCCACATGAGATGAGGGGAGATAGAATAGAGCTGCTATCATCCTTTGAGACAAAGGTCAAGGATTACATTAGTGATGTCGATCATCACCAAGGGCCAGGTTTTGACCTATATCATACAGATAAGACAACCATTGTCATTGCATGTTCGAAGGCAGACTTTGAAAAAGTAATGTCAAGGAATATGTCAAATCATGAGTTTATAGTTATGAAGGCCAACCCCCTTTGCGAGATGATAGAGGAATAATTTTAATTGCATTAGCAAATATATGTAAATATGGCTGGGACTGGAACTGGAGTTATAATCGTGTCAACATTTCCAACGGAAGAAGTGGCTGCGGAAGTTGCCAATAAGGTCGTCAGCGCAAAGCTTTGCGCCTGCGTCAATTTTACGAAGGTTAGATCTGTCTATTCTTGGCATGGCAAGATAGAAGATCAGCCTGAATTTATCGCGCTCTTCAAGACAACCAGAAGATCGGCGGAGAAGCTTAAAACAGAAATTGCAAGGCTACACCCCTATGAAGTGCCTGAGATAGTAGTGCTTAAAATGAGCGACGTATCAAATCGGTATCTTTCGTGGCTTAATACCGAATCAGCGTATTGAATAGCGAAGAACCGCCACGATGCCACCAAGTGAGGAGACCCGCAAACCAATATCTGTCGACGAATCGACAGCAAACGTCTTTGCTCCATAGCTTTCAATCATGTTAAGCAACTTGATTATCTCTTCTTCATTTGCAGCTTTGAAAATGGAGTCTGAGAAGACAATAGATTCTATTGCCTTTAATGCGGCTGCATGCGACACTTCTTTCATACCTATTGCAAATTTTGCTTCCCCTCTGTTCACCATCAACATTACCTTATCTAGTATTAAAGACACTGCAGCAAGCTTAGTGGAGCTCATAACCTGCTTCATTGCTTCCGAACGCAGGAATACGAACATCCCATCCTCACCCGCAACATCAATGCCATCAATAACCTGCACCCTATCTTTTAGAAAATCATGTCGGTTCACCAATACATTGAGGAATCTGCGTTTAGTTTCACCGGGACCGAATATGATGACCCGGTCATCTTTGCCAATTACTGAGGAAATAGTGTTGGCAATATCTACAAAGTATGTCTCGATATTAGGATTCTTAACCTGGTAGCGCTTCCCGCTTTGACCAGAATATATAGTCGGAATTACTTTAACATTTGTGCCATGGACCTTGGCAACAGCGGCTTCCTGTGTATCAATTGCGACCAGAATAAAGCTGGTGTTTGGGGCAGATCGCTTTAACAGTTGAAGCTCGTGGTCCCTCCACCCTCTGCCCTTATCTATTGTTACTATGTCGCCTATGTGTACGGAAAGGGAGTGATACATTCCTTTTGGCACCATCTCGTTGTTGCTGTCCATAATAATTCCAGATATTCTAAGCCTATCCACTGCTGAGTCAAGCTTGCTATGTTCTACTTTAATAGCAACACGCAACTTCACGCGCTCACCTTTGTCAGGTCGGCCATATTCCTTGACCTGCTTGATAAGACGGGTAGTATCTGCAGTGACACGATCATCAGTCTCTACTAATCGTCGAAGTATAAACAGGTCATCTGCATCTTCAGGAATTGCAACAAATACGCTGTTTGATGTGCCACTTGGCTTTACTTTCATGCTGTCTTTTCGCTTGCAGTTACAGCAGAGGAGGAATCTTGGCCCTGCTGGTGTTGGCTTTGGACTAATTTCAAATAGTTGTCAACCCATTCCTGTGTTAGCACTCCGGATTCGACTAGGTTGACTAAGGCATTGGGTGATGCAATGCCCTGTACCTTCCCTATTCGCCTGCGTGTCTGCCTCCACTTTAGCTGAGTATTGCCGCTCTTTGAAGAATAGATAATCCCAAGGATCTCCTTTGCATTCACAAATGTCATCTCTCTTATTTTCTTCAATGTGACCTTATCTGCAGCTTCGATGTAGATTGCACCTGGTCCTTCTTCGCGCTCTGGGAATACTTCATAATCCCGCAGGTAACTTTCCGGTATAAAGGACCTGCAGGTGCTTATAATAATAAACTTCCTAAAGCTCTCCAATGAAGCCGTAGTCTCTATCTGAACCAATGTAAATATATGGCAGCTCACTAGCCATTTATCAAGTTTTGTAGGAGAAAAGAGTGGACAAACTCCTTACTCAAGATCTACTTCACCAATTCAGCAGGGCTATCTAGTCATCGCTTGTCCACGCTAAAAATGCTTTATGCAAGAATAAAAATTTACGACAGTACGTGCCTCTCGACTATTGTAATTTCATTTATAAAGAGACTGCTGTCAAGCCTTGAAAACGTCGACAAATCTATTGCAGCACCAGGCTCTACTATTTCCCGAATGTATTTTCCAGCTTCTGCTTCTGTCCACCAGTTTTCTCCAAACCTGTTCTGTATATGATGATCAAGCTCGACAGCGCGAGCTGCGGCAATCAGATAACTTGGAACGTACATTATTGCGTCTGGCAA
>JALZFS010000158.1 GCA_030861405.1 Thermoproteota archaeon | reverse complement strand
CTTTTGGTGAAATGGTGACAAGCGGCGCAGACATGATTGATTTGAGAAAAACATCATCGGAGTCTTCACCCCTCATGACTACTTTGTCGATGATATCACTATCTGTAACTATGCCTACTGGTGTATCACCTCTTAATACTATAATTGTATCTGCGTTATGAGAGTGCATTTGCTTGACCGCTGAAGACACATTCGCGTTTTCATCCAAAATTACAACTAATCTGTGCATATACGAACTGACTGGTCTTTCCAATACGTCTTGCATGAGCAGCGATAGACTTGAATTAGATGCAAAGTCGTGTATTAATAATCTTTTATCACCATGGGTCGTACAAAACCGGGGTCCGACGCCGCATGATGACCTCTCACGCTGCAACACCCAAGCCGACTATCATGCCTTACGACACAAGTATCGTATTCATCTCTGTGAGGATCAGAGCAAATGATCAATCGCTGTTTGTTTATTGTCTTAAATCTCTTCCATCCATTCACCATACACAATTTTGGCCCATCTGCTGCACTAGTGCCAAGCTTTACTTATACTACAAGTTCAGAGACTGAGGAAGAGGAGGCGGATTGAACAAGAACAAGATTAATCTTCTATCAGAAATTAGATTTGAATTCAAACATCGCTTCAGGATGCATTATTCCTTCTGTAGGAAGAATAAGAGCACTAAATATGGATATAGTTGCTTTTGTTCTCTGTTATCCAACAAGGATGACAGTTTCAAAGAATAGCAGAGCATTAGTGCTGTTGAAGCACTACTTTTTACAAGACAGATGTATGTCCAAGAAATGACACTGGAAGAAGTGCTCAATTCAGTAGCCGAAGGCATCAATACTGGAATTTAGATTCTCTCATGATGCTCTGTGAAACTGATGCATGTTTTGCGTCTCAACCAGAACAACTTGCTAAAAGTCTGGAAACTATACGCCAAAGCCTACGTAGTTTTCATTGACATGAATGGCAAGTTGGACATCAAAGCAAGAGGGTACTTCAAGCAAGTGATCTTCCTCTTGTAGCTAGTGAATGGTCATTTACTGGAACTGGACTTGACTTGATGGTAAACTTGTTTATATGGCTGACAAATCTGCAGACGTTCTGCGTCAACAAGCGGATGGAACTTGGTGCTTTGTCATAGATAATCCTTGGGAGACAGACTAATAGCCAGGAAGTAATTATAGCATAGGACTATTACCTCGTTCATTATAACCTTTTTCTGCATCGATTCTCATCTGACCAATGCCATCGCTATTCATTACATATATGCCGGGTGGCGTTTTTTAGCCTGGTCTAGTGCTAAATGCAATCTGCTCATTTTCTCCAGGAAATTTAGTTGAACTAAATGCAAAAAATAAGTAAATTTGCTATATCGAAATTCCAAATTCTATCTTTACTTAGAGGAGAAATCTAAACCCATTGCTCTGAAGAGCAAAATGGCCAAGTGAGTTAGACAGGATTGCAAAATTGTTGAGTGGCGCCAAGATAGAGGATCAAATAACTACAGAGAGGGAGCAGAAGAAACAAACTATCAGCCGATATCCCTGGGACAGGGATTATCACTAGCCGTTACTTGTAACTGCTTGTCGGGTCTAAACTGTAAAGAAGTCCTTGACTATTACCTCAGACAACAAAAAGTTAACAGGACTGATGTTGTCGTACGGTTTAATAGCACGCTAATCTATGGAGGGTAGGTAGTAATATTAGTCTTGGAGAACGAAAATAATGCTCATTTCATAGAGGAGCGGCAGAAGCTATGGGATGTCTCTGCAGAGGGACTAGAAAAATGGTTACATGTCACCCAAGCGGCTAGCCAACATGTTACCGATAGGATGCTGCAATTGGCAGGTATAAAAGCTGGCGATAATGTCTTAGATATCGCAACCGGAATAGGAGATCCTGCAATTGATGCAGCAAAAATTGTTCAGCCAACAGGGTATATTTTGGCAGTCGATCTGTCCCAGCAGAGGCTTGCTATTGCAAGAAGACGGGCAAAGGAGCAAGGCTTCGAGAACCTTGTAGAATTCGTTGAAAGCGACATTGAAACAATGCAGTTTCCATCGTCAAGGTTTAATGCCATTCTAAGCAAATTGGGATTGATGTTTTTTGCACATTTAGATAGCCTCCTGAGCAAAATAGTTGACGCTCTATTGCCAGGTAGAGGTATCTTTGTTGCAGCTGTATGGTCAGGACCTGAGAAAGTTCCATTCATGAAGATACCCTCCTTAGTTCTGGACAGACTGAAGGTTCCTCCTCTTCCAACAGCGGTCAACCCATTTAAGCTGTCAGATATCTCAGCATTGGAAAAGCTATTCGTTGAAATAGGATTTCAGAAAACAAAGGTTGAAGCACTACCTGTTGTGTATCACTTTGATTCAGCTGAAGATTATTTTGACTTTGCCTACGAAACTAGTGGCAGTTTTAAGGGTAGAATTACAAATGCTAATACTCCTTCAGCCGCCTTTCTTTCCAAGGAAAAACAAGATAAAATAAGAAAAGATATTCTAGATGAGGTAAGATCTTTTGCTGACTCCAAAGGCCAGTTAAGCATTAGTAACGAAACACTCCTGATAGCTGGACGCCGAGGCTTGCATTGAAAATATTTACTGATTCTGACATTATTTATTTCACATATGCCTCTCGCTGTAGGCTTATTCCTGTCTATCTGCATGAGTTTGTCTTGTTAGAATTATTATGTCCTTTGATGAAAGGACAGTGCCTGAAGCTCTTTTCAAGAATCCAAGCAACTTTCTTTCATAAGGACCTCTAGCCGCTGGACTTCTTATTGCATAGAAAATAACTCAAAGCTTTCTCCTGGGGTAAAGATCTGTCGATTTTTTCGCCTCTCATCTTCTTTCTTTTTCTGTGACTAATAATGCCGAGTATAGCTATAAACTTTTGCAGATTCAGCTCAAAATCGATGTGGGTTCGGTGGCTCCCGCACCGATAATGGTTCCTAGAGAAGACTCGCAGTTACTACAAAAGTCTTCAGCTTTAAAGTTTTCTTTTTGCTTTAGTGTTAAGTATTTATCGTCTTGGCTGCAAAACCGTCTCACTATAAAATGCGCCAAAGACAGTTAATAGGAGCCATGCCGGTATCATTAATTAATTTTATTGCATACGGGGTACACTAATGGCTCGGAAGAGTGGAGAGGGCGGCTTTAACCCAACAGTAGTAGAGTTTCCCGAGGCTGAGAAAAGGTTCCTCAAGAACCATGAAGTATGCAGAGTAGCTACGTCACAAAATGATGAACCACATATTACTCCTGTTAACTTTGTATTTGATGATGATGGCTTCTTTTACTTTGCCACGGACTATGACACAAGGAAGTACAGAAACTTAGCGAGGAACAAAAAGAGCGCATTGGTGGTTGATGTTTACAATTCCTCTGTGGACAACAAAGCCATTATCATCCAAGGAATTGTGGAATTCGTCGAAAGAGGAGAGGAATTCCAAAAACTCTACAGCATCTTTCATCAAAAGTTTGACTGGGTTAGAGAAGATCCATGGAAGGAAGGGGAGGCACCCTTCGTCAAGGTAAAACCTCTCCATAAGGTAAGCTGGGGTTTTTGAGATAAACTCATGCGTTATGAAACATCAAAAAAAGCCCTAAATTCAAGGCTAAGCAGGTGTTATCAACATGGCATAGCCCATTGATAGTTGGCGAACAATTGCCAGAGCAAGTGAAGTACCTTCAAGATCTGTGAAATAAATTGAAGTTAAAGGAAAAGACATTCTCTGATTTTTATTCCACTAATTAAGAAATGATCTGAACGGATCCATCATTATCGCATCTACTGTATGCAGAGAGAAAACTGTTGCTGCTGTATTAGATGTGGTAAACCCAAGCTGATTGCTGGTCTCCGCTACCATTTTCTTCTTTTTATCTTGCACACATTATCACGTTCGATGTACGGTCAAATAGACACTATCTCACTCTCTCCTGTTACCTCGTCTCCCAACATCTCTTGAAGTATATCTATAACCGATCAAAAACACCTCGCAGATCCTGAAAAGGAACTTCGCTAATTTTCGGAATGATGAGCCCTCTTCGCCACAAGATTTAGCTCTTTTGCTGCAACTTCCACCATCACTGTCAACAAACGAAGGTTCGAAGAAAATAGAAGTATTAATTCACATACTAACTCAGACTTTAGATATGCCATTTGAGTGAGACATACATCATGGCTTGATAGTAGGAATTTTACAAACTTCTATCTGACAATTTATGCCCCACCAGGAAAAACCTCAGACTTTGTCTATCTGCGCTTTATCGGAGAGAGGAGTATTAAAAAAAGAGATAGAGAAAAGAATAAGGATAAACATTAGTACTAGTATTAATAAAAGAAGTAAATAAGTTAGTGATTTGATATCAAAGTCACGAGCAGGCTAGCAGCTTTTTACCATAATCACAGATATGTTCTTCAGCTTAATAAGAATATGATAATTTCAGGTGCCGCAGGATTCTTTATTAGTGCAATACTAGCGGAGGTATATTCTGCATACACTCCGGATGATCTGGTTAATTCAGTGGCGACGGTTCTTACGGGTTTTGTTGTTTCTAGTGTTGTATTTGCCATTCTTTTTCATATGGATAACAAATACATGTATATTGACAAATCTACAGGAAAGATAGACTTCAAGAATCCTAAACAGATTCTCAAGAAGCTGATGGCTGCTGGGTTAGTATTTGAAATAGTTAACAACTC
>JALZFS010000152.1 GCA_030861405.1 Thermoproteota archaeon | reverse complement strand
GATGCCCGGCTTTGCCCATATTGATTTTTCTGCAATTGTAAAAAGCCTTAATGAAATTGGTTATGCTAGATACATTAGCTTTGAACCTAACATTGCTGATAGAAGCTATCAACATGCAACTAAATATGGACTTGATTTCGTTAAAACCTTGGTGGAACCAGATAACAAGGCAAAAACAATATAGCCGCAAAACTGTCCGGTAACAGGTAAGACTTTGCTAGCCTTTTGAAATGTGGGAGAGTGATAATCGTTCTCAATCAAGGATTTAGAAAGGGGTGAAAATTATTTTGGTACCAAATGAATCGTATTCTACATTTTGGGAGAAGTAGTGGTTAAAAATTTGATCATCGTCCGAAATTGACCGCTAATAACACGACTGGAGTTTCCGCCAGCTAACTTGACGAGCACCCTTGGGAGAGGGGCGTCTGTGTTTCCACTAGGATAACTCATACAAACTCTTGTACTTTCATATAGAGTCTCAATGAGAAAACCTTAACTTCCTCAAATAGAAAGAAAGTCTTGCTAGAAGTTAGATGAAAAGTGAAGACCTTGTGGCTCGGGGTATTTGTCTAATTTGTAAGGTTAGGCCAGCTGCAGCATGGACCTATGTGTGTATGGAGGAGGACAAATGCTACCAGACTTTTATAGAATTGCAGCTTAAAGGCAAGTTGAAGGAATTCCTGCAAAGCATTATTTGAGAACAAAATTCATCACTGCTGCTGATATGTGATAATAATTTTTTAGAAGTGACGTGTCCCCTTCCATTACACCAAAAAGCCATATCCGAGTGAAAATACTCTCCCCCACCTGTGTCGGTGAGACGTGATCAGAGCAGGTTGCACGTTTTACATCTGTGATATGGCGTACATGAACGAATAGGTGATGACCATGATCAGAGACACTCGATATTACTATGCACATTAAAATTAAATTATTCGACTGTAGAAAAATGATTTGTGGTAGTCAAAATACTCCCCTCGGCATCCAGTGTTTACAAGCTTCTGAGGCGTTTGAGAAGAGCTGCATTGGCTTTTGATCTGTAGTATATGAGTTGGCTTAATCTAACGTTCTGCAGTTTCATATATTCTCGGTGCTTTATGTCATTATCATCACTATGCTTTGAGCGATAATACATCTTTCTGAAGTTTTGTGCCTTTCTTATAGGAATGCCTGTTAAATTTTTGAACTCGGCATCTCGGTTAGTGACCTCTGTGTCCCAGTTAATAGCGAGCTCAGTGACAATAGAAAAGCTTCTGAACTTAGATACCTTATTTAGCTCCTTTTCATCTCTTGCATAAAACTCGGACTCATAAATTGAAAGTACTTTTATCAAATTATTTATCCTATTAGGAGAGCCGCTCTTAGTGATATTCTTACGCTTATAACTATGCCTGTTAAGCTTATCTATCATCTTCAAATTATTTTCGACACAAATTACGTTCAGCTGTTCTGCTCGCCCCATTTCCAACACTGCGTTTGTTTGCTTCTTTATTCCTCCTTCATTAGTCAACCTGACATATTCTGAAAGTTCTAATGAAGCAGGGCACAGCATAATTCCTTTCAATTCTAGGTTGGTTGATTGCAAGGATAAAGTCACCAATTCTATTCTGCATAACATCATCTCCTGCTTGTTCCACATGTGGAAAATCCAGCACAAGTGGATCGTTGATAATAATGTCATATTCAGTTAGTGGATGGCCGCCTTTCTTCAATAAGTGAAAATGCCATTTTCTCACATTTACTAATTTGATCTTTGTTCGAGATGTAAGCTGGTGTCCTACAACGTGACCTAATTTGTAAGCGTAAACTGGTATTGAAAGTGTATGAGGAGGGCCAATCATCTATTATTAGAGATACCATTACACATAAAATAAATGGTAATGGTCGATCAAACTGCAGCATTATTAGTACATGCAGGCCACGCCCTAGAGTCGAGGCTAGCAACAACAATGCTCAACGCCACCATGCATCAACATATTGTTGAATTAGTAACAACGCTCTTACTACTTTTTGGCTTTCTTCTTCTTGTTTTTGGTTTGACCAGCCTTATTCTTTTTCTTCTTAGCAGCCACGCTATATTACTAAAGAACTAGCTTTAAACTTTATCTACTATGGACAATAATAATAA
>JALZFS010000151.1 GCA_030861405.1 Thermoproteota archaeon | reverse complement strand
TCAGACCCACGCTTTGACTTTCTTGCTTTTGCACGTGTGATATTTGCTGCACAGCAAGGAACATTGATGGAGCTTGGAATTGGACCAATAGTTACAGCAGGCTTGCTTATGCAATTGCTAAAAGGTTCAAATTTAGTCAAGTTAGACTTTAAGAATCCAGACGATAGGTCACTCTTTACTTCGGCAACAAAGATAGTCACCATAATAGTAATTGTAGCAGAAGGCAGTCTATACGGCGGTAGTGTCTATGGACCGCTTACTTCCGGCGAAAATCCCTACGCTATCTATGTAGTGATTACTGAGCTCATTGGTGCTAGTCTTATCGTTATGCTGCTAGACGAGCTTGTACAGAAGGGATGGGGCATAGGCTCTGGTCTCAGTCTATTCATCATGGCAGGTATAGCTTCAACCATACTTTGGAACACATTCAGCGTAGCTCCAGCAAATGATGGCCCCGTCGGATTATTGCCGTTTGGAATAGATGCCTCTCTTAGTGGCCATGGAGCAGATGCTATCTTCCGATCAGGACAGCTTCCAAGCCTCTTTACCCTTGCCCTGACAATTGGGGTCATACTTGTGCTCGTGTATATTGAAGGAATACACGTCGATGTTCCAATAGTTTCTACAAAATACAGGGGATTTACAGCAGTATATCCAATCAAGTTGCTTTATACGTCCGTGATTCCTGTCATATTGGCTTCTGCACTCATTGCCAATGCAGTATTTATGGGACAGATGCTGTGGGCAAACTATAACCCTAACAATCAAAATCCTGCATTCAACTGGATCGCTCAATTTGATCCCAACTCTGGGAGAGGTCGGGCAACACCTACGGGCGGAATATTGTATTATCTCACATCCCCGAGGAGCCTTGACGTAGTCATGGCCGATCCAATAAGGGCAGTGGTATATGTCATATTCCTGACGGGTATCGTTACCGTTTTTTCAAGGTTATGGGTCGAGCTTGGTGGCCTGTCTGCAAAAACAGCGGCGCGTAATCTCCTTGATGCCGATGTGCAAGTACCCGGTTTCAGGCGTTCGGAAGGTTCCGTGGAAACGCTGCTCAATAGATATATCCCTTCACTGACTATAATCAGTGGAGTCATCATTGGGCTTCTTGCTAGTGTTTCAGATGTGTTGAATGTCTTTGGTAGTGGAACAGGAATTCTGTTAATGGTCAACATCATGGTGAGCTACTACCAGACACTGGTTAAAGAACAGGTTGACAACTACCTCCCTGGTCTGGCGGCTCTACTTGGCAGAAAGTAAGCGTGCAATAATCGCAGGCATTCCAGGCGTGGGCAAGACCACTGTCATTGGCCGTGCGACCGAGATACTAAACCAAAAACGCAAAACCACAGTGGTCGTCTTCGGGACAGTCATGTTTGAAGAGGCTAAAAAGATGGGACTCCATAATCGGGATGCGATGCGCAGGATGCCTGTCGAACATCAGCGAAGACTACAGGAGATGGCTGCACAACGTATCACAGAAATGAAGGACGATATAGTGCTAATCGACACTCATCTTTTCATCAACACAGAGGAGGGATATTACCCCGGGCTTCCGATGACACTTTTAAGCATAATGAAGCCAACAAACATGATCATGGTTGCTGCAGATGCAATTGAGATAGCAAAGCGACGCCAAATGGACAAGACACGCGAGCGCGACATCGCTTCCAAAGAAAATATCCAAAAGGAGCTTGATATATCGCAAGCTATGGTGGCCTCTTGCTCTATTTTGACCGGCACACCATTTGCAATCATTATGAACAACGATAGTGAGGTGAGCAAAGCGGCAGAAGATATAGCAAGGATATTGTTAGGAGATAATAAAATATGAATCTCTCCGATCTAATAATGCAACTGTTCCATCCTCAATATACAACGCATCCAATCTTTCCCGACCTTTTCACTGCCACCATCGTTGCACTCACTATATCAGTTGGTATGAATTTTGCATTTGCGATGCTGCGTAAAAAGACCACAGATATTGAAAAGATGAACAGAGTTATGAGGGAGACAAACGAATGGCGCAAGCAATACACTGATGCGATCAAAAAACAAGATAAAGCCAGAATTGAGGAACTGAAGAAAAGGCAGGCATATGTCAACAAGATGGCCCTTGAGATGCAGCAGCAGCAAATGCGCCCGATGTTTATCTATATGATACCGTCATTTATGCTGTGGATCTTTTTGTTTCCTACAATATTTGGCGGAACGGTGGCAATATCGCCTATATACATTCCCTGGATAACATGCAGCGACGCAAATGTTCAGAATGACACCCAGCCAAGGCTTGATGAAAATGGTCATCCAATAATAAATTCCGACGGGAGCACCGCTCATAAAGGTCCTTGTCAATTACCTGGGGAGGTATACCTGTGGGGGTGGTTCCTGATAACATCGTTTGCGTTCAGCGGCATAATATCTAAGGTGACTAAGACAAGCATGCCAACCATGGCATACTAACATGATGGCAGCCAATAAATCATTTAGCATTGTAGTTTCAGGCTGGCCTGCTGTCGGAAAAACTACTGTAGCCAGCAAGCTCGCAGAAGAGTTTGGCCTAGTCATTTACAATGGGGGCGATATACTAAAGTTGCTTGCCGAAGAGAAGGGCTATTCTACTAAAAGAGATGACTGGTGGGACACTACTGAGGCAAAAAAATTCATGGAGGAGCGCAAGTCAGATCCTTCTTTTGACAAAAAAGTAGACATGAAATTAGTTCAGATAGTGAAGAAAGGCAGTGCCATCATTACAAGCTACACACTGCCTTGGCTTATACAGGAGGACTCCGTCATTATCAAGCTTTGGCTTAGGGGCTCGGCTGAAAACCGTGCCAAGAGGATGGCAAACCGGGACGACATAAGCTATGCAGAAGCAGAAAGAATAGTCAAACTCCGGGACGAGGAGAATAAAAAGATATATTACAAACTGTACGGCTTTCGCTTCGGAGAGGATCTGACTATTTTTGATTACGTGCTTAACACTGATAGACTATCTCTTGATTCTATTATCGAAATATCCAAATTAATAGTTAGGCGGCATATGGATGAGTATAGCAGTATATGATGCTAGCACAATTAGAGAACCTTGCAAGAATAGATGACGATGTCACCAATGACAAGTATGGCCATTACCCGGATCATAGACCTGTAGACTCTCTCCTGTATTATGGCCTAGTGCTGGTAGATAAGCCGGCTGGGCCTACAAGCCATGAAGTCGTAGCCTGGATAAAGCGCCTATTGGAGATAGAAAAGGCAGGTCATAGCGGTACACTGGATCCTGGTGCAACCGGTCTTCTGCCAGTCGGACTAGGAGAAGGAACTAAGGCACTTTCTGTGCTGCTGCTAGGCCCAAAAGAATACTATGCACTAGCGCGGTTCCACGCGCATGTTTCACCGGAAAAGGTAAGAAAAGTGATGCAGGAGTTTACAGGCCAAATATATCAGCGACCACCGCAGCGCTCATCTGTCCGGCGTGTCACACGCATTAGAACTGTGTATGAATTTGACTACCTTGAAAATTATGATAGACTGGTGCTCATGCATACTCTATGCCAAGCAGGTACATACATTCGCAAGATAATCTATGATGTTGGCGAGGTGCTATCGTCGGGAGCCACAATGGTAGAGCTACGTAGGACAAGAGTGAGCAATCTGTCGGAACAGAAGGATGGTCTTGTGCGTCTACATGACCTTGCAGATGCCTATCAGCGGTACAAGGAAAACAAGGATGATGAAAAACTCCGTAGAATAGTTCTCCCGATAGAGTACTGTCTAGAGGGCATAAGGGCCATCACTGTGCGTGACACCGCAGTCGATGCATTATGCCATGGTGCACCGCTTGCCGTTCCTGGCGTGTTAGCTGTACCACAAGACCTACGTTTGGGCGAGCTCGTAGGGGTTTATACTCTGAAGGGGGAGATAGTAGGATTAGCACAGGCCGCTATGACTAAGGAAGCAATCGAACAAAACGTAAGTGGCATAGCATTTGTAATGAAACGTCTTATAATGAGACCAGGCACCTATCCAAAGGCATGGCGTTCAAAGGGCGAGCAGTCCATCAATGTAAAGGTGTCCCCTGAGGTCGACCTGGATAAGCTTGAAAATGAAAGTATTGAGGAATTCTAGAAACTTTAAATAGTTTCACCAATACCTGGTCGCTTGCGGTCCAGCTTGGCAATATTCTTTGCAAGGTTTTCAATGGTGCCTGGAATGTGACAGCGACACATACAGTCGTCGCAATCTACATGATTGCCTGTCTTACAATAGTCGGAGAGCCCATGAGCGGTAGCCAAAAGCAATGATCGATTCAACCTTCCTTAATTTTTAGCTTTTGTCTTTGCCTATCATTAATATAGTGATGCAGCGGCTAGTGCAAGTTGAATATGGTGCCGGGGTCGCCTAGCCCGGAAGGGCGCAAGCCTGGAATCTATCACACCAGCCAGCTTGTGACCCGTGAGGGTCCCGAGGGTTCAAATCCCTCTCCCGGCGCTTGCTTATTTCGACAAGCCAGATGTAATAAGTCCGAAAGAGATTAAAGAAGATGCTTTCATCTTCGGAGACTGTAATAAATAATTCTTAAAGATACCTTTTGAGGAATGTTAACGTCTTCTGCCAAGCATCCACAGTCTCTTTTGGTGCATAACTGTCGCCTGATGGATTTGCAAATGCATGCCCTACACCTTTATACAGATAAATCTCATTTGTAATCCCTGATGCATTTAATGCAGATGTAAATTGCTTTACCGCTTCAACTCGAATTGCTTGGTCTTGATCTCCGAAAATACCTAGTATTGGCCAATGAATATTTGAAAGGGAAGCAGCGTCAGTTACGGGACGTCCATAATAAATTACAGTAGCGGCAAGTGGATTGTCAGAAGTGTTTAATGCAAGTTGCAGAGCCCAATCCCCGCCAAAGCACCATCCTAGAGAAGCTATTCTACTGCCATCTACCATTTTAAGTGATTTGACGTAATCGACTGCAGATCTCAAGTTGTCAATCGCAGAAGCAGGATTATTTCTAACAGAAGAGGAGAGTTCCATTGCGCGATTAGAAGTTGTTGCAACCTCTCCTCGGTATAGGTCAACTGCAAGCACTACGTATCCTTCCTTGGCCAAAATATCTGCTCGGTTTTTGATATATTCATTTAGGCCCCACCATTCATGAACCATAATTACTGCTGGCAGTTGTTGTTGTGTATTGTTTGCTAACTCCGGGTAGACAAGATACCCTTTAGCATTATTGTCGTAATAGGTGACCGAACTATTATGTAGTCGCATTAGTGATTTCTGGTTATTTGAATTGTTATAGATGTTATAGCTGTAAGTTACAGTATTGTTACTAAGAGTATTCGCATTATTGTTATTTACATCCTGCGCCTGCGTTTCTGTTTGTCCAAAGGCAGAGCCAAAGCTTAAAGTTGGCAAAAAACAAGATGCTGTCATTCCTAATGCAAAAAGAGAAATCCGTAATAAAGTCAAAGGTATAGAAGTACGGTTCATAGACCTACTAGGTAAAAATGTCTTTTAACACTTCTTGCTTCGTGTTAGAGAATAATACTGCGAGGTTAAGTGACTAAAGTACGGAATATCTGGATATGGCAATGTTGTAAGAATAATGACTATGACGGAGATAATCCATAACCTCAACTGCCGTGGCACTTCATCTATATAGTATGCTAAAGAATATTACCATAAATATATAACGACATATCTGACAGCAACCAAAATTCAGTAGTCTGATCTAATCTACCTGCGTCAATACGTACAAGAAAACATAAATTACATCGACCAATTAGGCTTGCCTAACGCTCTTGAAAGTCAGGAGAATCAGAGTTGGCATCGATGTAGGCGGTACATTCACCAAGGCCGTCGCTATTGAGATGATAACAGGTGAGATAATCGGCAAGGTCACTGTCCCGACCACACACTCTTCAGATAAAGGTGTTTCAACAGGCATAGTTCAGGCCCTTAGAACTTTGATACAAAGATATGCCATCCAAAACTCTGAAATTGAGTTGATATCTCACAGCACCACGCAGGCAGTCAACGCATTACTCGAAGGCGATACTGCTAAAGTCGGAATTATAGGTATGGGTGTCGGCTTGGAAAAATCAAATGTGATCAAGCGTACAAATATCAAAGATGTTAAGCTTGCACCAAACAAATATCTACGTACTTGCTATCGTTTCCTTGATACTTCAAAGTATCTTGAAGATAAACAAATCGAAGATGCAATAGCTGAATTAAAAAATGAAGATGCTGAAGTCATTGTGGTTAGCGAGGCGTACAGCGTAGACGATCCGAGCAATGAGCGGTTCGTGATGGAAAGATCTGATATCCCCGCTACTGCAGGTCACGAGCTAACTGGCATCTATGGACTTGAAATAAGGACGCTTACTGCGGCAATCAATGGAGGCATCCTGCCTAAGTCAACAAGCACTGCAATGTTTGTGGAATCTGCAGTGCGAGATGAAAAAATTACCGCGCCTGTCCTAGTAATGAAGGGTGACGGAGGAGTTACGGACATGAGCACCTTTAGAAATAAGCCCATTGTCACCGTCCTGTCAGGCCCAGCAGCAAGCGTTGCGGGAGCCCTCCTACATCTACGAGTAATTGATGGTGTGTTTATAGAAGTAGGTGGCACATCAACTAACGTCTGTGCGATTAAGGACGGCAAACCCGAAGTGCGCTACGTCACAATAATGCAGCATCCTACCTGCATTCGATCGCTTGATGTCCGGGTTGCAGGAGTTGGTGGTGGCTCACTTGTGCGGTGGTCCGGCAGAAAGATAACAGACGTTGGCCCTAGGTCTGCGCATATCGCCGGCCTCCCTTACTCATGCTTTGTATCGCCAGAAGAGCTTGAAGATGGGCAAATTATCACCTTCAAACCAAAAGAAGGCGATCCGATTGATTACATAGCGATCGAGTCTGCAGGAGGTAAGCGCTTTGCGATAACAAACACGTGTGCAGCAAATGCGCTTGGGCTTGTACCTGAAGGTGATTATGCTCAGGCAAATCAAACATCTGCGAAGATTGCACTTTCAATACTTGCCAACAGGCTAGGAATCACCATGGAGCAAGCAGCAACTATGATTCTTGACATTTCTTCCAAGAAGGTGCTCGAGATGATCGAACTGGTAACTAAAGAATACAAGCTAAAGAAAGAGCGCTTGATGCTTATTGGAGGGGGTGGGGGCGCATCGGTGCTCGTGCCTCACATTGCTCTCAAGCAGCAGCTGCAATACAAGATTGCAGAGCATGCTGAAGTAATCTCCTCTATCGGTGTTGCAGCAGCAATGATTCATGAGGAGGCAGAAAAGACTATCGCTAATCCCAAGTTTGAGGATATTTCTGCACTCTCTGAGCAGGTGAAAAACGCAGCTCTAGAGCGAGGCGCATTGCCTGAATCAATAACGATCCAATCAGAATACATAAGCGAACGATCAGTTATGCGAGTGACTGCAATGGGAAACGTTTCATTGGACATTGGTACTGCAAGTGCTCAAGAGATAAAGAAGGAAGAAGCCCAACTCCTTGCAAGTGAGCTTTTGGGTGTAAATGAGGGAGTAAAGTGCATTTTTGATACGGATAACTATCATATATTTGCCTGTGAGGTGAACAAAAAAATGCTCTTTTTGAAATCGAAAAAGCAGTCGGTACTAGTGCTTGATAAGTATGGCAGAGTAAGACTTTCAGTCGAAAACGCCGCAATTTTTACTGGTTCCCCAGAGCAGGTGGCCGATAGCATCGAACTCAAGCTTAAGCAGCACTCTACAAGTGGCAAAGATCTTGCTCCCCAGGTTCACATACTTGATGGAGTAAAATTGATGGACTTTTCAAGTCTTACGGCCCAAGAGCATATTTCGAGGGCAGTCCGAGATGAACTGAAAAAGGCTACCACCAAATATGTTGCCGCAATAGTGGGCTATAACTAAAAGCCTGTCTTACTGAAAACCATTTTCGGGGCGTTCAAATTTCCTAATGTTGAAATGAGAAATAGATATGAGTGTCACATCCTCATTGGAGGCGACCCGATATTTTTAGAGTAGTCATCCTATCTCTCTTATCAATCTTTGGCAAGAATGCAACAGCGTTTTGGGGTAATAAAAAACTACACTGTATAGAGAAGATTCCGCGAGGAGAAGAGAGATGCACTCTAATGTGAAAACTGAGCTCCAAGGGTTTTCTTGTATTAACCTTTATGGATCTTACTCTGAACAGTCACCATCTAGCATATTGTTTAAGAAGTACAAAGGCTATTATTATTTGGGTAACCTTGGTAAGAATACCGCAAGCTAGCACCAATATATCTGATCAGATAGCAAATACCAGAAACAGAATCCATCAAAACGGAGAAGAGCTTTTCATAGGTACTGCTGAATCAGAACATATAGAGATGTACCTCAAAGCTATTTGGTACATTCAAGAAAAAGGTGAAGACGCCAAGGTTAGCTCGATAGCAAAGTTACTCAATGTCACACAACCGTCTGTTGTGCAAATGTTACGCAAGTTACACAATTCAAAACTTGTAGAGTACGGCCAAACCAAGGTTACACTTACCGAAGAAGGAGCACAAATAGGAAGACAGATGATTAGAAACACCAGACTGCTTGAAGTGCTAATGAAGGATGCACTAAAGATAGAGGTGGATGAGGAAATGGCCTGCGGAATTGAACATCACATGAAAAATATCTTTACAGATGCTCTTTGTACCCTTCTTAAGCATCCCAAAAAGTGTCCTCATGGCCATACCATTCCAAGGGGACAATGTTGTAAGTAGTGTACCAAGAGCGTACTATCTCATAGTGGCCTTCTTTTAGGTTTGGTACATATATTATTACAGTATGTCTATATCCCAGATATCCTATGATATCAATCAACTCATTA